>JABIBA010000001.1 GCA_018652955.1 Candidatus Peribacter sp. | reverse complement strand
GGCCCCGGTACAGTCTCTGGCCCTGGCCCTGGTACAGTCTCTGGCCCTGGCCCTGGAACTGGATTTTGTACAATGGATAATCAGTGTGCTCCGCCAAATCCAAATCCTTGCCAAGGACCTTTGGTAAATAACTACTGCTTCTTCGAAAGCGATGGATCTTTCCGTTGTATTCCTGCTGGAAAATGTGTTCGAGATAAGGTCTCTTGCTGGAGTAATATGTGTGTAGATATTGGAGCAGTAACACAGTGTATTTGTCCTGTGAATCTTCCTGGCCCTGGGACTCCTGGCCCAGGTCCTGGCCCTACGAGTTCGTCTTCTTCAAGCTCTATCTCCTTTACGATTCCATCGACGAGTTCAAGTAGCAGCTCATCTTCTTCAAACTCTTTCTCCTTTACGATTCCATCGACGAGTTCAAGTAGCAGCTCGTCTTCTTCGAGTTCCTTCTCATTTACGATTCCATCGACGAGTTCAAGTAGTAGTTCGTCTTCTAGCTCCAGTACATCGTTCCCGAACATGTGTCCATTTACCCCTCCTCCAACCTGTGTTCCTGGAGCGAATACGCGGTGTTGCCCAGATGGTAGCTGGAACTGTTGGGATCCAAGTGTCAGTGGAACGTATCCGGATGGAACTATTCCTACCGCTCCTGTTGTAACAATGCGTGATGATTCCCCAGGATTTATTACAAACTTTAAAAATTTCTTTGGGAGTCTACTCAGTTTCTTCTCAGGAAGTGATACTTCAACGATGACAGCTCAGGTTGTTAATGCGTGTGGACCTGGCCCTATCACGTGCAAAGTACTGCGAGATCTAGATAATCTAGACTTTATAAATATTTCTTACAGTGCAGGTAAAACTTATGGCTGTTTGGCAAATGGAAGACGACATCAAATAGACCCAGGACCTGTAGTGCGTAGTGGTTTCTGTGCACCTGTTCCTCCTGTGCGTACACTCAGTGAGCCTGATGTTCGTTTGGATAATAAGATTATTGGTCTTATAAATAGTTTTGATTTCCCAGGCTTTGAAAGCCGTGTTGTCTACGACCCAACCGAGCGAGTGTCTGTTGCAGTAGAACCTGTACGCGGACACGGTGGCGCTGTCATGGTTGGTACTAAGGGTGGCAAGGGACATGTTTTCCGGTGCGCCCCTCCTCCAAAATGTTCTAGTTCACCAAGTTCGAGTTCGAGTTCTAGTGCACTTACATGTGGGCAGTCTCCAGTTCTCTTGGAGAGGTACTCTGCAAAATGTCTTGAGAATGGAAAGAGAGGATGTTCAGGACCTCCGAGTACATCGAACTTTACCTGCGGGACGAGAACCAGAACATATACTATCAATGTTCCAATGGCGGGTTGTAAAATATCTGCGGAGTTTCGAGGAATTACATACAATGCGAATGTCAGCATTACTAATCCTGGTAATTTCCCTAGTATTTTTAGGGCAGCGATTAATGATAATTACAATGACTTTAGTTGTAACGGACCTATATATGTAAAAGAATGGGACACTGGTTCGTTTACCGTAACTCCTGGAGATCACGATATTAATATTAGTGTTGCCCCTAATGGTGGAGCACTAGATGTTGATTTCAAGTTTTTCTTGGAATGTCCATGCCCTCCAAGTTCATCATCGAGTTCTAGTTCTAGTTCTTATTCGAGTTCTGCAATTTCAATACCGTGTGACCTAAATACACATCCGAACTGTCTTGGAGAGCAAGCAATTTGTTGTCCTTCGGGAAACTGGACGTGTTATGACTCTACAACGGAATGTCTTCCTAACTGTACACCACCAACAAGCAGTTCCAGTTCTTCTTCTAGCTCTTCTACAAGTAAGCCCCCTGTTCACTTAGAGTGTATTTGGAACACTTGTATGCTTGTTGCAGGTGGAGGACCTAATCAGTGCGACCCACTTATTGGTTGTCCGCCAAGTCCTGGCCCTGGCCCTGGACCGTGTGAACCTGGAACATTCTGTATTCCAAAGGAAGAGTGCTTCGAAAAAGGTGGAACACATGATGGAAAGATTTGTGGCCCAAAAAGCAGTATAAATTGTGTTATTACTTGTCCACCTGGACCTGGACCCGGACCTGCTCCAACTCCTGGACCTGGACCTGGACCTCAAGAACATTTTGAGTGTGTTTCAAACATGTGCGCTGTGGTTCCTGGACCCGGACCAAATACCTGTGGATCCAATGCAGATTGTGCTGGTTTCCATACAGAGTGCCAAGATAACGCGTGTGTTATTGTTGCAGGAGAAGACGATGATGAATGTGATGTAATTCTCGGATGTAATACTGAGCGTCTCGCTTGTGTGCTGAATATGTGTGTCATCGTTAATGATCCTGGACCTAATGAATGTTCTTCGGCTATTGATTGCGGCCAGCACACGGAGTGTCAGGCTAATCAATGTGTCATCGTAAATACTCCAGGGGAAAATGATTGTGGAACTACAGATGACTGCCTGTTCCACCTCGAATGCCGAGACGAAGCGTGCACACTTATCCCAGGTGACGGAGAGGACTTGTGTACATCAGATGACATTTGCGGAACGCCAGATACGTATCTTGATTGTAGAGAAAATGCCTGTGTCCCAGTTGCAGGTAACGAACCTGATAGATGTACTAATGATGCAAGCTGTACAGAAACTCAATTCCACTTTGAATGCAGAGATAATGCTTGTCAGC
The DNA here is from genome assembly GCA_018652955.1 of Candidatus Peribacter sp. Lineage (GTDB taxonomy): Bacteria > Patescibacteriota > Gracilibacteria > Peribacterales > Peribacteraceae > UBA2170. Next base: position 90,076 of record JABIBA010000001.1, on the reverse strand, counting down.
TTGTTCCCGGTGATGAGTTAGACCAGTGTAATAACGATAGTGAATGTGAAGAAGGTCAGTTCCACTTAGATTGCGTTTTGGAAAGTTGCATACTAGTTCCTGGTGGTGGCGAAGACCTCTGTGATCCATTCCTTGGATGCAGTGCTGGGCGCACGATTTGCGAGGGAAACATATGTTTGATTTCTCTGGAATCTGGAGAAAACGAGTGTTCTTCTACAATTGATTGTGGGCAGCACACAGAGTGTGATGAGCAGCAGTGTGTACTATTTGATGGGCCTGGTGACAATGAGTGTCTTAACATTGCAGACTGTGTCGATCCTGATACACATCTAGAATGTCGCGGCCTTGCATGTGTTGTCACCTATGGAGTCGGAGATGATGAATGTGCGGATGATAGTGAGTGTGCTCACTTGGATTGCCAAGATGATGCTTGCATCCTTGTAGAGGGTGGAGGGCAAAACCTCTGTCTCGTTGATTCCGATTGCACTCACCTTGAATGTGAAAATTTACAATGCACAGAAGCGTCTGGTAGAGGAGTTGATCTCTGTGACACTGATACAGATTGTGAGTCTCTATTCCACACTGAGTGCGAAGGTGATGCGTGCGTTCTTGTCGCTGGAGATGCCGACGATGAATGTAGTGTTCGGTTTGGGTGTGGAGGAGATACGCATCTAGAATGTGAGAATGAGCAGTGCACTCTTGTTACTGGAGCAGGACCGAATGATTGTGTAGTAGATGCTGACTGTGAAGGCATAGTAGAGCACCTTTCGTGCGTACTAGAGCAGTGCATTTATGTCGACGGTCCAGGTGATGACGAGTGTGGATCTGAGGCTGACTGTACAGATGATTTCCATCTTGAGTGTCAAGACGATGCCTGTGTACTCTTGCCTGGTGCTCAGGAAGACGATTGCACGATCGACTTTGAATGTGAGCAGAGAACACACTTAGAATGTGAAGACCAGCAGTGCAAGTCTTTCTTCGGTCCGGGGTCAAATACCTGTACAGATGATGATGACTGTAGAGACGACATTCACCTTGAGTGCTTCGAGGAGCAATGTATTGTTGCTATTGGGGCCGAGGAAGATACGTGTGATGCCAATGAGGATTGTTTGAGTTTGCGATCTGATTGTATTTTAAATCAGTGCATAGAGCTTCAAATCTTTGGAGAAGATGCATGTTCTGGAAATGATGAGTGTGACGGCGGAAGTAGCTCATCGAGTTCGCTTGGTCTATCTAGTAGTATCCCAATTCCAGAGTTCCATCTTGAATGTAGGAACAATGCCTGTGCCCTCGTCGAGGGAGCGGGAGAAGACCTATGTAGCCTCTTCGAAGAATTTGATTGTGTGTCGCCTAGCTCATCCTCCTCTTCTTTAGAAGTATCATCTTCATCTTCATCGTCTTCTTTATCATTTGATATTTCTTCTTCTTCAAGTTCATTCTCCTTTGGGGACTTAAGCTCATCATTCCGAACGGAGTTCCATCTTGCATGTTTAGATAGCGCATGTGAACTTATTCCTGGAGGTGGAATAGATGCTTGTAGCCCATTCTTTGAATGTGGTATCAGGACACATGCTGAGTGTGTAAATGGTCGCTGCCTTGAAGTCCAAGGCTCTGGAGCACATGGTTGCAAGATTGATTCTCAGTGTGATCCGGATAGTTCGTCATCAGCGTTCTCTGTTTCTTCTCCAGATTCCTGTAACATCGATGGAGATTGCCCTGGAGAAAAGATATGTCTCGAAGGCAAGTGCTTCTCCCCTATTGTTCGCGACACATTCTGTGGAAATGGCATAAAGAACCCAGGTGAAGAATGTGAAGATGGCAACCGAGACAATGGCGATGGATGTGATAGCAACTGCAAAGAAGAACCTCTCGTAGCTGCTGCAAGTATCTGTGGAAATGGAGCACTTGAAGACCGTGAGGAGTGTGATGATAGCAATGCACGAGACAATGATGGTTGTAGTTCTACCTGTCTTCTTGAGATTGGAATTTGTGGAGATGGTGTCGTGCAAACGCTTCTTGGAGAGCAGTGTGAAAACTCATCACATGATTCCACTCTTCCGTACCAGTGTGTTCGCTGCCGTTTCTTAAGTACTACATGTGGAGATGGAAACGTTGACCCTGGAGAAGAATGTGATGATGGCCGTCGCAACTCTGCAGCTCCAAATGCTCTCTGTAGGCCTGGATGTAGCGCTGCTCGTTGTGGAGATGGCACTATAGACCTTGCAGAGCTGTGTGATGACGGAAACCGTCTCAATGGTGATGGATGTGATAGGTACTGTAAAACTGAAGGAGGTGCTACACAGGTTGCTTCAGATACGACTGATCCTCTTCAGAATTCACAGTATCCCCTAGGTTCAAACACTGCGTTCCCGCAATTCCAAAATACTCAGCAGTATGGCTTCCCTCAGTATCCAAACTTCCAACAGCTTCCATACCAGCTACCACTTGCTCAGCTTCGCCCAATTGTACAGCAACAAGGACCTGTAGGAGATACAGGACCTGCTGCGGTTGCAATTGTCGGTGCTGGAGCTGCCGGTGGACTTAGTTGGATTCGCAGAAGAAGAAAGTAGGCTTTATGCATCTACATTTACAAGATCCCCTGTTTTTGTTGCAGAGATAAGATCTGCGACCATAAGTCTTCTCGCATGGCACAAATCTGAATTTAAAGGAGTGGTCGAGTCAGGATGTGCAGAGTCTTGAATGACTGTCCATGCTTGGCTAAGTTCAGGATGCTTTTCAAGTGCACCTTGAAGTGCAGATGAGTGTTTTCCTTTTAAGGAATCAACTAAATTTGGCAGTTGCCTGTATTGTGTAATTTTTTCTGCACTTGGTAATCCTCCGTTTAGTAACTCGCGTAATGATTTCATAGATATGCGGTAAAAAATAGATATCATAAATTTGTACGTGTATTTCAATAACATCGCAATAGGTGTTTGCATGCAAAGAGAACGCTGTTTACGTAGTAAACAGGCTAATCTAGTTATCAGGATTGTTTATGAAGGGGTGTAAGGATGAGCTTCAAAAACTGTTCAAAACATTAACAGTTGCAGTTTTACTCAAACATGATGAGCTGATCTTTTCTGATCTTCGCTACACCTTCTTTTGCATCGATCTTTTCTTTCCTTCTGGCGCCTTCTCCGAGTGCTGCAAATCGCCATGCCATTTCAAAAATTTGCCTCTGTGTCTGTGCCACCTCTTTACTTTCGATAATAACGCCAAATACCTCAGTTTCATCTTCTGAAAACGAGATGATAGCTACTTTGTTGTCGTAGATGTTAATTTCGTTATTTATCGGGAATTCCTTAACAGATACCAGGCGAATCTCTCGGAAGCTCTCTTTGTCTTTGCCTTGCACCTTTCTTCCTGCATCGTCATCTGGAGCGATACCCTTGAGGTGAATCCCCTTCTTTACACGCTGAGCCACATACTCTTTGTCGTATCCTTTCCAGAAACTTCGGATAATATCGGAGTTTGCGAAGTTGAGAATATCGGTTTGTGCAGAGAGCGTATCTTTATAGACATCACGCACACCTTCTGCACCTTCGTAGTATCGAACTCTAGGCGTCCTATGATGGTTTCCCATAAGTCCTCGCAAATCTGGCAGTACACGCTCTAGAGACTCTGCATTCTTGTGGGCTTCTATGCTGAGCTTTTCTGGGGAGATTGGTTGGTACCACTTTGCATTCTTTTTGCGTACAGCAGAAAATATTCCGCGTTTGGTAAGCTTTTCGAGTTGGTTATACGTCGTAATACGATTAAAACCTGTGTTTTTTGCGTAAGCACTTGCTGGCGAGGTTCCAAGCTTTAAGCCTGCTATATACAGCTTCGCCTCTTCGGCATCGAGCCCAACGGATTGAATGACATGTTGCAAAGCAGCTGTTCCCATAGGAGATCTATCATAAAGCTGTTGTTCAAAATTACAACAGTTTTATTACTGAAGTGCTTCGATAGTATCAAGATCGTCGTTGTATTCGCAGATGTGTCCCCAGAGTCCGCGCTCGTAATCCATCGCTTCTTCTTGCGACGCGTGGTAGCTCGCTTGTCTGCGGTGACCATTGCGACTATCGGCAAATGCATTACCGTTGCCAATCATCCAGTTACCAATATCGAGAGAGTTTAGACGGACATACCGTAGCCATCTTCCGTAATTGTCTCCGTTATAGTTTCTGTCTTTCTCGAGTTCTACGTTTTTTCCGAGGACCATTTGAGCAAGCTTAGATTTTGCTTCAAGTGCAAAGCACTGCTCTTTATCTGTTCCAGATGTTAGAAGTGGTGCTTCTGAGCCAAGAGTACGTACTGTAACTGTTCTTCCATCGAAAAGTCTCACTTCTAGTAGGCTACCGTCGACTACAGAAAGAACTTTTCCTGTTGTAGAACTTCTTGTGCGACGTGGAGACATCCGGCGTGTGCGGACATTGTGTCCAAGACGAATGGTTTGGGTACGAATACCGAAGTCAGTACCGATACCAATGCGCTCAACAGCACGAAGTACTGCATGATCTCGCAGAGTCATTTCTGGTTGCTGCGCTAGAGAAATTGCCGGTGTTAGTAGTAATGAAAGGAGAAGAGTTGTCATAGGAAAAGTATTGTACATTAAAGTGTATGAATTATGTAAGAGCTGGCAGGTTCGTTCGTCATAGTAAGTATGTCCCGTGATACTAGAAACGTCGGCTACGCATTCGTTACCTCTCTCGTGCTTATCGTGATTGCAGCGTATGTACCGGTCTACATGCTTAGCCTGTAGCCAAAAAGTTTATAAAACTTGTCTAGATCCTTGACGGGTACCGCTAGATCAGTACGCTGCATATAGCGTTTGGTTTGAGTGCCAGAACAGTCTCCCAAGATACGAGAAAGGAGGTGTTATGCGAAAAATCTGCTGACCGACTTCGGAAATTAGCCTCGCAAGAGGCGGTACGACTTGAAAGGAGGTAACTGATGCAATTGTGCGTCAAACAGCGGCACCCGCCGTAGCCTAAAGCAAACGTCCTGCAGAGATTTCTCTGCTTCTCGCTTCGCAGCCCCAATCGCCCGACCCGGGGTTGCGAAGTTTTTTTAAAGCTCGTCGATCTTTGCAGCTAAGATGAAGTCTTCTTCAGTAAGGCCACCTGCTGCGTGTGTTGTAAGGCTGATAGTAACGTTGTTATAGCTATGAATGAAGATATCAGGATGATGATTCTGCTCTTCTGAAAGCTTTGCCACTTGGTTTACTAGTACCACAGCATTCTGGAAATCTTTACAGTCAAAGGTCTTTGCAATGACCTTTCCCTCGTCACCGACTTGCCATTGGACAATGTCGTGCATGAGTTCTTCTGCCTGTTCTTTTGAGATTGGGGTTGTCATGTTTATATAGAAATCTTTATAAACTTCCTCTTCCCTACTTTATAAACTCCTGGTTCGGCAGAAGCGTCGATAGAGTCGATGGCGACGTCATCTTTTTTGATACCACCTTGCTCGATAAGTCTGCGGGCTTCGGACTTAGAAGCGATTAATCCATTATCTACTAATACATCAATTACCGTGCTTCCTTTTTTTACCTTCGCCTCTGGCATATCGTCTGGAACTCCCCCATCTTTAAAAACAGTATCGAAGTTGGCAACTGCAGCTTCTGCCTCCTCTGCGCTGTGGTATAACGTGACAATTTCTTTTGCGAGGCGAACTTTGGCATCACGAGGACTTCCAGATAGGATCTTCTTGACCTCGTCCATAGGAACATCCGTACAACACTCGAAGTACACTTCCATAAGATCATCGTTAACAGACATTGTCTTTCCAAACATGTCATTTGCACTGTCATCTAAGTAAATACAGTTATCGTACGTCTTACTCATTTTGCGGCCATCTGTTCCTTCGATAAGCTTTGTAGTTAGTACGAATTTCTCTCTCTTCCCCAATGCCTTTTGCAATGTGCGACCTGCGAGCATATTAAAGTACTGGTCGTTTCCTCCAAGTTCGCAGTCGACGTCCAGTTCAACAGAATCGTATCCCACCATTAGCGGGTAGAGAAACTCAGAGATCGCTATCGAATTTCCTTCTTTGATACGCTTTGCAAACATATCGCGCTCAAGCATTTGCTGTACTGTGATATGGCTACCGAGTTTTGCTATGTCTTCAAAGCCAAGCTTTTCGAGCCACTCGTGGTTGTAGCGAATTTCAATTTTTGAGAAATCCAATACTTTCTCAGCTTGCTTCTTGTACTCCTCAAAGTTCTTTTCTACATCTTCTTTTGTAAGTGCTACTCGCATTTTATCTTGTCCGGATGGGTCCCCTATCATTGCGGTAAAGCTTCCGATCAGAAAAACCACTTCGTTCCCAGCTTCTGCAAATGCCTGAAGCTTCCGTAGAGGGACACTGTGCCCAAGGTGCAAATGAGCTCCTGTTGGGTCGATTCCTAGGTATACACGAATGGGCTTACCAGCTTTTAGCTTTTTTTCGGCAAGATCTTTCGGGGTAACGTTCGTGACGCCTCTGGTAAGTAGTTCGGACATATACGCAGTGTACGTTTGCAGCGTACGAAGAGAAAGTAAAAAAGCAGGCGATCCGGAGATCACCTGCAGGTTCCGCGAGTATGTAGAGAGTTAGCTACTCTTCGATACGAACATCGAAAGTGCTGATATTTACGAGGTTCCCCTTTGAAGGCACCATCACAAATACAGATTCCTCACTATTGTTACTCGTTTTTACGACAACAGTGAGTTTTCCACTAAACATATTGAGGTGCACTTTGTTTATGCAAACCTCATCCACTGCCATTCCTTGTGGTGGCAATTGTAGTGGTTTACTTTGGCTGAGCTCAAAGTATGGGTGCTGCCATTGTCGGGGACATGACCCCGTAACACTCACTACTACGTTCACTTCATCGCTACATTTTCCTCCACGGCACCCGCATTCTTTAGCTAGGCCCGTGAATACAAAGAAAAACACGTTCCCATGCAAAATGCAGGGTGGATGAAGGATACTCGGTGTTTCTAAAAAACGGTTAGAGTACAATATACTATTGTAATAATATGTCAATAGATGGAATAGTTGCTTAAATAAGCGTTCTAATACACTATATCGGCATGGAATTCACTTCAGATGCCTCTGGCCGGCTCGATGCTATTATTGCTGCTCAAGATAGTAGTCTTTCGCGGTCGAAGATTCAGAAGGCTATTAAAGATGGATCTGTAACAGTAAACGGGAAAGTTCTTAAGAAAACATCACATAAGTTACAAGAGGGTGACACGGTTGCCTATGACGGATCTGAATCTCAAATCATTAATCTTGAATCACATATCAACCCAGTAGATCTGAAGCTCGAAGTCTTATTTGAAGATGATTCTGTAATTGTTATTAATAAACCCGAAGGCTACGCCGTTCACCCTGGGCATTCTATGGAAGAAGATGAGACGACAATATTACACGGAATAGCTCACCTTTTTACCGAGCGTAAAATCCCCTTCTCTCCAGATTCCACATTGGTACACCGTTTGGATAAACCTACTACAGGGTGTTTGGTCGTCGCTAAAGATAACGACAGCTTCGCCGCCCTTCAGAAGCAATTCGAAGAGAGAACTACCGACAAAAAGTACCTTGCGATTGTCTCTGGCGTTCCAGAGCACAAAGAAGCGACTATCGATGCACCTATTGGTCGAAATTTAACAGATCGTACAAAGATGTCTGTACTTAAAACGTCTGTATCACGTGATGCAAAAACTACCTACAGAGTACTCGACTCCACAAATGATACCGCTCTTCTCGAGTGTGACTTGCACACCGGTCGTACGCATCAAATAAGAGTGCACTTGGCATCTATAGGTCATCCAATTCTTGGAGATTTGCCCTATGGTTCTCCTACAAATAAAAAAGTTACTGAAACTTACAAGGTTGAAGGGCTCTGCTTACATGCTCGAGAAATTAGCTTTGTCTCTCCAGCAGACAACAAAACACATAGGGTAGAGGCGCCACTGCCTGAAACCATAAACAAGGCACTTTCAGAAACAGGTCTTACGGTGTAAACGTTATTTTATACTCGATGGTATCGAGGATGTATCCATCTTCTGACCGCACAACAATGTCGTAGACATTATCCCCTCTCTTTAGCGTATTCATTTCTGCTGAGGCGATGTAGTTGAAGAATCCTTTGCCCTGCTCGAAGAGTCGTAATCTGTAACCATTTACCCAGACAGAAGTAGCTTCTGGTGGAACGTTTCCCTCAATAAGAGTTTCGAGGCTTGATGTTGTGTGTGGTGTTCCTTTGGTTGGTCCGAAGATCGTTACGCTTCCCGGCATCAGTGGAAGATTGTTAGGGAGATCTGCCTCTTCTACTGTTCGAGGCCTTCTGGTGCTCCCCTCTTCAGTATCTTCTGCTTCGTTGTCACCTACTATTCCTTCCTCTGCTCCTTCTTCGAGAATAACAATAATCTTTCCGGCTTCAGATCGGTATCCTCCACGGTTAATAGCGATAACCTCAAAGACATTTTTTCCGTATTGGAAGTTATTAAACTTCACGTTTGCGAGGTAGGACCATTCGGTATTTCCAGGTGAGAAGAGTTGTAGTCTGTAATCGTTTACCAGAATTCCGATTGCCCCTTGAGGAGCTTTTCCAGAGATCTCAATTTCTGGGTTTGCTGTGCGATAGGTTTCTCCTGATGCAGCTGGCTTTAAGATGGTAGGAGCTTCTGGTGGTTTACGGTTTCGATTTACAGTACGAATGGCTTCTGCAATAACTATTCCTGCATCATTTACAGCTTCTATAGTAATAGAAACTTCATCTTCATCTGCAAGGGTTAACTCTTGCTCGAAGGTTCCACTCTCTTTATCTACCTGTGCGAGGTATCCACTAATACGCACTTTCTCGACGTCTTCCCCAATGCGGCCAGATACTTTTACTGTAGCTGTTTCTACAGTTGTTCCATCTACTGGAGTGTTTACTGTAAGCGGAATATCAGACCCTGCCTCTTCCTCTGTTCCTGTTACGACAAGCTCATCTGGTGTTTCCGTTGCGGCATATCGTGTACGGCTCTTCTCTACAAAGTCAGAGAGCAGTTGCTGAGGGTCTAGTGGGTTTCGGTGCTCGTACAGATCTGCAACCTGTTCACCACCAACGGGAAGTGTGAATTGCTGCCCTTCTCCGATAACTACCTTCTGGTCACTTCCAGCAATAGTAATTTCTAGTCCCAAGCCATCCGAAGAAAATACCGAGACGCTGCGTGGAGTCATTACCACTTCTGCCTGTGAAGGAATCTGTGCACTGATAAATGGACTGACGATTATGCGTGCAATAGAACCTGAGAATGTATCAAGTGTCGGCGAAGCCATCCAAAGTGTTCCTTCTTCAAGTTCGACAGTGAGCTTACTTGCCTCTCTTCCCTTATAACTTTCGGCAATCTTGATGTGTGTACTTTCGTCGAGACGCACTTGGCTACCATCGTAAAATGCAACCGTTGCATAATTTCTTGGACTAGAGACGACGGTGTCTCCTGCGTAAAGCTTGAGGTCGTTCTCTGCTCTTTTAAGAGGGCCACTATCCACTGAAACATTTACGATGCCACGATCTTCTACGGTAAGTACAGCAGCAGTTGCACGCATGGTGTTTCCTACTCCAAAGAATGAGAGTGTCTTGTCTCCAAGAAGGAGAATAACGAAGACCAACGCTCCAAATACAATCGTCTTACGCAGTTTTACATTTTGCTTTGGCTCTGCTCCGTAACGTCTGCGCCGTGGGTGTCTGCTTTGTCTCATAGGAGAAACATGATACTGCAACATCAAAAACCTGCAAGGCAGTGTTGTCGACTCCTTGTGTTCAGTGATTACTCAACAACTTTAAACTGTTTTGGTGTTAGCCATCTGATGAATATCTCATCCTTATGATCAAAAATCGCACCTACGAATGCCTCATCCTCTACATCATCTGGGTTTTTTAGCTCAACAATCGTGCCAGATAACCCACCAGGAAGACTTGCCCCAATAGTTTCTGAAGTTATGGGAGCTCCTAATTTTAAAATTTTCGGCAAATTGCTATCTTCGTTACTTTCTTCAGGATCCATTAATCTCAAGACTTCTCCTAGGCAACACTCTGCACTATTGTACGGTCCTTTCGTAACTGGAACTATATCTAGCAGTGGAGTGTCTGTATCGGGATTAGTTGCCGGTTGCTCGTTTAGGTCACTAAAGATGTGATTATTTTCCCAGTCTGATGATTCATCTTCAGTCATGGCTTACATGGTTACACGTTTAACTTCAGATTCTGTTGTAGTCTGTCTTTCGACGAGTATCTCTCCCCAGTCACTCATGGTTTTGTATCCTTCCTCTTTAGCTTTTGCGAGAATTGTTTCTGCTGTTTCATTTTCGATAATCAGTTCACGAATAGCAGGGGTTGCTACAAGAAGTTCTGGAAGCGATGTTCGCCCGCTATAGCTATTGTTGTTACTTGGGTCGCATTTTCCATCTTTACATTCAGGTTTGAGTGTTCGTACAAGCCTCTGTGCAAGCACTGCTCGAAGAGCAGGTGCAAATGTGTATGGGCTTACTCCCATAGCAAGCAGACGAGGGATCGCTTCTACTGCTGAGTTCGTGTGCAGTGTAGAGAGAACAAGGTGACCTGTAAGGGCTGCATCGATAGCTGTTTGTGCTGTTTCGTAGTCACGGATCTCACCAATCAAAATAACATCGGGGTCGTGTCGTAAAATAGATCGAAGACCAGAGGAAAAGGTGTAGTCGTGCTCGGAATCGATCTGACTTTGTACGATTCCATTAAGCTCGTACTCAACAGGATCTTCCAGTGTAATAATGTTTCGGTCTTTACCAACAATGGTCTGAAGCAATGCGTACAGTGTTGTGGTTTTACCAGATCCTGTTGGACCTGTTATAAGGAAGATTCCGTTTGGAAGCTGAACAATATCACTGAGTTTCTTGTAAATCTCTTCATCAAAACCGAGTTGCTCAAGAGGAACGATTCCACGATCTGGGTCCAATAGACGCAGTGTGAACTTTTCTCCAAATCGAGATGGAATAGAAGCTACACGAACGTTCACGCGGCGATCTCCTTGTGCAAATGTGTAATGTCCATCCTGAGGAATATTCGTGACGTTGAGCTTAAGCTTACTCAGGAATTTGATCTGTCTGACGTAGTCTTCATAGGTTTTATGGCTAAGACGAGAAATTTCCTCAAGTATTCCGTGTAGTCGTACTTCGAGGCGAACATCCTCCTTTTCTGGTGCGAAGTGAATATCCGAAATACCCTCTGCTGTGCAGTATTCCTCAAGCTTCTTTTGAAGCTCTGGGCCACCTAAATTGTTCCAATCTATACCAGTTTCCATATCTATATATTATAGCATATTTTGGGTTTTATTACTATGCCCGTATTTGCCTCTAGAACTGCTATTATCGCACTCCACATGCCAAGATATCGCACTCTATCAGAGACTCAACGGAAGCGATCTGCCCACCAGCGGATGGTCACTGTGCATGCAGCTCTACTTGTTCTGTTGCTAGTTGTCGTAGCAAGACTTCTTGAATTACAGGTTATTAAGGGTAGTGACTATAGGACACTAGCCGAAAGTCAACACTACGGAGGTGTAGTGCTTCCTGCCAAACGTGGAGAGGTGCTTTCGCGAAATAGTAAGACTGGAGAGAAAAGTATCTTTGCAACCAATACGACACTAGACCTTGTGTATGTAGATCCGCTTATTACGGATGACCCATTTTTTGTAGCATCTCAACTCTCGGATGTACTGGTAACACAGGAGTTTCATAGACTGTGTACAGAAGGGAGCAAAGAATGTCCTACTGAACTTGCAGACTTTTATAGCGCATCGTTTGATCCTATTTTACAAATCCAAAAACTACAGACAGGTGCTGTTCTCGAGCCAATTGTTGGAGGGCTTCCTGTGGGGACTTCGGATGAGCTTCCAGATTTTGAAGAAGTGAAAAGTCTTTTTCGTAAAGACATTGAAGAGCGCATAAGTGAAAAACGTGTGACGTTTGTTCCTCTGGTGTATGGCGCTACTAAAGTGCAGATGGATGAAGTGTCTGAGTTAAATATTCCGGGAGTGTATATGGTGCGTGATACCAAAATAATTTTTGCGAATCCAGAAGATGTACCGCAGTTAAAAATTCCTGGATATTCGCGTGACCTTTCTGATGTTGTAGATATGGATAGCGACACTATAAAACGAATCATGCGGTCTCGTCCGCTTCGTTATATTCCAGTGATGCGAAAACTTCCTCCGGATCTCGCTTTGAAAGTTCGTGAAAAGAAATTGCAGTCCTATCGAGAAATGATCCAGTTAAAAAGTGATTCGGTGAACAGAGAGGCAGCTCAGCAAATCAATGACCCGATGCGATCAGTTGCATTGATACCTGAGCATTGGCGTTACTACCCCGATGGAAAGGTTGGCTCACACGTTGTTGGGTTTTTGAATACTGTTCAAGAGGCACAGTATGGAATAGAGCGAACGTTTAACTTGGAACTTCGAGGACAAGAAGGTTTGATCTCCACAGTTTCCGATCCTTCTGGGGGGCAGATTCTTACGGGGGATCAATCTATTGTTAACCCGAAAGATGGAGATACTATTATTTTGACATTAGATCGCTTTGTGCAAAAAAAGGTAGAGCAGATTATGGACGAAGCTGTTGTTGAATTCGAAGCTGACAGTGGACAGGCCATTATTATGGATCCCTTTACCGGGAGGATAGTTGCCATGGTCAACGCCCCTACATTTGATAGTAATAACTACGGACTCGTGTACGAGAAAGAGCCCTGGTATCTCGACGAAAGAAAACGAGCGGAGATTGTTGCTGAGGTGTATCACCCAGTGACTAATCAATTTGTCGTAAAGGCCTACATCGATGATGTCCTAACACCAGAGGGGCGTCTCAGTCTTACAGAGAAGACGCGAGATACGCTAGAAGACATTGAGGAGTTGTATCCACTTGAAGACATGGTTCGTTACTATCTCTATGTTGGTGAGAATAACCGTCGAGAGATTTTCCCGACGAGCAGGCCAGACTTTTGGCTAAAATATAAAAATAATATTGGTGTTGGTGCGTACCTCAATAGAGCTGTGCAAGAAATCTATGAGCCTGGGTCTGTGTTTAAGCCAGTGACTATGGCTATTGCTATTGACCAAGGAGAAATTTCCCCAGAAGACACCTACTTAGATGAAGGAGTAGTGGAAGTGGATGAATATAAAATCAAAAACGCGTTGGAGTCTGTCTATGGAGAAGTCACGATGGTTAATTGCCTAGAGTTCTCTGTTAACACGTGCATGACTTCTGTGTCGATGAAGCTTGGTAAAAAACTGTTTCACCGTATGATCAATCGATTTGGTTTCGGTAAAATTACAGGGATAGAATTGGAAGATGAACTTCCAGGAGAAATCTTGCCGTGGAAAAAGTGGTCTCAGGCACTGCTTGCTACTGCTGCGTACGGTCAGGGAATTTCTGCTACTCCCCTACAAGTTGTTACGGCGTGGTCAGCCCTTGCTAACGGGGGAAAGCTTATGCGTCCCTCTATCATCGATACAATTGAACATAGCGATGGTACGTTCGATATCTCTAAGCCATACGTAGTAGATCAAGTCATCACTGCAGAAACATCCGATACGATTACCGCGATGCTTACCTCTGTAGTTAACCAAGGGTTCGGTCGCAGTGCGAGTGTCGATGGATATCTCATCGCTGGTAAAACAGGTACATCGCAGATTGCGGGACCTGGTGGAAAATACGAAGCAGGTACTGGTGCAAACATCACATCGTTCGCAGGCTATGGTCCTATCGACAATCCAAAGTTTGTGATGCTTGTAAAATTTGATAGGCCGAAAGCAAAAGACATTGAGTTTGGTTCGCAGTCTGCGGCTCCTATATTTGGAGATATTGCTACGTTCCTGTTTGATTACTACGGGATTGCACCGAGTGAGGAGTAGCCTTTACATAAATGGCTTTATTTCTATGTCTGTTACAACTCCTAGAGCTTCAAGTTTCTTTTTTGTTGTCTCTGCTTCTTCCTCAAAAACACTAAACTGACCAGTCATAGTACTACTGTCATATTGAGCTGCAATACCGTTCATTGCTATTACTCCGCCAACTTCCAGAGCTTCTCCTTCATATGTAAATGTAATAGTTTTGAGTGCCATAGTTATTTAACGGTAACGGATTTTGCCAAATTGCGTGGCATATCAGGATCTTTTCCTCTTTTTACTGCAAGGAAGTACGCAAGTACTTGGATAGGGATCACATTTACAATTGCTTGAGCAACTCCTACATCTGGAACTTTAATCCATGTATCAAATGCTTCGTTATTCTCTGGGGCAATGGCGATAGTCTGTGCTCCTCTCGCTTTAAGTTCGATAGTATTACTGATGATATCAGGAGTAACTTCGTCGTTTCCAAGGAGTGCAATGCATGGAGTCCCCTCCTCTATAAGGGCGATAGGTCCGTGCTTTAGTTCTGATGCTGCAAACCCTTCTGCGTGAATGTAGCTTACCTCTTGGATCTTAATCGCACTCTCGAGAGCTATAGGATAGTTCCAACTCTTTCCAATGATATACAGATCTTCGTGGTGCTGAATTTCCTGCGCTACTTCTTCTAGGAAGTCGATGTAGCGTGGGTTTAACATGTCGTTAATACTGGATACGGTATTAAGGAGAAGAGTCTTTCCTTCGTGCAATTTGTCGTTCATCGCATGAGCAATCATCATGAGTACTGCCATCTGTCCTGTAAGAGCCTTCGTTGATGCTACCGCGCGTTCTGGACCCGCATTAATCAGTAGAGTGTAGTCTGCTTCTCTATCGATAGTAGAACCTTCAGCGTTTACGATCGCCAGTACTTTGGCACCTTTAGACTTTGCAACCTTCATCGCTTCTAGAGTATCTGCGGTTTCTCCACTTTGAGACACGACGATCATCAAGCTCTCGGGCTTAAGAAAATGGTGATGTACTTTAAACTCTCCGCCGGATGTTACGTTTACGTGGTGCTTTGCAATAACAGAGAAGAAATACTCCGCAGCCATACATGCTTTGTGTGCTGTTCCTGAACCGACAAGGAATGTTCCTTGAGCATTCTTGATCGCATCAGCAATGACTTTAATTTGATCGTCGTCTTGGTTAACCGCTCTAGCGATACTGTCTTTTTGCTCCATGATTTCTTTCAGCATGAAGTGTGCATATTCTCCTTTTTGTGCCTCTTCTACTGACCATGTAATTTCGATCTCTCTCTTTGGGTGCTCCTCTCCAGTTTCTAGGTCTGTAAATAGAATTGATTTCCCATCGGTAACGAGCATTTCTCCATCATCGAGATACTGCACAGTCTTGGTGTGCTCCATGAAGGCAGGAATATCAGAAGCGATAAAGTAGCCATCCTCCCCTACTCCAACAATGAGCGGGCTTCCTGTTCGTGTAGCGACCAGTGTGTTGCTTTCTGTGTGGAATGCGAGGATTCCGTAGCGACCATCAAACTTTGCACAGGCCTTACGTACGGCTGATGCGAAGTCTGGTGTGGTCTTCATCTCCTCTTCTATTATATAAGGAATCACTTCAGTATCTGTCTCACTCTTAAAGGTGTACCCCTTCTCTTTGAGTTCATTGCGAAGGCTCTGAAAGTTTTCGATGATACCGTTATGCACGACAGCGATCGTACCTGCTTCGTTGAGGTGCGGGTGAGCATTCATTGCAGTAACGCCTCCGTGGGTTGCCCAGCGTGTGTGAGAAATCGCCATGCCACAATCGTGTGCAAACTCAGATTCGTTTACGGCGCTGATTTTACCGATGTCTTTTTCGACAAGAACGGCGTCTCCTACTTTGCAAGCAACACCCCAGCTGTCATACCCTCTGTACTCCAAATTCTTCAACCCCTTCACCACAAGTTGTCCTGCGTTATTCCGGGAGCCGACATATCCAAATATTCCGCACATATGGCTTAAGAATGCGGATATACTACTGATTTTGTGTTAATAGTCAATGGAAGATTGAGTACCCAGCAGCTCTATGTATATTAATCCTTCTAGTATTTATTTGACCTGTAACCTAGCTTTCTCTAACCTTTCGCCGTTATGCCATTGATCAAATCAGCAATTAAGCGCGCAAGACAGAACACGGTCCGTCAGGATCGTCGTAAGCCTGTCAAAACCTACATGAAAACCATGATGAAGAAGATGGAGGATGCTGTAAAAGCAGGAAAGAAGGATGAGGCACTTAAAATGCTCTCTGAGACATACAAAGCTATTGATATGGCAGCAAAGATCAACATCTTGCACAAAAACACCGCTGCGCGAAAGAAGTCTTCTATGGCAAAGCTGGTAGCAACGAAATAAGTCCCTATACTCTAAGTATGCGAATCTTAGGTTTAGACATTGGTCTTCGGCGTACAGGAGTTGCATTTGCCGATAGTACGGATGACATTCTTTTTTCTTTAGAAACTATTCAACATAAGTCAGAAGAAGAGCTTATTGAGGCAATACAGAACATTGTCGCTGAGAAGTCTATAGAGGAAGTAGTTTTGGGCCTTCCCCTTCTTCTTTCTGGTGAAGAAGGATCTCAGGCAAAAATCGTTGTGAACATCCAGGAAAAGCTCAAAAATGAAGGAATTTCGTGCTCAGTACTCGATGAGCGCTATACAACGCCAAAAGCGGGTGATATGGACAAAGATGCTGCTTCAGCATGCGAAATCCTTGCCCTATGGCTTCAGAGAAAATAAATATAATGAATGTTGACATTCATAGGAAATGCTTTAAAATAAATCCCTTTACCTGTTCATTGGACATCTTCGTTTACCAAATGCACGTTCGCAATAACTATAACTATCCGTCTACACGAGCTTGCGTGAAATCTTTCAATCTTGTCAATATTATGGTAAAACGAGGGTTGTTCCTCCCCTAAGCACTCAATGTCTGACCAAGCTACTGCCACCGCACAGAAAAATGCAGGTCCACAAATTCAAGTGGATCTCCAAGAATTACTCGATAGTTTGTTCATGGTTCTCACCGATAAGGAGTCCATGGTCATCCAAAAGAGGTTCGCCTTAAATGGTGAACAGAAGCAGACACTCGAGAAGATTGGTAAGCATTTTAATGTCACACGTGAGCGTATTCGTCAGATCGAGAGCATTGCTCTTTCTAAGCTTAAGAGGACTGTAAGAACTACCCGTCTCGACGAGGTAAACGGACTAGCGAAAGAAATACTACGTAACAATGGAGGTCTTCTTCGTGAGGACAGGCTTATTACTGAATGCCTTAAAAGAATCGTTGGAGCTAAAGATGTAGACGGAGCTGTGCTTCGCCTAAGCTTCTCTATCGATCCTGATATGATCTCTGGTAGCAGGGCAAATAGCTTTATCTCCTTCTGGAGAATTGAGAGCCTTGCAATGGATGATGTCTCCGTAATCGTTAATAGCATTGTAAAGATCCTTAAGAAAAGAAAGAACTGTATGCAAACAGGTGAAATCGTCTCAGCAATCCAAGCACTTAACCTCTTTGATGGTCGTGTACCAAGCAGAGAGCTTATTGCAAGTTGTCTAGAAATTGACGAAAGACTCCGTGAGATCTCCGAAGGATGGGGACTTACCGAGTGGCGTTTTGTTCGTCCTCGTTCTATTCGTGACAAAGTTGAGATTATCCTAAGAAAGACTGGTGAGCCTCTCCACTTTATGGATATTGCAAACCGCATCAAAGACGCAGCATTCGATCACAAAAACGTAACAGTACAGGCAGTCCACAATGAGCTCATCCGCTATCCGCAGTTTGTGCTTATTGGTCGTGGACTTTATGCCCTTAAAGAATGGGGATACGAGCCTGGAACAGTTGCAGATGTTATCGAGAAGATACTCATCGAAAAAGGACCACTCAGCAAAAAAGAAATTATTTCAGAAGTTGCTAAACAGCGCACCGTTAAGGTGGGCACCATCAGCTTGAACCTCCAGAAAATGCCATACTTCAAGCGTGTTGGTCGTGCTGTATACGCCTTTGACCAAGAGTTGAAGAAATAATCATGAAGTCCTCAACGTTCCTACTATCGGTTCTTTCGGTAACACTCCTTTCGTCGTGTGGTGGAACTGTTCTTCCTCCCCTCCCCGGTGGTGAACAAACAGTGACCGGTATTTTAAAAGCCGCAGAGCTTTCTGCTGTTCGCAGAGGTTCACATATTATTGAGCAAGAAGGTGTTGATGTGTATTACGCAGAAAGTTCGCTCATAAATTTGCGAGAGTACCAGACAAAGCGTGTCACACTTCGAGGGAACTTTGAACACAACACCAACCCAGAAGATCTCCCCGTGCTCGTTGCGGAGTCTGTTGTCGATGTCGAAGAAACTTCGGAGGAACATGTCCTGTCTGTTATCGGAGTAACACTTACTACCCCTGTGCAGTGGAGACTGGTTAAGCGCGAGGGAAAATATCAGTTCCATCTAGAGGAAGAAGATGACGGCGCACTGCTAACAGTGTGGCAAGAGGTAGGTACCTTACTTCCTGATGGTGGAGTTCCTATTGTGGTTGATGCAACGCGTGCCACACGTCTGATAGATGACTTATCAGGAACACACATTGTTGCGGTTAAGAGAGAAGGGAAAATACTTCATCTTCGGTTTAGCCCTGGCACAAGGGCAAATGCCGATCGCCTTCGTGAGGACTTTATTGAAGTATTAAATTCTATTGAATTAAAATCAACAGGGTCATCTGGCTCAAATCCATCGTTTGGAACGGGTTCTTTAGGTACTCCATGTGGAGGGTCTGCAGGAATTCTCTGTCCGGAAGGTTCCTTCTGTGATGTGCAAAGTTTTGAGGATAATGTCGGTAAATGTAGGAAGTTGTAATTTACGAGTTAATGCAAGTTTACTAATTTCCATATAAGGAGGTGCATTTGGTATAGTGGACGGTAATATGAAATTACTTGTATCTTTACGTTGGTTTTCACTTTGCGCACTACTTATTCTAAGTGCTGTACTAGTAAATTCTAAGAGAGATGGGTCTCAAGCTTATCTCATTGCTCAATCTGGGGTTTGCATAAGTATGACCAATGGTGCGGCATGTATTAACACATACGAATGTAGAAGTGGTACATGCAGCGAAGGTATTTGTATAAGTGATTCTGTAGATACCATATGCCCAACTTGTCCTGTTAATACTGTCTGCAGCGCTATAAGTTCTATTGCATGTGAATGTATTCCAACGAGCGGAGGAGGCTTGCCAGTTTGTGGAAATGGAATCCTTGAGAGCGGAGAGACGTGTGACTACGCAGGTACAGGTAATAATAATCCTGCAGGAAATGCCTGCAGAGCTCCAGGATCGGGTATTACAGGATGCGCTTACTGTGGAGATGGTGCTACACAAACTCCAGAGAACTGTGATGAAGGAGGAAATAATGTCAGTGGTACCGGAGTGGACTTTCGTACTGCTGTTTGTAGATCCAATTGCAAGCGATGCGGCGATGGCACAGTAGATTATGCAGATGGCGAAACGTGTGAGCCTGGTCGCAATGATCTTATTAACGCGAATGCAGATTGTCGAAATGATTGTACAGCATGTGGTGATGGTGTAGTTCAAGCAGAAAATGGTGAGCTTTGTGATAACCATTCTCAATTTAATGGTTCAAATGATTTGCGAGTAAATCCGGATCAATGTTCGAGTGAGTGCACGTACTGTGGAAATGGAATCTGTGATAATGGTGAAGTGCAATCGGTTTGCATTCCAGGTATTCCATGTGGTCGCCAGGAACCACCCAATGTTTGTAGAGTAGATTGCGGTATAGATTATTGTCCTGATGATGATACTAAAGATAATCCAGGTATATGTGGTTGTGGCATCGCTGATACCGATAGAAATGGAGATGGGCAAGTCACGCACAATCCAGATTGTTTTGTATGTGATAGAGCAAGGGACTGTCCTAGTAGAGCTGCTGAGTGTAAGACTTCCTCTTGTGCAAATAACTTTTGTACCTATGCAAATGCATGCACAGGGCATACGACCTGTTCCTCTGGGCAGTGTGTAAATCTTCCCTGTACAAACGACTCTCAATGCAGTGCGCCAAATCGATATTGTAACGTCTCTACTGGTGCATGCACACCATGTAGATCTCCTTCTACACAAGAGCAGTGTCCAGGTGCAGATGGAAGTGGTGACCCAATTTGCTGCGCTATTGGTCGATGTACAGCCAACATAAATCAAACGTGCTGGAATCAGTGTTATGCAACGTATACAAATGAGTACAGTGCTTGCAATGTGAATTCCACGAATGCACAAGATTTACAGGATTGCTATGATGCAGCAAATCAGACCTATCAAAATTGCACTAATGGATGTGCTACAACTAATACATGGAGATGTAGCACATCTGATGATGATGACGACGGGAATGGTGGTACTGTTGGAGGACCTAATTGTGATAGCCTCCCCGGATGTGCAGCTGAAATCTGTAGAGGAAACATCTTTGTCTGTGAAGATAATACACAGTGCACACAGGATTACTGTAATTCCGGAACAGGTGTGTGTATTCATCAGCCATGGATTGTTCCGATTGTAGGCTGCCAAAATTCAGGCAACGGTGGTGCAGCTGGCGGTGGGCAATCTGGGGGTGGAGATGATGACGATGATAATGCCTCATGTCCTATTCTCGTGTGTAATAGTAATACCGGTTCGTGCATTGCAGTTGGTGTAACAAGTAACTGTAATGGTGTTCAAACACAGCAGCAGTGTGATGCAGCATGTAACGGCCCTTCTAATAGCATCGCCTCTACCTCATCGACATCTTCTACCTCTTCTAATTTATGCGGCAATGGGGAGATAGATCCTGGTGAACAGTGTGAGCCGACTAATAATATTTGCCTGGATGGACTTTCTTGCAATGCAACAACTTGCCAGTGTGGTCCTCCTGTTACACCTCCTCCGAATAGTGAAGCTTCTAGCTCTGCCGTGAGCTCAAGCTCCTCCTCTTCTTCTAGTTCTTCTACAAATTCAGTGTCTTCATCCTCTTCTTCACTAGGAAATTCTTCTTCATCCTCTTCTGTTACAAGCTCACTAGCGTTCTCTTCCGAGCTCTTATCATCAGAGTTCTCTGAAAACTCTTTCGCTTTCTCATTTTCCTTCTCTCAGTTCTCGCTTGTAAACTCTTCATTGGATTCACAGATTTCTTTTTCTCTATCTTCAACTACTTCAGAGGTCTCATCGGAAGCATCTTCCTCTTCTCTGGTCGCCTTCTCTTTGTCGAGTTCTTCAATTTCATCCAGCTCCTCTAGTTCCTCAAGCTCAAGTTCTTCATCTTCTAATTTAAGCCTTTTTCTTTCTCTTCCTTCTACTAGTTCATCAAGTAGCTCTTCATCCGAATCCGATAGCACATCTTCCGATTCTTCTATTTCTTCTTCGGATATCTCTCTGTCACTTTCTTCTGGTATGAGTAATCCATTCTCATCTCAGCGTTCCAATTTTGATGAAGATGACGACGATGGAGATGGAGATGACGATGATAGTATCATCGATAATGATGATAACGACGATGGCGATGGTGACGGTGACGATGGTGATTCTGATAATGACTTCGATGACGACGATGGCGGCAGCACTGTTATTGTTGTTCGTAGGGGTCGCAATCCCCCACCTCCACCATCTCAAACACAAGGCGTCTGTTTTGAAGATCAGTGTATTCAGGTATCAGGGGTAGATGAGGATGAATGTAACATTGCTATGAATTGTGGCGTTGGAACGCACTTAGAATGTAAAAGAGGTGCTTGTACAGAAGTTCCAGGGTCTGGTGGTAATGAATGCTCAGATGATATTGGCTGTAATGAACACAGTATCTGCCAAGGCCTTGCGTGTGTTGTTGTTGCAGGTAAAGGCGAGAGTGAATGCTTCTCTGTTCGAGATTGTTTCTTCAGAAAAGATCCCCCTTCTCAAGTTCTTGCTGAGGAAGAGATTATCCGTGTTCTTGATGATAAAACACCAGTGGCGATCTGTGGAAATGGTATAACTGAGCCACCCGAAGAGTGTGATGATCGCAATAGTATTAATGGTGATGGATGCAGCGGTCTTTGTAGGCAAGAATTACTTGATAGTACCTATTGCGGTAATGGCTTCTTAGAACGTGGTGAGGAATGTGAAGATGGCAATATATTCTCTGGAGATGGGTGCTTTAAGTGTGTTCTTGAAGAGCGCTCCCAAACACTTGTAGCCTCAGCATCGATCTGTGGTGATGGTATTTTAGCCGGCAGAGAAGAATGCGATGATAGAAACCGACGAGATAACGACGGTTGTAGCTCAACGTGCTTATTGGAGATTGGAATCTGTGGCGATGGTCGCATTCAAACGATGCTTGGAGAACAGTGTGAACCATCCACGCATAGCCCTTCTCTTGAATATCAATGTCGCAACTGCCGATTCTTCTCCACTCGTTGTGGTGATGGGAATCTTGATGCAGGTGAAGAGTGTGACAAAGGAGCTCTTAACTCCTCTTCTCCAGATGCTGCTTGCCGCCCAGACTGTTCACTCTCTCGCTGTGGTGACGGTGTCCTAGACTCTGCGGAGCAATGTGATGACAGCGGTCGTATAAACGGAGATGGTTGTGATAGATTCTGCAGGATAGAAACGGACGAATCATCTTCCTCTTCTTCTCTGCAGACACAAGTTGCAGGACAAAACTTCCAGTATCAAACACAGCAGCAACAACTTTTGGCGCAGTACTATGCACAGTTTGGATCCAACATTCAATTCCCAGGACAAGCAAACTTTCAACAACTCCCCTACCAGCTACCTCTTGCGCAGTTGCAACCACTAGTTCAGTCGCAAGCTCCTATTGGAGATACGGGGCCTGCTGCCGTTGCAGTGATTGGTGCGGGAGCTGCTGCGGGATTCTCGTGGATAAGGCGCAAACGAAAATAATCTTACAACCCGAAGGTGTACGTCTCGCAATATCACTTGCTTGATTCTTGGGTGTACGGGTGTACACTTCGTGAACCATCAGCCGACGCACCTACGGCGCTATGGCCGACGCGTCACCCTTCCGCCCTCTTCCTTCTTCTATCATGATCACACAAGACCGACTCGCACCACCAACATTCAAGTCCAGCTCTGTGGTTATAGATTGGAGCAAGGACAACATGCAAAAGAAGTATGACTCCGCATCGTTGCTTACTTGGGTGCAAAGCTTTCCTTCCAGAGATGATGTGCACATCTATCTTGGGAATGTTTCTTTCCATGGAGACCGCATGCTTATGCGTCAGCTTCAGGCTCTTGGTTGCACGGTGACATCAAGGCAGTATCAGGGGTAATTCTGTTGTTAATTTTTACAACAGTTATTTCGTCGCAGCGCCTATAATATGAGGTTTGATGTGCGAAAGATATCCTCCGAGATTCTTTTTTCTGTATGCAACAGACTCAAATCCAGCATTTTTCATGTTTACTCCTCCTATCTCGCGGTTGCACTGGCAGCCATTAAATGCTGCAGCGTGCAATCTTCTGACTATATTTTGCATAACTCGAAGTGTCGTTCCTTGCTCTGCTGCTACGTGTTCCAGAAAAAGATACTGCCCTTCGGGCTTTAGTACTCTTAGAATTTCCCTGAGAGACTGTTGTACATCTGCGACAGAGCACAGCACATGTGTTGTGATGACTGTATCGACACTTTCATCATCGAGAGGCAGCTCCTCGGCACTACTTCTTCGAATATCAATTTCTATACCAAGCTCAGCTGCATTCTCTAAGATATATCTTTCCATTGCTTCATTTGGCTCTACAGCAATTACTTTAACTCCGTCGGGATAGTATTGCATGTTGCTTCCGGTTCCCATTCCTATTTCTGCAACAGTACCATTCGCCCGAGCAAACAAGTGCTGTTTAGTTTCTCCGAGTATTTTGTCTCGCCTCTCTTCTGTATTTTCAGTGAACCACGCGAAGAGTTTTTGGTTGAGTGAGGGCATAGTCAAATTGTAGCAGGTGTACAAACACACACCAACCCAAAGGTGTACGTCTGACAAGTGCAGTTTATTGACGCTGTAAGCATATCTAATTATTGTGGTGGACAAGCATACACCTTCCCGAGTCGACGGGCTTCGGAAGTGTTGCTCCAAAAATTCCATATTCCCTAATCCCCCACTTCCCATTACTATTATGACGAAAACTACTTCCGCAACTCCAACCATGACTGACCCTAAAGCAACTGAACCATCAATCATCGAAGCAGCTATCAAAGAGAAGGCAAAAGAGAAGCCTGCCAAGAAGGTAGATCCACTAGAAGCTGCTAAAGATGATGCGATTTCAGCTGCACTCTCTCACATAGAAAAAGAATACGGTGAAGGAGCCATTATGAAAATGGATGAGAACACGCATCGTCACATAAAGCGTTACCCATCTGGTTCTCTTACACTCGACCTCGCTCTTGGAGGAGGAATCCCAGAAGGACGTATTATCGAGATCTACGGACCAGAAAGTTCTGGTAAGACTACGTTGTCACTCCACGCTATTGCAGAGGTGCAAAAGAAGGGTGGACGCGCTGCATTTATCGACGCAGAGCACGCACTTGATGTGCAGTACGCTAAGAAGATCGGTGTTGATATCGATGCACTCTTGGTGTCGCAGCCTGACTGTGGAGAGCAGGCACTAGAAATTTGCGAGACACTCGTTCGTAGTGGAGCTATAGATATTGTTGTTATCGACTCTGTAGCAGCGCTTACACCAAGGGCTGAAATTGAAGGAAACATGGGTGACGCACAAATGGGACTTCAAGCTCGTCTCATGAGCCAAGCTCTCCGTAAGCTCACTGCGATTGTTTCTAAGAGCGGAACGTCTGTGATCTTCATCAACCAGATCCGTATGAAGATTGGTGTGATGTTTGGTAGCCCAGAAACAACTGCAGGAGGACAAGCTCTTAAGTTCTACAGTTCTATCCGCTTAGATGTTCGCCGCGTAGATAAGATCCTCGAGAAGATACCCGGAGAAGAAGGCAAAGCCTCGCAAGAGATTGTGGGGAATAAAACCCGAGTCAAAGTTGTTAAAAACAAAGTAGCCCCTCCTTTCCGCCAAGCAGAATTCGATATTCTCTACGCTCAGGGAATTTCTAAAGAAGGCGACATTCTAGAGCTTGGTGTCAAGTACGGTATCTTGGAGAGGTCCGGAGCGTACTACCGTCACGGTGAAGACACGATTGGACAGGGTAAAGAGCAAGCTCGTATCTTCCTTAAAGAAAACAAGACACTTTCAAACAAGCTTGAAAAAGAGATTCGTAAAGCAGCAGACCTGTAATTTTCCACAGGTTATCCACAGTGCACTCACAGGGTTTTGCAACGCCGCCTATCAAGTGGAGATCACGCAAGACCCTTTAGTTGTAAGTTAGTACATTTAGCTTAGAATCAGTCTCCTCGTATGCCGTCTGCAAAGTCCACCACAGAGCCCTTAGTTCAAACGCAACCTCATAGCACGGAAGCGGAAAGAACGGTGATTGGTGCTTTACTCCTCGATCCTGAGGCAATCATTAAGATATCTGATTTTCTCAAGACCGAGGATTTCTACGACCCGATCTACCGCGACATTTATGGCGCGATAATGGGTCTGTATAGCAGCCATGAACCAGTGGACTTTGTAACGGTTACGTCGAAACTGTCTGATAACAAAAAGCTCCAAGAAATTGGAGGATCAGCATTTTTGGCACAACTGACATCTGAAGTACCGACTTCCTCTCATATCTATCAGTACGGACAGATTGTAAAAACTAAAGCTGTTCACCGTCGAATTATTAAAGCAGGGCAAAAGATTGCAGGGCTTGGATTCACAGAAGACAAACCGGTAACAGAACTCTTGGATGAGGTAGAGAAAACAGTATTTGAAATTAGTAATACATTTCTTAAAGATAAGTTCGTTCACATTAAGCAGATTCTGGAAGAGCGTTACGAACGTTTTGCAGAAATGCACGAATCTGATGATGACCAAACAAAAGGAGTGTCGACAGGGTTTACAGGTCTTGATGGAAAGCTATCCGGATTTCAACCGAGTGACCTCATTATTCTTGCTGCTCGTCCTTCTATGGGAAAAACAGCTCTCGCACTAAACATTGCTCAGCATGCAGCTATCAGAGAAGGCAAAAGTGTCGGGATCTTTTCACTGGAAATGAGTAAAGAACAGCTTGTTGACCGTCTATTCGCCTCCATGCTTGGAGTTGATAGCTGGAAACTTCAAAAAGGGAAACTTGAAGACACGGACTTCCAAAACATGGGACCGATTATGGATGAGCTTAACAAAGCAAATATCTTCATCGACGACTCAGTTGCCTCTTCTATTCCAGAGCTTCGTGCAAAGGCGAGGCGTCTACAGATGGAGCACGGTCTTGATATGCTAGTCATCGATTACTTGCAGCTCATGAGTACAGGAAACGCTTCTTATGCTGGTAACCGTGTACAAGAAATCTCAGAGATCTCCCGAGCACTTAAGCAAATTGGTCGAGAAATGCATATACCGGTTCTTGCTCTGTCACAGCTCTCTCGTGCTGTAGAAAGTAGGCCGGGTAACATTCCACAACTTTCTGACCTTCGAGATTCAGGTTCTATCGAGCAAGATGCCGATGTCGTAATGATGATGTACAGAGAGGATTACTACGAGGAAGACTCCGACAGGCCAGGTCTAACAGACGTGTATATCAGGAAGCACCGTAATGGACCAATTGGTCGTGTAGAACTCATGTTTAAGAAAGACCATCTACGCTTTTATGATGTCGATAAAGCGCATTCGCAAATGCAATAATTAGTGGTATGCTTCAGCGCCTATGCAAGTTGCTTTCATACCTGTTCGGCCAGAAATCACGATCCCCGAAACACTTATCTACGGTGCCTTTGCCTTTATACTTGGCCTAGCACTTACGCCGTGGTTTATAGCTTTTTTGCGCAAAAACAAGATGGGGAAGCAACTGCGAGTTGAAACTGTTGATAGTAGAGAGGCAACGGTATTTCGTACGTATCACAAACATAAGTTTGGTACTCCTACGATGGGAGGACTCTTAATTTGGGGGTCTATTCTCTTAACGGTTTTACTTTCTCGAGTACTTTCACTCACAGGACTTGTAGAACACAGTTTGTTGCAACGAGGTCAGGTATACCTACCACTCTTTATCTTGGTATCTCTTGGAATTTTGGGTGGAGTGGACGATTATCTGAATATTATAGGATCAGGAAAGAAGAAAGGCCTCGATTGGTTACCAAAACTTACGTCACTTCTCATTATTAGTGGTATTGCAGCACTTTGGTTTTACTTTAAGTTGGGATATGACCAGATCTATGTCCCCTTCTCTGGTCCATGGCATGTAGGACTACTCTATATTCCAATCTGCATGTTTATTATTGTAGGGACTGCTAATGCAGTAAATGTTACCGATGGTCTTGATGGCCTTGCTGCAGGACTTCTTATTATTGCCTTTGGTTCATTTGGATTACTCGGTTACATCGAAGGTCTCGATGTGCTCGCAGCGTTTTGCTTCGTTGTCGCAGGCGCAATTGCTGCGTTCTTGTGGCATAACGTCCCACCTGCTCTCTTCTTTATGGGAGATACAGGGTCACTGGCACTTGGTGGAACTCTTGGAGTCATTGCGATGATGACGGATCATATTCTTGTATTGCCGCTTGTTGGGTTTATCTTTGTTATCGAGATGCTTTCTGTAATCATTCAGCTTACAAGTAAGAAATTTAGAGGAGGAAAGAAAATATTTAAAGCAGCTCCTATTCACCATCACTTTGAGGCACTTGAGTGGGGTGAAAGCAAAGTAACAATGCGACTTTGGATCGTTGGATCGTTTATGGCGTTTGCAGGTGTGGTAGTTTCAGTGTTTGGTTAAGTAAACTTCTCACTTCTATATAAGAAGGGATACTGTTTTTACGCAATAGGATAGGATTGCTTGATTTGATATAGTTAAGGGTAAGATGCGTCTAAGAACAATTTTTGTGCTCACCGGCTTCGCAATACTGTGTGTATCACCAATTGCACAGGCTTCAGTATCAACAGATAGCCTTGAGGGTTATTGGAAACTTGATGATGGTTCGGGCACTAGT
This sequence comes from Candidatus Peribacter sp., assembly GCA_018652955.1. Lineage (GTDB taxonomy): Bacteria > Patescibacteriota > Gracilibacteria > Peribacterales > Peribacteraceae > UBA2170. Next base: position 62,096 of record JABIBA010000001.1, on the reverse strand, counting down.
GCTATAGATTCATCAGGGCATAGTAGAACTGGAACGCTAACTAATACTCCCACTTGGGCAGTTCCATCATCCCCTACTATAACTTTCACCGACCCGTATGGTTTAAGTTTTAATAAGGCAAGTTCTGAGTATGTAAATATTGGATCCACAGCTACCTCTGGTGCATTTCCTAGAACGTATAGTGTTTGGATAAATACCTCTGATGCTGTCGGTTCTACTTATCGAACATTTTTGAGCGAAGGTAATTCCGGCAGTGCTAACCCCTCTGTTCATCTTCAGCTTGTAGAAGATAGTGATGCCACCTGTACAACAGATGATTCGTTTAAGGCATACATCTCTGATGACGCTAATAACAATGCTCAACTATGTTCAAGTACTGCATTTAATGATGGCGCTTGGCATCACATCGCACTTGTTAGCAGTGCTGGAAATAGTCATGAATTATTTGTAGACGGTACGTCTGTCGATACGGATACGACATCTCTAGGTGCGACCACCTTTAACTCCGTAGTTATTGGAGCTTTGCAGAAAAATGGATTGGACCAGTACTATGATGGCCAGGTAGATGATGTCCGTATCTATACGCGTGCACTCTCTGACTCAGAAATTTCTGTGCTTGCAGGAGGAAATCACACAGCAGCAACATGGGATGGCTCTACTGATACAGACTGGGAAACAGATGCCAACTGGGACATAGGCTCAGTTCCAGATCCCTTCAACCACATCTTTATTCCAGACACTCTTTCTGGGCCTGTACTAGGTGAACGTGCATCTGGAGCATCACTCACCATTGAAGCAAATGGTTTTACAGGATCGTACGTTGATCTTCATGGATTTGATTTTGAACTTGTTGAAGGTGGTGAATTACATGGTGGTGGTACGTTACGGCTTCTAGGGTCAGAAAGTATGAATATTGCTAATCTCGGCACAGCTTCTACTGGATCAGTTCTCTATTATGGAACAGGCAGCTATACAGGCCTGGCTGCTGGAGATAGCTATAATGATTTATTCATTAATGACGGGTTACTTGGCTACTGGAATTTTGATGCCTTGGAAGGGAGTTATCTACCAGATAGTAGTGGGTATGATCGTGATGCAACAAGAGTTGATTCACCAAATGATCCTTCAATTTCTTCAACTACTGCTCCCACAGATTACTTCAATAGATACTCAATGGAATTTGATGGGAATGACTACATCACCCTTGGAGATGTTACGTTTTTAGATGGTCTTTCAGAGTTTTCTGTCTCCGCTTGGTACCATGTTCCAGATACAAGTGGGCAGTATGCTATAGCTGCTAAATGGGTTGATGGGTCCCTTGGGAATGCGAGAAACTTTCTGATTGATGTTTCCGGTGGAAACTTGCGAGGTTTTGGGCCAGGAACTTCCAGTGTTACTTCATCAACATCCACAACTGCAAATCAGTGGCACCATGTTACATTTGTAAAGACCTCTACTACTCAGCTTTTGTACCACGATGGTTTTTTAGCTGATAGCGATGCCAATGCAAATAGTGTCACAAATAATACTGAACCTCTTCTTATTGGTGCAAAAACTGATAGTGATACTGTCAGCGCATACTTAGATGGCTTTATTGATGATGTTCGCATCTACGATAGACCTCTGCGCGCAGAAGAAGTATCAGCTCTCTCTGCAGGACATATGCCAGCTACTGCATCTGGCACATTCACACTCGATGCCAATCTTGCAATTGCAAATAATCTAATTCTAGCCTCTGGAGACCTTGATGTATCTGGAACAGACTATGCAGTTACCGCCTCAGGATCATGGCTTAATTACGGAGGACAATTTAGCCCGCAGTCAGGAACAGTTACCCTAGAAGGGTCAGGTGATTCAGATGAAGAGATTCGCTCTGGAGGACAGGCTTTCAATAATCTTACTTTTACAAATTCTTCAACGTGGACCTTAAGAGATCTTCTTGACGTTGATGGTGTCATTACTCTTTCATCTGCGACTATAGATGCATCGACAGACAGCTATTCTATTCACGCACACGACTTCGACCAAGCCAGTGGAACGGTTACTCCTAGATCTGGACTGGTTGTGCTTAATGGCTCTTCTAATGTGACGTTTACTTTTACTTCTACTCTGAACGAATTACAAATTGAAGATCCTACAGAAGACGGACTAGTCGGTTACTGGAAGTTGGACGAGTGTCAGGGTAATAGTGTTATAGATTCTTCTGGTACTGGAAATGATGGAACACTTGCAGGTACAGCTGGTCCACCTGCTTGGTCTGGTTCTGGTTTGCCTACTGCAATTTCTTTTGATAATCCATGCGCACTTAATTTTGATGCGGAAGATAGAGTAGTAGAAATTCCTGATGACAATACTTTAGATCTTGGAGATGAGTTTACTCTATCTGGATGGGCGAAGTTTGATGACTTTGATGAGACCTATATGTTCTTAATTTCGAAAGATGGAGCAACTAACTCTGATGATACCTATGCATTCGGAGCTCGACTTCAGAAGTTATACGTCGCTATTAATGATGGTTCATGGGCAGAATACAGCGCAAATACAACACTTGTAGCAAATGTATGGTATCACTTAGCGGGAGTGCGTAATGCAGACGACACACTCGATTTGTATGTCGATGGTGTACTTGATGGTACTTTTACTTCAGTAAAGTCGCCTAAGAATGTTTCAACACCTGTAACACTTGGACAAAGAGATCAGGCAGCACTTGAACTCGATGGAACGATTGATGATCTAAGAATATACAATCGCTCTCTTACTCCTATAGAAGTTCGTCGACTTGCAAACGGACAATATGCAAATGGAGCACTTAGCACTGCTACATTTACACTAGGTGGAAATCTCGATCTTGATACGATGACTATTTTATCTGGAGTAGCTGGTGCAGCATCTAGAACTCTAGATGTCTCTGGTGACTGGAATAACTACGCAGGATCTGGCAGTTTTACGGAGGGAACCTCAACTGTAGATTTTGATGGATCTTCAACCCAAAATGTCCGGGGTTCTACTGAGTTTTACAATTTAGAGGCCTCGACGACGTCTACACAAACGATCAACTTTGGATCTGGTACAACGCAATTCATTTCAAATCTCCTGACGCTTACAGGTCAAGCAAGTAATCTTCTTACTCTAGCACCTCTTACTACAGCTATTGAATGGCTTATTGATCTTGGAGCAAGTGCTACACAATCCATCTCTTATCTTAGTGTTAGCTACAGTGACGCATCAGAAGGTGAAGAGATCGATGCCTCTGATGGAACAAGTACAGATGGAGGCAATACTACAAATTGGAATTTTGGATCATCAACTACATCTACTTCTGGAAATGGTGGTTGGCGTAGTAACAAACAGGCTATATCTAAATCACAAGGTGGCAGTGAAGTAGGAACACGATTTTCATCTATAGAAGCTCCTACGCTTGCAGCAGTTGGAATTGCAGATGACGTCACAGAAGGAACTAAAAACTTTATAGGTGGCATACTCGATCCTTCTATGCGTACCTATATCGTCGAAGATCCTTCCCGTCGTGTTAAAGAAGTTTTGATGCTCTGACTAGAAGGTTTAATCAGGGAATCATTGAATTTAGAACTGCTCAAAACGAAGCTGCTACAGCCTACAAAACAGCCGCTCCGAAAAATTCTGATAACCCACAACGCGCTGAGCGATTTGCAGAACTACTTACAGCGTCTGCCATTGGTGAACGCAGAGGCCTTCTTGTTGCTACTGTTAAATCCGAACAAGTGGTATTTGCAGACGTACCTGTAGATAGTTGGTTTGCACCATTTGTCTCTTCTGTAATTTCTGAAGAAATTGCTACAGGGTACGAGGACGAGCAGGGAAACCCTACTGGCCAGTTCGGTGCTATAAATCCTGTAACTCTAGCAGAAAGCCTCAAGATGTCATTACAGGCTGCATCATTAGAACTAACAGCAGGTACCCCAAGAAACATCAGTGCAGAAGGATCGTGGGCAAGTAGCTTTGTTGCTCAGGCAGAATCAATGAAGCTTGATGTGTTTACCCCTGATCGTAATGTTCATGAAGCAGCGACGAGATCCGAAGTTGTACATACTATTTTGCAGGTTCTAGGCCTTCCTGTTGCTCCAAATAGCAGTTCTCCATTTACAGATCTTCCTGCAGGCCACAAATATGCAAAATCTATCTCTACTGCATATTTATATGGAATTATGACAGGTGACACCGATTCCGAGGGGAATCCTCTTGGTACAGTTCGTCCAGATGACACGATCAATAGGGCTGAAGTATCTAAAATGATTGCTCTGATTAAGGATTTGTTCAAGAAATAGGGATTGTAATCTATTAGACAGTGTTCAAGAGGAATGGGTTGCATAGCGCGAATGATCCCCTATTATGTCCGCACATGAAACGCATTGCCATTAATGGCTACGGTCGAATCGGCCGAAATGTGCATCGTCAGTTACTTGAGCACTACGGTGACAGCGTGGTGGTTGTTGGTGTAAACGCATCCTCTACTTCAGAGATGCGCGCGTACTTATTAAAGTATGACTCTTTGCACGGAAAATTTACTGGAGATGTAGAAGTAAAGGATGAAGAGCATATGATTGTGAATGGACAAGAAGTTCGAATCGTTAAAGAAAAGGACCCCGCTAAGTGTCCGTGGAAAGAATTGAAGGTAGATATAGTTATAGAGTCCACTGGTCACTTTACAACGACCGAGAAAGCATCTGGACACATTAAGGCAGGTGCAAGTCGTGTAATAGTCACTGCGCCAATGAAAGATGACACTCCTACATTTGTATTAGGGGTAAATGATGAGGGACTGACTGGCGAAATGCCGATTATCTCTAATGCTTCTTGTACGACAAACTGTATTGCCCCTGTTATTAAGGTAATGCACGAAAACTTTGGTGTTGCCAATCTTCTCGTAAATTCTGTGCATGCATTTACAGCTACACAAAATCTATTAGATAACAAAGGAGACGGAAACGACCTCCGCAGAGCTCGAGCTGCAACACTTTCGATTATCCCGACAAAAACTGGTGCTGTTAAAGCCTGTGCAAAGATCTTCCCAGAGCTTGATGGTAAAATTGATGGAATGGCATTCCGTGTACCAGTACCTACGGTAAGTTGTTCCTATATGGCGTTTGTTCTAGAAAAAGATGCCTCAGTAGAAGAGATTAACGCAGTACTCAAAAAAGAAGCTAAAGGTGAGCTTAAAAATGTTCTCGCAGTATGTGATGAGCAGTGTGTTTCTATCGATTTCATGACAGACCCTCATTCATCAATAGTAGATTCGACGTTCACCAAGGTAGTTGACGGCAAAACTGTTCAACTTCTTGCCTGGTACGACAACGAGTGGGGTTACGCGATGCGTGTCACAGAACTCCTCCAGAAAGTAATTTCCTTTATGAAATAATGGGTAAAGCAGATTCTTGTCCGGCACCAACTAAGCCAAACCTAAACTGGCACCTTATTAATCACAGTAAGGCAGATCACGACCTAAGACACCTCATTGTCGACTTATCACGCGCCTGTAAGTACATCAGTTATGCTATTCAAACAACAGAAGCAGGTCTAGCTGGAACAAAAAATGAATTTGGAGAAGACCAACTAGCCTTGGATGTATTGGCTGACAATTTGATTCGAGAATTTCTTTGTGAATCTGGTCTTGTCTGTTGTTATATCTCAGAAGAGCAACCAGATATCGTAGAATTGGATCCTGAAGGTCAATACAGTGTTGTATTTGACCCTCTCGACGGCAGTTCACTTGTCGATGCAAACTTCGCAATTGGTTCAATATTTGGTATCTACAAGGACGGTAATGTTATTGGCGCTACACCACGTGAGCAAGTAGCTGCTATGTATGTACTGTACGGACCACGAACTCTTCTTGTTGTGTCTCTTGGAAATGGCAAAGGTGTGCACGAGTTTATCTTGAATGACGTTGGAGAATTTGTACTTTTGCGTGATCACCTTGGTATAGGAGACGACGCAAAAAACTACAGCCCAGGAAACCTGCGAGCAATTACTACGAATCCTGGATACAAAAAGGCGATTGATAGTTGGCAGGAAGAAGAGAAAACTCTCCGATACTCAGGTTGTATGGTTGCAGATATTCACCATATCCTTAGTAAGGGCCAAGGAGTGTTTAGTAACATTGGTGGTGGTGAAGGGTCTAAGTACCCTGATGGAAAACTTCGTCATGTCTTTGAATGTGGACCATTCGCCTTCCTTGCGGAAGAAGCAGGAGGTGCAGCATCTGATGGAACTATGGCAATTCTCGACAAAGAAATTACGTCTGTAGATCAGCGCACACAAATAATTATTGGATCAAAAAACGATGTTGAATCGGTGGCTTCGCTTGTCAGCTAGTTCCAGTACGGTTCCTGCTGCAGCTTATCTATAGCGACATCGAGTTTGATGTAGTCTTCTGTGTCTTTGTCTTTTACCTTTCCTTTGAGTTTGTAAATCTTGCACATTGTTTTATAGCTCCCCCATGGGTAGTAACGAATTCTTGGTTTTCTAAATGGCTTGCGTGGCTCTTCACCTTCTGCGAGTTTCTTTTCAACCCTTGGCCATTCTTTAGGTAGAGCATTTCCATCCTTATCCCAATCAACGAGAGCAACAGCCTGCTTTAAGTCTGGGTCGACATAGACAAAATCTTCGTTGCTGAATTCTTGATCGCTCATAAAGGTATACTACAGAGTCTGAAGGGATATTGCTTCTTTATTTATATATATTGTGGTCTTCTGGCTGAGAAGATGGTGGAGGTGGAATACTACTACTCTGAGGTTCTGAGTGATCAAAGATGTCCTTAACAGCCGATTTACCTGCTTCTTTGTACAGAAGTAATGAATACAGGCTACAAATAATACTTCCTACCAATGTGCCATAGAGCCCAAAGTGTATCTGTAGACGGCTAAATTCAAAGGTAAACTTGGTGAGGACAGACCATATTGCCACAGTAAGAAGACTTGAAAGAAGTGCTGCCAATAGCCGTACGAGGTCTTTATTGCCACGCTTCACTATCTGAGGTCCACCAGTAAGAGGAACCAGAGTAATAAGGATGATGTAAGCATTCAAAAGTAATACCGTAAGGCCAATAAATGAGGTGAAGAACCCGAGGCCCGTATAGGTTATAACCTTTCCACCAAGCCATTCTCCTCCTACCCACGGAAAGAACACTGATACAAATGCTGCTATCGAAGCACCATTAAGTATCTGCTCTTCTAGAGGTAACGCCTTAAACTTACTGAATGCTCTATTTGGCATAAGGAAATCATAGCATTACACTTGTTTTCGTGAAACTTGTAATTGATGCCAGAGAAGCTTTTACCCAAAAGAAAGCTGGAAAAGGCCAGTGGACAAAAGGATTTCTTGATGAACTTACCACAAGAGATATAGATTTAACCGTTCTTACGCACACATCGCAGAATGTAGAGAGTACAGTCGCATTTTCTGGAAAATTACTTTGGCACTTAGCAGCGAGTAAATTTGCGAAGATATCTCAGTGTGATTTCTATATCAGTCCTACGAGCTTTATTGCTCCATATCTTTTAAAGAAGAAAGTAAACACCGTTCCAATCATTCATGATCTCATTGCATTTTCCGATGAACCACATGAGAGAAGAGCAAAGTTTATTGAACGCCTTCTTATTAATAAGACGGTGATGAATGCGAAGCATATTTGTACTGCGTCCGAATCTACTCGCCAGGATCTACTCAAAAAGTTCCCGAACCTTTCGCCAAGCTCTGTTACTTCGATATTCGCAGGTCCGATGTTTGTGCAAATGCCGCAGGCTGTTCCTGACCAAAAAACAATTCTTTGTGTTGGAACTCTCTGCCCGCGTAAAAATCAAGAAAGACTAATTAAAGCATATGCCGCATTACCACAACATCTTAAATCTCAATATAGATTAGTGTTAGTAGGAGCTCGTGGTTGGGATGATGCAGAGATTTTGCGACTTTCTCGTATTACAGAAGGTGTTGAATGGAAAGATTATGTATCTGATGAGGAGTATCAATTATTACTTTCGACTGCAACGGTGTTTGCGTATCCATCTTTGTATGAAGGTTTTGGAATGCAAATACTCGATGCACTCCAACGTGGTATTCCAATACTGACATCTAACAGAGGAAGCCTAAAAGAAGTCACAGGAAATGCGGCAGTGGTCGTAGAGCCAGAAAGCGTTCAGTCTATTACTACAGGACTTCAGACATTACTTGAGAGTGCGAGTCTACGATCAGAATATGCCTCAAAAGGGCCTATTCAAGCAGAAATATTCACCTGGAAAAGAACTGTCGATCTTTTCTTAGAAGCGATTGAATCCGCCGTATACTAGCACCAATGGCAAAATATAACCGCGTCGGCATTACCGTAAAATCTGGACTTGAAGACAAGTGCAAAACTGTGGATACGATTGTATCCATTGTTGAAGGAGCAGGTGCTACCGTATTCATGGATCCAAAAAGAGTAGGAGGAATAGATTGTGCTACGGATCATCCAGAATATAAAAGTGAAGACGAAATAGATCTTCTTCTTGTTATTGGTGGAGACGGTACAATTTTGCGTGCTGTCCGAGAACTTTCTGACTGCAGTACTCCAATCCTCAGTGTTAACAGAGGTCGTGTTGGATTTTTAGCAGAAACAGAATTTGATGAAGCTGCTGTGCTCATTCCAAAATTTATAGCCGGTGAAGGGATTCTAGATGAGCGAAGGCTGATAAATGTGATTGCCATGCGTGGAGATAAAGAAATTATTTCTGGGTTTGCTCTTAACGAAGCTGTCATTGCTCAAGGGACAATCGCTAGACTTGTTGACCTAGAAACATCTGTAAATGGAGAGCCTCTTACTACGTTTCATGCTGACGGCTTGATCATCTCTACTCCTACAGGTTCTACTGCATACAATCTTTCTTCTGGCGGGCCGATAGTGCATCCAACACTCGATGCGATGATTTTAACTCCAATTAGTCCTCACAGTTTTTCACAAAAGCCCGTAGTGCTTCGCTCTGATGCTGAGGTACAAATCACAGTGAAAACTAAGCAGAAAAAATATAAAGATACAGAAGTAGTCTTAACTCTTGATGGTCAGGTGTACGTAGGACTTGAAGGAGAGGATGTAATTACGATTACTCAAGAAACGCGTAGCATAAAATTTCTTAGGCGCTCGAAAGATACGTTCTTCAGTACACTTCGTAATAAGCTGAAGTGGGGCGAGAGAGTGGATTAATTTGCCTCTGCAAATATTTCTTCTCGTTCTTCTAGACACTTTTGCATTAGTGGGTGAAGTAGCTGATGAGCTTCAGGGTGCATGTCAGAAAATTCAATACCTGGGCTTAACGCTGTATTCAGTGTAAATCTACATACATGTATCTCTCTTTCGGCACCTCTGAATATTTGTTGTCCGCTCCCAGCCTCAATAATCCTATTCCTGTGACTTTTTACAATATTTCCATCAGCAATATTTCTATCAGGAAGAGAGAACCCATGAAGTTGATTAACTACTAATTTGTCGTCGAGAGCCATTACTCTTTTTCTAAAGTTTTTTGTAAGCCAATGCTCCTGTTCTGAGGGATTAGATTGAGGTGGTGTGGGATTACCTTCAGCTGCCATTGCCTCTTTTAGAAGGCGTTCAAATATCTGCTCGTTTTCATTCATATGATCATTCTTCGCTATGCTAAGCTTAAAATCAAGTCTTGGTGATCATCTCCTCTCTTCCAGGGCCGGTTCCGATAAACGTAGCGGGAACTCCTGTCTCTTCTTCTATTCTCTTGATGTACTTTTGAGCATTTTCTGGCAGTTCTTCGAAGCTTGTTAGCCCTGCTGTAGAAGACTTCCAGCCTGGAAGTTCTTCGAGTTTGCTGTTAATCATAACAGGAATAACTTCTTCTTCGTCGAGCACATCAAGCTTTGTAACGTTCCACCCTGTAAATCCATTGAGCGCTTGTGTTTCGTTTAGTTGATCTATATTCAGCCAACCAGTTCTGCGTGGGCGACCTGTAGTTGATCCGTATTCACCACCACGCTCTCGAAGTCTCTCCTCGGCATCACCTTCTGCCTCTGTAGCAAAATCCCCTTCTCCAACACGTGTGCAGTATGCTTTGGCAACTCCAATACATGAAGTGACAGCCATTGGTGGGAGACCAAGACCCTGCAAGGCTCCCGCAAGAGTTGTCGATGAACTTGTTACGAATGGATATGTTCCGTGATCAATATCAAGCAGTACAGCTTGGGCACCTTCTACAAGAATTGTTTTCCCTGCTGACCTCGCTTTTGCAAGAAATTCAACAGTGTCACAGATGCAACTTCCAATTTTTGCATGAGCATCTTTTAGGTTTTGGATTTCAGTTGCAGCATCGACGTCTACTCCGTAATTTTTTTTGATTGGGTCTACTCTGTTTGTAATTACAGATGAGAGGTCTTCTCCAAGTCGTTCCATACGAACACCAGTACGTGCAGCTTTGTCCATGTATGCAGGTCCGATTCCCCTCTTGGTAGTCCCAATAGGCTCCTCTCTTTGGTCTTCAAGGACTCCGTCTACTTCTTTGTGATAATCAAACACAATGTGTGCAGCCTTAGAAATATGGAGACGATCAATAATAGAAATACCATGTTCTTCTAATGTGGCGATTTCTTTGAGTAGTGTTGGCAAGTGAATAACAAGGCCTGAGCCAAGTACGATATCTTTACCAGCATGCAAACATCCAGATGGCATAAGGTGAAATACGTGTTTCTCTCCTTCTACAACAATCGTGTGTCCTGCATTTGCACCACCACAAGCACGAGCAATAACGTCATACTCTGAAGCAAGTATATCTACGATCTTCCCCTTTCCCTCATCACCCCACTGCGCTCCTATTACAGAAGTGACGGGGCCAAGAGTATTTTGTATTGAACTCACGTCCCTATTGTATGGAATCTTATTACGCGATGGAAGTGGAACTCTCAACATTTCTTTCTGCCCTAAGCTTTACTATGGCATTAATAGCATCTCTATCACCAACTTCATTGTAATGCGCCAATTCAGCTAGATCATCTACTACCCCTATCCTTTCTGCCAAAAGGTCACCAAATTGTACGGCAATCAATTGGTCATAGACGAGCTCTAAGACAGCGCGTAATTTTCTATCATGAACAGCAATCTTTGATGCTAATTGCATTATCTCGTCACAGTTTGGCCTAGCAATTATCCACTGTACCGCTCTATCAATTTGCTCTCGGGTTGCCCTCTTGTGCCGCACCACAGCTTCAAATCTTCGTAAGGCAGTACCTTCTTCAGAAGTAAGGACTCCTTCAAGCCTATCCAAAGGACACTTAACTGGTTGGGCAACCTGCATAGACCGTATACTCTTCTCTACTTTTTAACTTTATGCAAGAAAATCAAGATGAGTAGTTCTGCACTCTATAACACAGCCTTTGCATGCGTTGTTTTGTTGCAAACTGTTGTAAATTTGAACAACAAGATCACTACCTGTAGGACCTCCAAATAAAGCGAGGTGAGGCTCGAAATCTTTTACATCTTCCATGAGCTCATCTTCGTCTGGAACATATGGTGGATTGGTAACGACAAGAAACGGTTCTTCAAGATCTTGTATTGGTTCTGTTAAATTGCCTAGTCGAAAATCTATTCGATCTTCTACTCCGTGTGTCTTTGCATTACGTTTCGCGACATCGAGTGCATCTTGAGAAATATCAGTAGCAATAATATTCATATCTGTCTCTAGCGCTAAGGTAATTGCGATACATCCGCTGCCAGTGCAAATGTCTACTACGGTGTGGACATCTGATACGTTACCGAATACTTTCGCAAAACCAACGACTCCAAGGTCAACTTGCCGTACGCAATCCTCACGATCTTTTAGAAGGTCTAGCGCAAGATCTACGATTCGCTCTGTTGAATCTCTTGGAATAAGTACACGGTTATCGACAAAATAATCCCTGCCATAGAAGTCCTGGCTTTCTGTGATATACGCAACTGGCTCATTCGTCTTTCTGCGTTCTAGAAGAACTTCGTACTCAGCTTGGTCAATTTCTTCTTCTGGGTGCGCCATTAGCCATTCTCTATTTTTGCCTAGAGCATGTGCTAGGAGCACTTCTGCTTCTAGCCCATCAATTCCCGATGACTTGAGTGCTTCTTTAACGTCCATGCAGGTATCATACTGGAGATGACGCGTATTGGAATCGATTGTCGGTTTGCTTCTGAGTCCATTGGTCTCGGTACGTATACGCGAAATATTGTTAAAGGCCTTCTTAGCTCAGGCTCTCCTTATGTTTTGTTTGTTCGATCTACTTCAGAAGATTGGATTAAAGAGTTATCTGGGCAATTCGAACTTGTAGAAACAGCGTATCCGCATTACTCAGTTGCTGAACAGGTACAATTTCCAGCTACAATTAAACGTTCTGGTATCGATCTTCTCTACTCTCCGCATTTTAATGTTCCGTATGTGTGCCCTGTTCCTTATGTTGTCACTATTCATGATCTTATTTTGCACAGGTTTCCAAATAACACCTCTAAGCTCAAACAAGTCGCCTATAGGTCACTGATGAGACGAGCAGTCGCAAAATCGTCTCACATTATTTGTGTTAGTGAATTTACGAAATCTGAAGTGTTATCTGAGTACGGAAATAGTCACTCCTCAAAAGCCACGGTAGTGACAGAGGGGTTTGATAAAGCTTTTCGTAAAACTGAAGATAAAGATATTCTTGATTTTTACGACCTTACACCTGGATACTTTTTATACGTAGGTGCTGCAAAGCAGCATAAGAACGTACAAAAGCTTATAGATGCTCATATAATGAGCGGTGTTACATCTCCGTTAATTATTGTGACCAATGGTAAAGAAGTTGATAGATTACAAATCTGTGATACTACTCGGATTCTCTTAGGTGTCGAACATGAAGAACTCTCTGCACTTTATACTTCAGCAGCTTGTTTTGTAACAGCTTCTGAGTATGAAGGATTCTGTTTGCCGATTCTTGAAGCTCGAGCTTGCGGATGTCCTGTTATCGCAAGGAATGCTTCTGCAATCCCAGAAGTTGCTGGAGATCATGCTCTGTTAATAGATGAATCTCACGAGTCACTAATTATGGCTTTTAGAAATCCGCCGAAGCAATCAGACATACCTGAGCAAAAGTATGATTGGGAAAAGTCTGCAGATCAAATTTCTGCTATACTTCAAAGCGCTCTCCATGGATAAACTCTCGAACCTCATTCCTCGGGTACTCAATAAACGCGGTCTCAAAGATGAGGCTGGGGCTTCCTATGTCACATTTCTTACTGCTCAGTGGATTGAAGAAAATCTTCCTGAATACACGTCATATCTTTCAGTCTCTAAGAAGTCAGATACGACAATAGTCATTGAATCAGATCATGCAATTGCCTCTCAGGAGCTTTCTCAGGTAAAAGAGGTGCTTTTGGGGTATATCAACACTCATGAGGGCATAAATATTGATGATATCTTCATTACAAGGTCTGGGAATACTGCAAATTAAGACTCTTTCTCTTGCTAAGGGCCTCTAGAGAACCTAAACTCTGCTGGCTTAATATTTATATGCTTCGAATTCGACTACAACGCACCGGTAACAAGAACAATCCCACATTTAGACTTGTGGTGACTGAAAGGACAAACGCTGCAAAGGGTAAGTCTCTCGAGTTTCTAGGGCACTACCTGCCTACTAGAGACCCTGTAGTATTTGAATTTGATCTTCCGCGTATTGAGCACTGGATCAAGCATGGTGCTATTCCTACAGACACTGTAGCGCGTCTTCTTTCTAAGAAAGACGTAAAGGGAATGGAAAAGTACCAGGAGAAGTACTTTAAGAAGAAAAAGAAGAAAGAAGTAGAGGAAGAGTCAGCTCCCGCAGCTCCTGCCCCTGCCCCAGAGGCACCAGCAGCTGAAGAAGCGCCTAAAGAAGAGGAGAAACCGGCTGAAGAGGAAAAGAAAGAGGAGGTAAAGGAAGAAGAGAAGAAAGAAGAGCCTGCGAAAGAGGCACCAGCAGAAGAAAAAGAGGATGACAAAAAAGAAGGAGACTCCTAAACTACCACTGTTATGACAGACGAAACGACCACAACGGATTACCCAGGATATGCGTTTCTTCGCTATGTCCTAGAGCAGATTATCGAAGATAAAGACCAGCTCGTTATAGAGCAACAGGAAGACGATTTGGGCATTCTGCTAACGGTTTCTGTTAGTGATAGTGATATGGGAAAGTTGATTGGGAAAAGCGGACAAACCATCAAAGCACTTCGAACGCTACTTCGTATTGTTGGCGGTAATGCTGACAAACGTGTTAATCTAAAAGTACTCGAGCCTGCTTAAGAGCTCATTCCCCCTTCACTCATGCTAAGAGATCTTCTTGAAAACGCAAGTATCCTAGAAATTGTTGCAACCTTTGTAGCCCTAGGCCTTATTGTCGCATCTATCCTTTGCTTGGTGTACATCATCATCGGAGGTATTACATTCATCCTCTCTGCAGGAAACGAAGAGAAAATTAAGAAAGCAGTTCACACAATTCGATTCTCCATCATTGGATTATTCGTTGCGTTCCTCGCATTCTTTATCGTTGCATTCCTTGCACGACTTCTCGATATCCCATTTGATCTCAACTTCTCGCTTATCGTAGATCTTATGAGTGAGATATTAAGCTCTCTTGAGTAGCTTTCTGCGTTGCATCATAGTCTGAGCTGCACCTGCTAATCCTGTCATTCCTAGGAATAGTGCATCGAATGCTGCTCCTGTTGGTGGTAAGTTAGAGATCACACCAATTTCTGATGTGTAGATTCTGTCTTCAAGAGATACAGTGTTCATTCCCTTTCCACTAACAGTTACTACGTTAGGGATAGTTACTCCGTGTGGAGCTCTGTAATCGATCTGTGCTGTGTACTGTGTGTCCCAGTGCTGACCTGGTTCTAGAACTGGAATGTTCCATGTAATGCTATCTCCTTGGAGCTGACCGTTATCAGCGTTTAGCACTCTGATGTGATTTGACTCCATTCGATCCTGCACACGAACATTGTAGAGTGGTTGATCTGTAGTGTTTGCTACTGATACTTTGTATCCAACTCTTTCACCTGGGCGTACTTCGCCACGGTCTGCATTCTTAGATACTAGTACATCGCTTCGCTTTTCTAGTCCGTATCCAGCAATCTGATCTGAAACAATTGTAGTATCGACAGATTCATATCCGTTAACAGATACACGGTTTCGAAGGCGCTCACCAATAGGTGCATCGCTTCGGACACGACCTGTTACTCTTAGGCTTCTCTGTCCACTAGGAGCAACTGTAAGGTTTTCCCAGCGTACATTTGTTCCTGTCCAGTATCCTCCTTCGGATGCATCAACGAATTCCAAATAGCTAGGAAGAGCGTTTGCAAGATCTACTTCTGTAGCGAGTTGGTTTGTACCGTTTTGTAGTCCAATGTCGTATGTAACAAGTGCACCTGGAACAATCTGCTCAAGTCCATCTGTTGTTGTAGCGATAATGGCGTTAGGAAGAACTCCTGTGTGTACAGTAGTTGTATCTGCAGCTAATGCTGCTCCTACAGAAGCGTGTGTGCGAATAGTAAAGAACTCTTTAGCATCATGCTTGATACGAAGAGTAACTTTGTATTCACGAGCTCCGTGAGGTCCGATTTTCTGATCGTTCCATGAGATTGCCTTGCGGTTACTTGAGTGATCTCCTCCAACGTACTCAACAGTTGTATCTGTTGGAATCTGAAATCGAAGGTCATATTCACGTTCACGGTTAGAAGGGTTACGAACAGCAACAAGGTAGTCGAGTGTTTCACCTGGCTGTGCGTACTTCTTACCATCAGTAACGGATACATTCATCTGAGTTGATTGGCGAATTTCTGCATCGTCCTCTTCTTCTACTCTTGTAGTGTCCGTATCTTTTTCTCCTTCAGCTGCAACCTCTGCAATTAGAAGAAGGTCGTTCTGAGCATCTGGGTCAACTTCTACAGTAACAGTAATCTTACGAACTCTTCCTGGGTACACAGATACGTTTTCCCAACGGATAAGTTCTTCGTTACGAGATCCTGCATCAGAAGTTCCGATGAGGTTTGTCTGGTGAGGCATTTGTAAAAATACATCTGCAAGCATTACTTCTTCTCGCTCTGTTCTTAGAGAGATGATGTACGTCAAACTTCCACCTGCATGGATAGTATCTTTCCAGTCAGATACTGAAACAAAAAGACCACGTCCTGTAGGTCCTTCTGAATCATCGTGAAGTGAGAGGCACTGTGGATCTTGAGGATAGTCTGTTCGTCCATCATGATCGTTGTCGATTCCATCAGCACACTCTGTAAATACAGCGCTAACTTGAGCTGCTGGAAGTCCAGATACAGTACTGTGAAGTGTAATTACGAGCATTCCCATCAGTGACACTGATGCGATAGTTTTGCTGCGGTTAAGACGACAAGTTTTCATAATTTCGGAGAGAATATGTCCAAAAGGTCGATTACTATAATGACTTTAAATACTATTGTCAAGTATCCTAAACACCTCTAAGGTTAGTCAGAATAACGCATTTAGCCCTTTGAAATCACCGTATTTGTAGAGAGACAGCTATTTCTCACCACGATTAGATATGAGTGGGGAATGGCTCCCCTCTCTGCACATCTAGTCAACTACAGAAAGAAGGAGTCTTATGTCCGACATTCCTGAATACCCGCATTTTGATGAAATCCCTGGAGATGATCCAGGCGTAGCAGTCATCATCTGGACGACAAGCAGTAAGTCGCCAAACAACCACTTTATTGCTGCACACTGTGAAGAAGCAGGAAAGAGACTTGTTCTCTACGAAAACAAACCCTGTGGAGGAAAGGCGACGGTTGTGTGTAGCAACTTGATCGAGGCGACCACAGAAGAGTTAAAAGCAGCGTTTGCTCCTATTGGAGACGACTTAGTCGAGCTCGACCGCTCCGAAGATGGTGTACAGCCATTCGAAGCAAAGCGGTGCACAGCTGTTGTCACACCAAAAGCAGTGACTATCGTCGAATTGACGATCAAGCATCAAAAGATGCCAGGCTTGCCTACAGACATGACGCAAGATCGAATGCGAGCCTTCCCTCTTTCCAAAGCACACCTTGAAGTTGCTGTGTGAATCGATGACTGGAAGCAGAAAGGGAAAGACGGTTTGCACATCGCAGACCGTCTTTTCATGTTATTTATTGAGTTTTAGCCAGATATTAGTATGATAGGTCAGCTTAAAGGGCGCATAGCTCAGTTGGTCTAGAGCATCTCGTTTACACCGAGAGGGTCGGGGGTTCGACTCCCTCTGCGCCCACCATTACATTCCTGTATACTCCTATCATGTTAGAAATCATCCACGTCATCGTCTCTATCCTCCTTGCTATATTTATTACTGTACAAACAAGGTCATCAGGACTCTCTGCTACCTTTGGTGGTTCAGGTGCTGCAAATGTTGTACAGCGTCGAGGAGCTGAAAAGCTTATCTTTAAGGCAAGTATCTACTTGAGCGTGGTATTCTTCTCGCTCTCTATAATTCGTTGGTACGTGTATTAAGGGTTAGTCTTTTTTATGGATAATGGTGATTTTCGCAAATCGGCTGCTTTCAATCAAAGGACACTCCTTGGAATATTTGCTGTGGTGTTCTTCTTTATGCTGCTCTTTTTGCTTCGTAAATTCCATGCATCCAATACCGTAACCGTTCCAACCGCAGGAGGTACGTATATAGAAGGATCAGTTGGAGAGCTTCAACCGCTCATCCCATGGTTTACCGTTCAAAACGATGTAAATAAAGATATTTTGTCACTCGTAACACCAGGGCTTTTAAAATATGACCCAGAGAGCAAAAATATAAAAGATGATCTCGCATCTCTTCTAGTCAGTAACGAAGGTCGTATTTACACTGTAAAACTTAAAGAAGGAATCGTGTGGCACGACAGCACAAAAGAAAATCCACATCCTGTAACAGCAGATGATGTGTTGTACACATTCCAGACTATCCAAGATCCTGAATTTCCAAATCCGATCTTGCAGCAAAACTTCTTAGGAGTAGACATTCAGAAAATGGATACTCGCACAGTTCAATTTAGACTCGAAGAACCCTACAGCTTCTTCGCCAGTAACCTAACATTAGGACTAGTACCGCAAAACAGCTTCGCAGGAGTCCCTATTGCCAAATTAGAGCAAGCACTAGACTTTGGCTTTCACCCAGTTGGTGCAGGGCCCTATGAGTTTAAGAGCTTAGTGCAGACAGAGCTCTCTACAGAAATTACTCTTGAGCGATTTAACAGACCTATAAAACCTGACTATAGACTAGAGCAAATTATTCTTCGTATCTTCCCAGATTACTCAACACTCCTTGCAGACATCCGTAACCTAGATGGTATTCGCCATGTACCTCGTAATGATAGTGGTCAACACATGGTACCAAGAAGATTTGAAGCGGTGCAGTATTCACTCCCACAGTATGTGGCTCTCTTCTTTAATTTAGACCATGCAATTCTCGAAGATCCTAAATTGCGTATCGGACTTCAGCTTGGAACGAATAAAGAGAAGCTCACAGAAAGTATTAATGAATCACTTATTGTTGATACCCCTCTTATGGAGCTCGACTCTGCTGACTGGAGATACACATACGATCCAGCAGCGGCCCAAGGTGCATTCTTTGAATCCAACTGGCACCTACCAGAAAAAGTACGACTGCAACGACTGTTAGAAATTCATGAAGCAAATAGCGTAGGTCCGTTGCAAATTGCTCCGATTGTACTACTTGATACTGGTGCCATTCTTACGGTAACAGGTTCACTTGTAGATGCGCCTATTGGTTCTACTATAAATGGACTACCAGTAGAGCAGCACCCAACAAGTACTGGCTCTTGGATAGTCGGTCTTCCAACCCATGGCGGAACGGGAGCGCTGACACTTGGAAATAATCTTGTAAGACTCTTTGATGAAAATGGAGACCCTGTAGATTCATTTTATGTATGGCGCACAGCAAACGGCCGTATGTATAAACTTGCGTCTGTAGAGCAAGATCTCGTTGAAAAGTTTATTACGACTCGTACACGGTCTGATGTACTTAGTGAAGATGAGCGCATTACTATTGCAGATTTGTTCTTAGAAAAAGGAATGATTCGCAAAAGGCTTTCGACAGATCCACAAGACATTCGTGTTAACGATGTAGGAGATCGCTTATCGCTTACACTTCTCACAAGCCCTTCACCTCCACAGTATCGAGTTATTGCAGAAGGTATTGCAGCTCAATGGGCAGAGCTTGGTGTACATGTTGGTGTGATTGTTCCTGAGACTAAGCAAGAGTTTGAAGATAAGCTTCTTGCACGCGAGTATGACGTGTTCCTCTTTGGCCAGTCTCTTCTGGATAACCTTGATGCGTATCCGTACTGGCATAGCTCTGGAATGCAGAAGCTCACTGATAGTAAGTTTGATCTTCGTATAGATGCCTACAACCTCTCTCAATACACCTCGATTGCTGCTGATGGACTGCTAGAAGTTATTCGTCAGACAGGAGATGACAAAGAGCGCAATGACGCTCTGACAGAGCTCCAAGAGACTCTTAAAAACGATGTACCAGCGATTTTCCTCTACTCACCGTACTACGCTTTTGCTTATCACGAAGAGGTAAAGGGAATAGAGCTAGGAGCCCTCTCGTTGCACTCAGATCGCTTTACAACGCTTCATGACTGGTTCCTCAAGGAAGAACTCATCTTTAAGCCAGGAAAGAGCTGGTGGTCCTTCTTCCCGTGGCTATTTACACTGATTTAGCCCTTATTGCCATTTATTGCCATATCGAGCAACATTTGGTCTGGAGATTGTTGATAAAACTTTACTCTTGACGAAACCCGTTTGATTGTTTAAGATCCACCGGCAATTTTTAAACACCCTATGGAAGTACTACTACTCGAAGACATCCCCGGCATTGGTAAGAAAAACGACCTACTACTCGTCGGTGATGGGTATGCTCTTAACTGCCTTCTGCCTCGCAGACAGGCTCTTATCGCTACTCCTACAGTTCGTAAGCGTTACGCTGAGATCATTAAGAAGCGTGCTATCGAGCGTCAGTCAGAGATCGAGAACAAGCAGAGTGCTGCCGCAGCTGTTGCTGGTAAGAAGATCAGCTTCACTCGAAAAGCAACGAAGACTGGAAAGCTTTACGGAGCTATTACAGAAAAGATTATTGCTGATGCTCTTATGGAGCAACACAAGATCGAAATCGAAGAGTCTGCTATCTCTCTAGGAGAACAGATCAAGGCTCTTGGTGAGCACACAGCTTCTGTTGAAGTTGCTGGTCGCAAAGAAGATCTGACTGTTGTTATCGATCAAGAAGCGTAGTTAGAATTTTGAGGTTACGTTTCTGTTAATACATTCTTTTTTATGTAGATGGGTATTTCGAAATACTCAAAACATTGTAGACTAGAGGTGTGGTCCAGTAGCTCAGGTGGGTCGAGTAAGCTGTAAGCTTACGAGCCATATAATGAGTTGCTCTAACCATTTCGTTATATTCATATCATAGTATACTTCTTACATGGGCCAGTAGCTCAGGTGGTTAGAGCCCCAGACTTATAAACTGGAGGTCGGTAGTTCAAGTCTACCCTGGCCCACCACATTGACAATTATCGCATTGTTGCATAATATAGTTGTCTATTTATACGCAACACATGGAAGACTACTCACGACTCTCTAGCAGGATTACCGAACATAAGAATAGCTCAACTGTCCGTTCAGCTGTTTATTCAAGAGTAGCTGAAGGTGCAAGAAGAACTAATGATCTTTTGTTTAGTAGATTGAATCTACCCATGCCATCAACAAGTCGTACGGTGAAGCAGTACAAGAGCTCACTGTTTCCTGACTGCGAATCTGAAGATCAGATGCATGAACTTCTAGGGCAAGGAGATACACTTGATGCTGGAAGTGGTGTCACCCATAAAAATCCTTACTCATTATTTAATCATCAGAGAGCTTCTGGAAAGATGGTTTCCATAGACCAAAGAATATCGAATTCAGATTCAGAAGCTGATAATTTTCCAGCACAGGATCTTTTTGCTAATAGAATTATGATTGCCTACAAAGACATGAAAAGAGTGCTAACCGGTAATGCTCCAAAGAGAGACTTCTCTACTACCAACACTGCCTTAGGTGCAGACCTTAGAGAAATTCCGTATGATGATGCCTCTTTTAAGCAGATACTTTCCATGTTCTGCTTTCCGTATTGGATTGATAGCACTGAGGACGCTGCAAAGATATTTAATGAATTCGATAGAGTACTGCAGCCCGAAGGACAGATGCGTTTTTGTGCGAGTCAACACAGAACTGGAAGATCGCTATTTGATGTCCCTCAGATTTCTAAAGCAATTGCAGATAGTTATAATGTAGATATATATGAACCAAGAGGCTTGGGTGGATTTACTAATTCAATTGGACATTCAACATTAGTCCTTACGAAGGATTCACAATAAGAAAAAGACCTCCTACTGCAGAAGGCCTTTTACATATAGTTAAACTATAGATGCTCCGTAGACAAGCAGTACTCCAATGACTGAAGCTGCAATACCTCCGAATGTAAGAGCGGCTTCGCTCTTCATAAATTTCTTCTTCATGTTCACAGCGGTCTGTGGCCACCATGCATACATGAGACCTTTTACAAAGACGAGCCACGCCATAAGGATAATAAGTCCTTCTGGATCGAGACTGACTTCGTATGACTCTACAAGAACAAGTGAACCGAGAACGGCCATGAGTGTTCCTGTAAATCGCATCTGAAAATCATCTTTAAAGAATTTATCAAATACTTTTAATGTAGACTTCGAATAAAATAGTAGTGGTAGACCAACGATGAGTTCTATAACTCCGATGGTGTACGCAAATGTTGCTAGTTCCATAAAATAAGGTGGGTAAGAATTACCTTATTATAGGCTCGTCTTCTCTATAAATTCCAGAGCATCTTTCTTTGTAGATACCTCACCAGACTTTTGCGCTTCATCTAGGGCTCGAAGAGCTTTTCCAACTTGCTCACCTTGCTCAATATTTAATATACCCATTACCTCTTCTCCCGAGAGCAGCGCTTTTTTTGGTCTAGGATTACTGTCTAAGAAAGCATTGTAATCTGAGATAATTGAGTCATATAAATCAAAATCGGACGGTGTGGTTCCTGCAATATCCAACCAGAATACTTGGAGCAGTTCTATAAACCAAGGGTGGTAGTACCAGTGATGTTTTCTGCTGACATCGAGGTCTGCAAACGTACCCATCATCATATGATGTTCTATAATCCAGCAGATCTTATCGCGTCTTGCCGCTGGAAACTGCAAACGATCTAAGACATCTTTTGCGATCTTACCTCCTTGTTTTGCGTGCTCATTAAATTTGATGCGCTCTTCATCGATAGAGAATGTGACAGGCTTTCCAATGTCATGAAGCAGTGCTGCCCACCGAGTATCTGCTTTATGATCATCTGTAAATGAGGATATCACCTGCAAGGTATGATTCCACACATCACCTTCGTTATGAGCCTTAGAAGGCTGTGCTACGCCTTTACATGCATGCAATTCGGGTAAGAGCGTCTCTATAACGTCTGTTTCCCACAGGTCTTCGAATGCTCGTTGAGGGGTTGGTCCTAGGAGTATCTTTTCAAGCTCTCTATATCTGCGTGTTCCAGACAGAACACTGACTTGCTTCGCCTTATTATGTAGTGCTTTAAATGTATCTGGATGGTACTGACCATCGATAAGTGCTCTAAAGCGAATAACTCGAAGGAGCCTGAGCGCATCATGTTGAATGCGGTCCTCTGCGTCTCCTATAAAGCGTACAAGACCCTCTTGTAGGTCTTTCTCTCCCTCAAACGGATCAAAGACTTCTGAGCTAATCGGATTCCAGTAGAGAGCATTAATTGTGATATCTCGCCTCTCAGCATCTGAATTTCTATCAGTAAATTCTACTGATTCGGGGAATCTTCCATCGCTGAGCTCATGATCTTTCCTGAAGGTCGTTATTTCAAATGCGTGTCCTTCTAAAGAGACAACAACTGCGCCAAGAGCTGCCGCTGAGTCATCAAACCTCTCAAAGAGTTTTGTCAGGTTTTCGGGCTTTGCATTTGTTGCGATATCAATATCATCAGGGATAACTCCTCGAAACATATCGCGTACACATCCTCCTACCCACCACGCTTCAAAGCCTGCATCTAGGAGAATTTCACAGACGGTATACCCTTGCGCTCCGTGAGGGGAACCAAGCGTTCGATCGATGATATCTTTTGCAATGGGCATGGTAGAATACTGACATGTTACACTTTGCTGTCGCCGGTGTCCCGTACTCAACTCCTGGAAAAGGTGGGACATTAGAAGGCCTAGACCATGCGCACTCCTTAGGGATTACTGCCATGGAAATGGAATGGGTACAGCGAGTACCAAAAAATGAAGAGCACATTGCAAATATTCGCGATAAGGCAAAAGAGCTTGGTATCTACCTTACTGTGCACGCACCGTACTTTATAAATCTTAATGCTATAGAAGAAGAAAAGCTCGAAGCTTCAAAAATTCGAATCTTAGATGCCATGGAAATGGGACAGCTTGCAGGGGCGCATTCTGTGTGTGTTCACCCTGCGTTTTATCTAAAGATGGACCCAGAAGAAGTTTACGACAACGTATACCGAGCTACTGATGACATTATGAAGAGAGCCAACAAAAAAGGACTGACTATTAATCTTGGGTTTGAAACGATGGGGAAAGTGACACAGTTTGGATCTTTAGAGGAGGTACTCAAACTCTCTAAAGAATTTGGGATTTACCCGACTGTGGACTCTGCTCATATGCATGCACGAACTAACGGGGAATGGAACACCACAGAGGAATGGAACGTACTGTTTGATATGTACGAAAAGTACTTAGGCAAAAAGTCCCTCAAGTCTATGCACATGCACTACAGCGGTATCGAATACACAGAAAAAGGAGAGCGAAAGCATTTACCGCTAAAGAAGAGTGACGCACGCTGGAAAGACTTTATTCAAGTGCTCAAGGACAGAGAAATTGAAGGAACACTTGTCTGTGAATCCCCTATCCAGGAAGATGATACTCAGCTCATGCAAAAGACGTATTCAAAATTACAATAAAAAAACCCGCTAACGACATGCGTCGGCGGGCCTAATTCCTCGGGTTTTACTAAGCCACTTTTCGAATGTCCACTGGGCCTTGGTTTCGAGGCCTCGGTTTTGCATCCGGCTTTTTGGGCTTTTTCTCGTCCTTCGCTTTTTCGATGTGTCTGTCACGGCTTGATGCTTGCTTGAGCACCTTACCGTCAGTTGATACAACGAATTGGTAGGAGTGGACGTCGATAACGACACCAACGACTTTCTTTTTGTTGGGGTCGATCTCTAATCCAATTGGACGTTGCTGCTGTACTACGATTAGAAGAGCTTGGTCCTTTAGTTCTCCGCGCATCTTTTTCGGAAAGAACTCGTCATGCTTCTTGTGCTCAAACAGCACAATCACCGAATCTGTTCTGTACGATGGTAACTTGGCCATCTGATGGTTGATGACTTCTTTCCACTCCTTTCCCTTCTGCATCTGGACAGTGAATTTGTCTTTATCCGTATCGAATCGGATGCGGATTTTGACCTCCAGGTCTTGACCGCTTGCACCTCCGCAGAGCGCAAGAAGGGTGCACATCGTTGCAAATAGTCGCATGTCCTACTCCTTCGCATTTGAGAAATTCTTCCCCAAGGAAGTCCTGCCAACACATCAAAAGGCGTGTTGCATTCTTGGGAATCTTACCGCAATCACGACGAGTGATGGCATAGCAAGACAATGTTGAGGAAGACGCGGTGGTCGAAAGACCAGGGACTGACTATATCCCTCACAAAAAGAAATGCAACTACAGATGTGCAATCCACTTTAGATTGATATACTCAACACACTTACTGCTTCTAAAAAACTTTATGAACCTCGCAATAAACGGATTCGGACGCATTGGACGCCAAGCGCTTCGCATCATTCAAGAAAACAATCTCGATATCAATGTCGTACTGATCAATGACTTAACGGATGCAGAAACTCTCGCACATCTCTTTGAGTGGGACAGTACCTACGGACACCATGAGTGTGGAGATGCGTGCTACAAAGATGGAATGCTGACAACTGAGCACGGACAGATTCGTGTTACTGCTTCTAAAGATCCTGCAACTCTTCCGCACAAAGAACTGGGAGTAGATGTAGTACTTGAATGTACTGGAGTATTTAGAACTCGCGATGCTGCTGCTGCTCACCTCAAAGCAGGTGCCAAGAAAGTAATTATCTCAGCTCCATGTAAAGACGATCCAGATGCTACATTTGTTATCGGTGTAAATGAAGATACATATGACGCTGCGAATCACCACGTCGTTTCCAATGCTTCTTGTACGACAAACTGTATCGCTCCACTGACAAAAGTCCTCGATGACACCTTTGGTATCAAGCATGGATTTATGACAACTATTCACAGCTACACAAACGACCAAAGACTACTAGATCTTCCGCATAAGGATTTGCGAAGAGCCCGAGCTGCTGCGGAAAACATCATCCCGACAACTACAGGAGCTGCTAAGGCTGTCTCCCTTGTTTTGCCACAATTAGAGGGTAAGCTCGATGGAATTTCTATCCGTGTTCCAACCCCTACAGGAAGTGTTACTGACCTAGTGTGTACTATCGAAAAAGATGCGGATGCAGATGCTATCAACGCTGCATTTAGCAAGGCATCAGAAAGCAACATGAAGGGCATTCTCGGATACGAAGAGAGGCCTCTAGTCTTGAAAGACTATGTTGGAGATCCTCGTAGTTCGATTATCGATGCTCAGAACACTAAGGTTCACAAGCAAGATGGAGAGACGATGGTGAAGGTCCTCTCTTGGTACGACAATGAGTGGGGGTACAGCAATCGCCTTGTAGAGCTGGCTCAACTTATGGGATCGAAGCTTTAGTCTTCTTTCTTCTCTTCGCTCTTCTCCTCTTCTTTTTCGTCGACGACCTCAGCATCAACCACCTTTTCGCCTGCGTCGTCCGCTGCTTCGTTTGAAGGTGCTTCTTTCTCTTGAGCCGCTTCGTAGACGATCTTCCCGATCTCTTGAGACTCTGTAGCAAGTGCTTCTGTAGCAGTCTTCAGCTCCTCAGCAGATGCGTCTTCTTTACCCATGAGATCTTTAAGATCTGAGATCTTCAGGTTGATCTTCTTTTTTAAGTCATCACCGATCTTTGCATCGTGCTCACGCATTTGCTTTTCAAGGTTAAAGACGAGTCCATCAGCATTGTTCCGTGCATCGACAAGCTCTTTCTTTTGCTTGTCTTCTTCTGCATGTACTTCTGCGTCTTTCTTCATGTTTTCAATCTCTTCGTCAGTAAGACCTGTAGATCCTTGAATCGTAATGTGCTGCTCTTTACCTGTTCCTTTATCAGAAGCCTTTACGGACAAGATACCGTTGGTATCAATATCAAAAGATACTTCTATTTGTGGAAGTCCACGAGGTGCAGGAGCAATTCCATCAAGGATAAATCGTCCTAGAGATTTGTTATCAGCTGCCATCTCTCGCTCTCCCTGTACAACGTGAATTTCTACTGATGGCTGGTTATCTGCTGCAGTTGAGAAGATCTGACTCTTTGTTGTAGGGATCTTTGCATTACGCTCGATAAGCTTAGTCCCAACACCTCCGAGTGTTTCTAGACCGAAGCTCAATGGAGTAACATCAACAAGAACGATATCTTTGTCGATATCTCCTCCCATAACACCAGCTTGGATAGCAGCACCAATTGCTACAACTTCATCTGGGTTTACTCCTTGGTGTGGGTCTTTACCAAACATCTCTTTAACCTTTGCTTGTACAGAAGGCATACGTGTCATTCCTCCTACGAGGACTACTTCAGAGATATCACTCTTTGAAAGTCCTGCATCCTTGAGAGCATTTTCACAAGGCTTGAGAGTTCGCTCTACGAGTTTTTCTACAAGAGCCTCTAGCTTTGCACGACTAAGTTTAATAGTAAGGTGTTTAGGACCTGTATCGTCTGCTGTAATAAATGGAAGACTAATTTCTGTCTCTGTTTGTGAGCTAAGCTCGATCTTTGCTTTTTCTGCAGCCTCTTTTAGACGCTGAAGAGCAATATTGTCTTTACTCAGATCAATTCCTTGGTCTTTCTTAAATTCTTCGAGGAGCCAGGCGATAATTTCTGAGTCGAAGTCATCTCCACCAAGTTGTGTATCACCATTTGTAGAGAGTACTTCAAATACTCCATCTGCAAGGTCAAGAATCGAAACATCGAATGTTCCACCTCCAAGGTCGTATACTGCTACTTTTTGCTCACCTCCTTTATCAAGACCATAGGCAAGCGATGCTGCAGTAGGCTCGTTAATGATTCTTTCTACTTCGAGACCTGCGATCTTTCCTGCTTCTTTGGTAGCTTGTCTCTGGGAGTCATCAAAATATGCAGGAACAGTAATTACCGCTTTGGTTACAGTAGTTCCGAGATATGCCTCTGCGTCTTTCTTCATCTTCTGTAGGACTTTTGCACTTACTTCTTGCGGTAGCATTTCTTTATCATTTACGACGATTACCGCTCTTTCTCCTTTTCCTGCTTTTACAGTGAAAGGCATCTGCTCAGCTTCTTTTTGAAGCTCTTTATAACGACGACCAATAAACCTCTTTGCAGAGAAGATCGTCTTATCGTGGTTCGTTACTGCCTGCCTTTTAGCGGCGACTCCTACGAGCACTTCATCGTCTTTGTACCCTACAACAGATGGCGTCGTACGGTTTCCTTCAGCATTTGGGATTACAACAGGTTCACCACCTTCTATTACAGCCATACAGCTGTTTGTCGTTCCGAGGTCGATTCCAATAATCTTAGACATATTTAAGGTTTGAAAGTATAAATTAGCACTCGGGATTTTAGAGTGCCAACTCCAAGAGGTCAACGGAATTTTAGCGAAAATTAGTCCATTTCCCTATACTGCGCCCATGTTTTTAGATGAAGCGACAATAACGGTAACTGGCGGTGCTGGTGGTGATGGCTGCGTCTCTTGGCGTCAGGAGAAGTACATAGCCAAAGGAGGGCCAGATGGTGGAGATGGTGGAAATGGCGGAGCTATCTATATTCAGGCAGATCCAAATACGGATACTCTGTCTGATTTCCGATCAGTAAAGAACTTTAAGGCTCAAAAAGGAAGCTATGGCGAAGGCCAGAATAAACATGGTAAAAGTGGAGATGACCTCTTGCTGGTTGTTCCTCCAGGAACCTTAGTAAAAGAAGGAGAGAATATTATTGCTGATTTAAAAAAAACTGGAGAAGAAATAGTAATTATCACTGGAGGAAGAGGAGGTTACGGAAATGCGCACTTTAAGGGACCTACCAGACAGAAGCCTGATTTTGCCGAAAAAGGTGAACCCGGTGGTACAAGAGAGGTTACTCTCGAACTCAAGCTCGTAGCAGATGTTGGAATCATTGGATATCCAAGTGTGGGAAAATCTACACTGATCTCTGTAATCTCAGCTGCTAAACCAAAGATTGCAGCGTATGAATTTACAACGCTGGTCCCGAATCTTGGAGTGGTTACGGTAGCCGACCGTTCGTTTGTTGTGTGTGATGTACCAGGTCTTATCGAGAAGGCATCAGAAGGAAAAGGTTTAGGACACCAGTTCCTAAAGCACATAGAACGCTGTGGAGTATTGCTGCATCTACTGGACCTTTCTCGTGCAATGGTTGATGGATCTATAGATGCCTCGTTACTTATAAATGACTACAAAGCTATCAGGAAAGAACTTGAGCTCTACTCTGAAACTCTTGGTGCTAAGCAAGAGATCGTCGTTTTGAATAAAGCAGACCTGACAACAGATGACCTTAAGCCTGTACTAGATGAACTTGCCGCTGCAGGTATACAAGTATTCTCTCCGATCTCTGCTGCTGCACACATTGGAACAGAAGACTTGATGAAACACCTTCTTCCTATAGCTCTTAAAGAACGAGAGAATGTCCCAGAAGCAGAACCTGCTGAAGTAGTACTCTCTCCAGATACAGACTCAGGCAAAATGGCTTCGTATAAAATCACACGCGAAGACGACAGAACTATTCGTGTCACTGGTAAGCGTATTGAGCAGTTTACGGTGATGACAGACTTTGGAAGCGAGGGGGCAATTTTACGATTTAAAGATGTCCTTGAGAAGATTGGTCTCGGTAAAGCTATTGCTAGAGAGCGTGGCGACTCTAAGGCAGACGTATTTATTGGAAATGTACAGGTGGATTCACATATCTAATACTGATAGGATCAGAGTATGATTCTACGTGCAGAACATTCTAGTGAAACGTTAAATTCTCGAGAGGAATTTGAGCGAAAACTCCTACATGTGGGAGTGGCCTTTGATCAAATGCGAAAATACCAGCACGAGAAGTATTTTGATGTAATAGAAGATGGTTCAGAGCAAGGAATTGATGATAACGATATGTACTGGGTAAATCTTTCAAGTAGAGTAGATCATCTCAAAATACTGATAGAGAGAGATTCAGTTATAAAGAGAGCTGTACCAGAGCAGGAACCTGTCGAAGCTGCAGAACACTCAGATCCATTCAAATCAAATACTCCACCTGATACATCTCGTTATGGTCTCTCTGTGGCATAAATGCGAAACTTGGTGAAATTTACTTCTCCTATGGCTTCTTAATTGATATAGTTTTCCGGCTGAAAGACCGTGGCCCGGTAGCTCAGTTGGTAGAGCACTCGATTGAAGCTCGAGGTGTCATCAGTTCGACCCTGATCTGGGCCACCACTTTAAAAGCTCGGTAGCTCAGTTGCTGCACAGCTTTGCTGTGCACGATATTATGAACCCTGCGCGCAGCGCACTCGATTGAAGCTCGAGAAGTGTCAGAAGTTCCGAACCCTAATCTGGGCCACCATATAAACTTAAACTAAGCCTTATTTTTCAAATAAGCGCATTTTAGCGTATTGACGTATTTGTAATATATTGTATTATATTACACCATGTCTGAGACTAGTTGTCACCCAGAGGCAGTTGAAACTCACAATACTTCATCATCTGATGAGATATACGCTCGATGTGGTGGTTGCCGTGCAGCGCTTGGTGGTGCATGTTGTATGCCCAAAAAAATCGCTCGAAGAAAGATACTCGCTGAACCGTCCTCAAATCTCGCCAATAGCCTTCGTTTGATAAGTGAAAAGTATGATCGTATCAGGGCCGAAGGCGGAGACGAGGCTGTGTATGAGTATATGTTCCCAGAAGCTGGAATATTGATGGATGTAGACAAAGCGTTCTGGCCAAAAGAATATAGACCTTCCGAGGAGGTTGAGGAGAAGCAATCGAGATTTAGATCTCTACTGAGTTTAGTTTTTTAGGCTAGTATCTTGTTAAACAAACCCCAATACATCTTGTAATGTTTTTGCAGTGAGCTCACACTTACCCATTCATCTTTGCTGTGGAGCCCTGCACCTTTCGGGCCATACAAGAATGCTGGAATCCCCTTCTCTGAAAAATACCGAGCATCCGTTCCGCCATGCTCTCTTTTAAATCCTATAGATGTATCTAGTACTTCTTCTGCTACTTCTTTAAACATCTCAACCATCGGGTGATTTTCTGGTGTGCTCAATGGAGATGCAGAAAGTACTTCTCGTATCTCACATCCTTCTGGGAGTATTGCTGAGACTTTTTCCAGAGCTTCCTTAGGAGAGCTACAAGTCTCTGGGGGAAATCTGATATCGAGTCCACAGGTGACCTTCGCATCTACTTGATTGCGTGCGCTACTTCCTTGAAGCATAGTCGGCGAGACAGTTATCTGCCAGTCGTCATGTTCTCCTGGTGGGAAGGCTTCTTTAATCTTTGCGAGAGCTTCTACCAAAAGCCACGCAGGATTATCAGTATCCCACGGGTATGCACCATGCCCCCCTTTACCACTGCATATAAGCTCAGACCATACGACGCCTTTGTGCTGGCAGACTATTCCTAGGTCATTGCTATCTGGAGTGAACGCTACTGGTGCCGTTACTACTCCCGTGTCTATTAAGTGAGGAATCGTATTTCCTGCGACCTCTTCGTCAGTAGTAATCAGGATACTTATGGGAGGCTGAGTCCCCTCTTCTATGGCATCTCTATAGGCCATAAGAAATGGGAGAATGTTTCCTTTCATATCACTCGTCCCGCGACCTTTTGCACTGTCGCCTTCTATTGATAGTTCGAACATTTCATCACTCGCTGGGACGACGTCGCAGTGAGCAAACACCAATAACTTACAGTCGCCTGAAGGCATGTACAGCCACGGTGAACCTTCAAAATCCCCTCTTTGCACAGCACTTTTTGTACTCCCTAAAAACGCAGTCTGGATCCAGTCCAAACACTCTGTTTTATAAATCCCCTCTCCGTCAACAGATTTAAAGCTTATGAAGACTTTTAACAAGTTTAGTAACTCTTCTTTTTCACACACTGTAGTCATAAAAATATAGTTATGTAAGTATTGCTAATTATGTCAAATTGTTGTATAATACTAAAGAAACAAACAACAAATATGAATCAACACTTTAAAGATCACAAACGCAGTATAGCAACTCTTACAGGGGTGTTGGCAATAGTCTCTCTAGTTGCCCACAGTAACACCGCTGCTCTTTCGATGGACCTTAATGAAGGTTGGCTCGCGAGGACGTCAAACTCCCATTCATTCAGTAGAATGCAACGTCAGAAATACGCAGCATCTCCTACACACCGTATTGCACAAAGACTTCAGAATCGACTTCGTCGTAGAGGGAGCAGAGCAGTTCCTAGTATTGGAGTTCTTGCAGGGGCTGTCGAGTCTCGCCAGAATCTGCTGAAGAGGAATATCTCAGTACACTTTGCGACAGAAGAAAATCCTGACCATGCGGTCTGGGAAGTATCAGCATCTAAGTATCCACTATGGATCACACCTTCGTTTACTATGAGCGAGGCCAAGTTCGTTTTGAATCCTGATCAAATCAAAAAAGTTTTCGTTGATGAGAGTGTTCTAACTGTAGAGCCTCCCGTGCATGCTATCTTGCGCGAGATTATTGCCAAAGAGAACGATAAATCTGTTTCGAGAGCAGTCATTGAAGGGACAGCTAAGCACGGATATCTCCCTAATGAAGATCTGATTGCTGGGTCCATTGCAAAAGCGTTCCACTCAGATCTTGAAGAGATTTCTATACCTCTAGAAAAAGAAGAGGGTCGCATTGTAAACATGACAGATATTGATTTGGGTGACCTAAAGTTATGGGCATCTGGACGATCTGATTACACCGGTTCTACATATGCAAGGTCACACAACGTGCAAAAGGCATTGAATGAGCACGTACAAAATACTGTAGTTGCGCCTGGTGACACGTACTCATTTAACTCAACACTTGACGGACCAGTGAGTGTTGCCAATGGATGGGCAATGGCGAAAGTTATCTTTAATGGTGGAGACTTAGAACCTGCTCCAGGTGGTGGAATCTGCCAAGCATCTACTACGGTGTTTAGAGCTATTGTTAACGCGGGGTTCCCTATAGAAGACCGCAGAGCACATAGTCTTTATGTAAGCTACTACAAGAAACATGGTGTTGGTATCGATGCAACGATCTACCCTGGTAGTCAGGACCTTTCATTTGTAAATGACTCCGATAACTATCTAGTCATTCAGTCTTACAACGATGGATCTGAAGCATTCGTGAATATTTACGGAACGCCTGATGGACGTGCAGTAGCACTTGCAGGACCGTACTTTACTTCCACTGCACCAGAAAGCCTTTCATATAAAGGTCGTAAAATTAAAACAAATGAAATTGTATGGGTACAACGAGTAGACTACCCCGATGGTGAAAGTAGGGAGTACCAGATTGGATCTCGGTACAAAACTCTTCCGCAGTCACTTGCAAGAGAGTATGAACCAGAACAAATTATCCACACATCAGCTCCACTTGCTCAACTAGGAGAGTAGACATAGACTTGGAGCGATGTACTTGCGCACGCTTCTTATCACCGCTCTGTGTATTGGATTAAATTCCTCTCTCTGCACTGGTGGTATTTTTGCGGTCGGTGCAGCTGCAGCCAATCAGTTTGCCTATAGTCAAGACAGCTCTGGGCCAATGTCCTATGGATCAATTGGATATCTCAGCTGTAAAAGTAGCCAACGAACCAATGAGGCAGTAGGTACAATAGATCTAGGATGTAAAAATGCAACGACTTGTTTTACTCAAGCAAATTCGATACTTGAAGAGAGGCTTACGCCACTTCTTGTCTCATTTGTTGATAGTATTCCTATTTTCTTCGACTTTTATGACGTAGGTTACAAAGAGCCAAATCTAAGCTTACTAGCCCGAGTGGGGCCCTTATATGAAGATTCGTCAGTTTTAGTTCATAGCCTCCTAAAGTTAGAGTGAAAGCTTGATTGATTTTTCAAAATATTTCATTAAACTTTTTCTACTATTTCAATACTCTAATTTATTATGGCTGATTCATCTAACAATCAATGGTTTGGTATCTCAATGGTTCTCGTCGGAGTAATCGTTGGATACGGTGTCGCTACTAGCTCTGGAGCACCTGCTCCATCAGGAAAAGCTCCTACTGCTGCAGTAGCTCCTACGCCTTCTGCTCCGGCTCCAGCTCCTACGCCTACAGCGAAGGACGTTAAGCCTGTCGACCTTAAGCGTGACCACATCCGTGGAAACCGCAAAGCAAACATTGCTCTTATTGAGTACTCTGACTACGAATGTCCTTTCTGTGGACGTCACCACCCAACAGCACAAGGTCTTATCGATGCTAACGACGACGTGATGTGGGTATACCGACACTTCCCTCTAGGGTTCCACCAGAACGCAACTCCACTCGCAGAAGCTGCTGAGTGTGCATGGGAACAAGGAGGAGACGACGCATTCTGGAAGTTCACTGATTTGATCTTCGAAAAGGGTGCAGACGCTGCAAACATCGCTCAATACGGAGACGAGTCTGGTGTTGACGGTGCTAAAGTTCAAGACTGTGTAGACGCAGGAACATACGCACAGTACGTACAAGATGACATGGCTGGCGGTAGCGCTGGTGGTGTATCTGGTACACCAGGAAACATTGTTCTTAACATTAAGACAGGAGATTCACGTCTCGTATCTGGAGCACAGCCTTTGGCTAGCTTCCAAGCTGCAGTAGACGCTCTTAGATAAATAAAGGTACAATGAAATGAAAAGGACGGTGATTGCGCCGTCCTTTTCTTTTGGTATACTCCTATTACTTATGAAAAATACATTTGCAGCACTAACACTATCAGCACTTACACTAACAGCCTGTGGGCTGGTGGAAGTAGAGTACGACCAAGCTAAGGAGGACACACCTCCAACTGAGGAAGTAAAAGTACGCGAGACCAATAATGTTACCTATACAGGAGAGGTTCAGCCTGCTGGAATTTCTGTCTATAACCAAGGAACACACCGCCTTGTTCTTCCTGGTGGAAAGTTTGTTCTTCTAGAAGCAGAGGATTTGGATCTAAACGGATACGTCGGAGAAGAGGTAAAGATATTCGGTGCTTTGCGACCTACTGTAGAAGCTGGTGGCATGATTATGCGTGTTGAACGCATCGAGCTCATTGCAAAAGAAGAAGCTGAAGAAGAGCCAGAGGCGGAAGAACTTCCCGTAAATCCTGAAGATACTGACGACGAACCTCTAGAGGAGCCGGAAGAAGAACCAGGTGAAGAATCTGCAGATCCAGAAACAACTGAGCCAATAGATCTACCAGAAGAGGAAGAGCCAACAGAAGAAGAAGCTCCTACGGAAGAGGTTCCTGTAGAAGAAGTCCCAGTCGAAGAGGAGTCTCCAGAAGAAGAGCCTACAGAAGAACCTGAAGAAGAAACTCCTCCAGCAGAATCTTCTGCTGAATTTAAAGAGCTTGTAGAACTAATGGCGAGGCAAGATTACGATGCAGCTAACTGGACTCAGCAATACTGCTCTTCTCACATTAGTTTCTGTGCACCTGTACACCGCAACTGGTGGTTTAAATCATTCGGTGCAACGAGCAGTACACTGTGGCACATAGAGCTTTCACCTGCCCCTATTGAAAGCCTAGGGCAAGGTCCTCTGGTTATTGAGCTTATTGCAGGCAGTCTAGCCGATGCAGATGGCACAATCGATATAGCAGATGGACAAGCAACCGGATATAAAGAGTGGACCTTTGGTCGTCACTTTAGAATCTCTGGTGATGAAAGTTTGGAACAAGCTATTCTTTATATCACACAGAACATAACGGACTACGCTAGTTAATACGCGTCCCATGACTACTTATACGTATCAAGCGACGGATTCCTCAGGAAAGATCGTAGATGGAAACGTCGATGCGCTTAGTCTCCAAGCAGCTCGTGAAGAAGTAGCCTCTTTAGGATTGGAACCTATAGAAATATATGAGGCTGCAACTTCTGTATCAGAAACCTCCGATGCTCCTTGGGTAGATGCAATGCAGTCTGCTCCTAAAGAGAAGCCGCTAAAAAAAGAACGTGCGCCTCAATCTGATGTAGCGTACTTTCCACTGCTTGATACTCTTCGCCTCTACGCAGGCTGGCTTCTTGCATGGTACTGCTTAGTATTTGCCGTCGGGTCGTATCAGTTTACAAAAGATATTCCTTTTCATGTTCCCTATGCAGAGAGTTTGTTTCTCTCTCCACTGGTGCTAAGTTTTACATTTGCCGCATATCTCTTTTTGCTCCTATCAGGAATATATACACAGACAGGAAGATCCAAAAAGATTGGGCTAGTCCTCGCAACTGTCGGAGTAGCAGTCTTTATTCTTTATAAGATGAATATTCAGTAATTAGAGTCCGAGCTGCTTTCGAATCTCATCAGCTTGTCCTGCTTCTTCTTCACGAGCACCTTGTTGTACAGTAATAGACTGTAAGTCTTTCCAGTCTTCACCGTGTTTTTGCTCAAGCTTTTGAAGTTGCAGTAAATGTTTAGGGCTGAGTTGTGAGAACTTGCGCTTCTCCTCTTCGAGAATCTTCTTAAGCTCATCAATTTGGAACTGAGAGAGTTTTGGAATAGCTTGGATAATTCTCCACTTTTCATCGCGAGTAAGAGAGATGCTTCCACGAAGTAGTGCGAGGAAGAGCTGCTCATCAAACTGTGTTTCTGGGTGAGCAGGAACAGTGATCTGATCGTTACTGAGTGCAGTATTTACAGTACCGAATCGGTAATCTCCTACTTCTTTTAGTACACGAATATCCTCATCATCAAACCCTGCAGCTTTTAGCTGATCATCAGCTGGAAGCGGGCCTGGTGGTGGCGGAGGTGGCCCCTGATCTTGTGCCTGAGCACTACCATCTGTTGGAGGTGGTGGTGGAGGCGGAGGGGGTGCTGCAAATACTTGAGTAGGATCCAATCCACCTTCTGGTACTCCTTCGCCAGGACGTGGAGGCGGTGGCCCCTCAGGTGCAGGAGTTGCTGCTGGGTCCTGTCCACCTGCTGGAGGTGGTGGAGGAGGAGGCGGTGGTGGGGGTGGTGGAGGAGGATTTCCTCCTGCTGGTGGGTTTGCAGGATCAGTCATAGTATTTGGAGAAGTTCAATACAAGTCTACCAGCCACAGATGACTGATAAAAGCGCATTTTAAGTGTTTTACCCCTTTTCTACCTTGCATCTCTTAGCTGAACATATGCATCACCTTCAACTGGTCTATCAAAAAGAGCATATGCGGAAGATTCGAGCAAATCAGGATCTGTACTTGTAGTGTCGTACTTTGCGACAATATCTATATTTGGATGATTAGGATCACCTCCGTTTGCATACACAATCATATCGCCCTCTTTACCTTCTTCTAAACTCGCAACAGCCTTTGCTTCTCTGGTAGCTTCACCAATTTGAATAGAAACTATATCTTTTCCAGTTCCGACTTTTGAGCGCAGCCACTCAGCTTGTTCTTGCGCTGCTTTATCCCCGCCTCTACAGCCGTATGTAATTAAGTTTCCGTGGACGTCAACATATCGAACTGCTCTTCTATTCATGGCTTTTGAATCTTGTAGTCTTGAAGGGTTAATTTTTGACAGGGCAATACCTCGATCATCAACGAGAGCATTGTGTGCTGTGCGTGAACGATGTTGTTCTCCATTAGGCCACAAACCTCCGTTATTATTATTTGGAATGCGCATGAGTCTATGTATATCATCTGCAATAAGCTCCATTCCTTGAGCAGGAGAAACAATACGGAGATTGTGATTGTTTGTACCGATATCAAATTCTGATGGCTGATCTCCCTGTCCTATCCTAGGGGCAGCATTTCCAAAAAGACCGATATGTAATTCATGGCGTTTCAAAAATTCGCCGTATTCATGACTCCACTGAGACATAATTCGTGCAATATGCTGAACCACAGGCATTCCTCTTCCGTGAAGAGTAAACATTCTATCAATATTTAAATTTTGCTTAGCTCTCTGTGACCCAGACTCAAGTGTTTGAGCAACTCTTGCAAGATCTACCTCAAGTTGTACGTCAATATCGGAAACACCAGGTGCAGTAGGATTAAGCTCCCGTCCACCATAGGTGTCAGATATTTTGTATTCTAAGGCTAAGTCGTACCATTGGCGGTTATTTTGCTCGCTCATAATTTAACGCAGTTTATTCTGCTTTTTGGCTTAGTCAAGCAACTTTTAGGTACTTCTGAGCTGCCTTTCTAGCACGCACTACAAGCTCTGGATTTAAGAGATTTGCGACGGATATTTCTGGAATTCCGCTCTGGCGGAGCCCAAACATTTCCCCAGGTCCACGAAGCTTTAAATCAATCTCAGCTAATTGGAACCCTGAGTCGTGCTTTTCCATTGCTTTGAGTCTTGCACTCCGTGCCTGCTCTGGGCTTGTTGTAAATAAGAAGCAGTGGCTCTTAATATCACTTCGGCCTACACGGCCACGGAACTGATGCAATTGTGAAAGGCCAAACCGCTCAGATCCTTCTATAACAATAATTGTTGAATTTGGAATATCGATACCTACTTCTATAACAGAAGTAGAAACCAAGATGTCATATTCTTTTTCTTTAAACGACCTCATGATGTTTTCCTTTTCTTGAGGAGTCATCTTTCCATGCAACATAGCAATCTTTCTATGGGAGAAGCTTTCATCAAGACGCTTTTTTTCTGCTTCTACATTTTTTATCTCAGAAAAATCTTCGTTTTTGGATTCTTTTATAAGGGGACAGATAACAAACGCCTGTCTGCCGGCTTCTATTTCTTTGTCGATGAAGAGCTCGACTGTTTTTCTATCAGTAGGAGAAACGACTTTAGTATGGATAGGCTTACGGTTTCCCGGTTTCTCGGTAAGTACCGAAAGGTCGTGATGTCCGTATGCTGTAAGTGCAAGTGTTCTTGGAATCGGAGTCGCAGTCATGCTTAAGAAGTGCGGACTACCCTTGGATTTAAGACGGTCTCTCTGCGCAACACCAAAGCGATGCTGCTCGTCTACTATGACCAGTCGCAAGTTATGGAACTGCACTTTGTCTTCTATAAGTGAGTGTGTTCCTATTATAAGATCGAAGTTTCCGACTTCTATATTTGCTCTTGTCTCTTCAGCTTGGCCCTTCGGAGTAGAGCCGGTAAGTAGTGCTACCTTAGGGCAAGGCATATCGATCCCTTCTTTTTGGCAATAGTTATGAAAAGCTACCAACGTTTTACCAATAGATTCTGTGTGCTGCTTAGCGAGTACTTCCGTTGGAACCATAAATGCACACTGACCCCCATGTTCGATAACATTGGCGATTACCGCTGTGGCAACAAGAGTTTTTCCAGAGCCTACGTCTCCTTCTAGGAGTCTAGACATTGGTACGTTTTTTTCCATATCAGTCAGAAGTTCGAATATTGCAACTTTCTGGCTGTTTGTAGGAGTGAATTTGAGAGAAGCAAAGAAATGCTTAATATGATCTACGTTCATGGGAATTTTCAGCTTGTCATTTCTTTCCCCCTGCCATTCCTTCTTTTGATTAAGTGCGTTTATCTGTATGGCATACAAATCCTCAAAGGCAAACCTATCAAGCGCCTTCTGTACTTGCTCAGGGTCTTCTGGAAAATGCATGGCGTACACGGCATCTGCACGAGATAAAAACTTTTCCTCTTCTACAACTTCTACCGGTAACGTCTCTCGCAAATCCTCTATGGATTCTTTTATTGAATTGATCTTTTCGCGCAGCCACTTAGTGTTGATCTTGTCATGTTGAGGGTAAATTGGAACAAGGCGACCAGAATGTACCAAATCCCCTCCTCCAGCTTTTTCAAACGTCGGACTTTGCATCTGCAGCTTGTAACCGTTTTCAACAAGTTTTCCTGTAAGAACTGTATCTTGTCCGTCACTCAGCATGCGCTTGATGTGTGGCTGATTAAACCAGATCACTTCACAGCTCGTACCTTCGCTATCAAGAAACTTTCCTGTAACAAGCTGTTTTCCTGTGCGTGTACGAATAAGTTTTAACGTATCTACTATCCCAGAAATTGTAACCTTTGTATCGAGAGGTGCCGACCCAAGTGTATGCATAAGAGATAGATCTTCGTGTGCTCTTGGTAAATAGAGCAATAAATCTTCTACAGTGTGCAACCCCATACTATCGAGAACTTCTATGTAATCTTTAGTCGTACGTAAGACCTTTGAAAGAGGAGTTGTGAGATGCATGAGAGTAGTATACGATACTCTCCTTTACTCAAGAAGCCTATGAAACGTCTTATTGCTCTCACCGTTCTCGCTGTTGGATTACTTCCGAGTCTCCCAATAGATTTTGCAAGCGCCATTGTCCCAAATCAGACAGAGTTACAGCGTCACTGTCGTGACCGACTTGGATTTGGTCAGACAGAACCTGTCTATGGATCTTTGCTTTTGCAACTTCGTCGCTGTATCGATAACACACGAACACAGTACGAGCATGCTTCGAGGCTTCTAAACCGTGCAGGAATCACGCACTACTCTTCTGTTACACGAGATGTTTCGTATGGTCGTGAAACACAACGCTCACTAAACACAAGAATGCTAGATCAAGAAAAAACGCGAAAGTCGTACTATCACAATGTTCCACTCGGCGATCGAGAGTTTATTCTTCAAGAGCACCGTAGGTCTAAGAGATTGATCGTTCAAGAACAGGAACGTCGTTTGCTTCGACAAAGGCGTGAAAAGCTGCAACGTTGGAGGCAAGCTCTTCAGACATGTAAGTATTACGCATCAGAAAACAGAC
This sequence comes from Candidatus Peribacter sp., assembly GCA_018652955.1. Classification (GTDB taxonomy): domain Bacteria; phylum Patescibacteriota; class Gracilibacteria; order Peribacterales; family Peribacteraceae; genus UBA2170. The sequence goes on along the minus strand of JABIBA010000001.1, from coordinate 21,955 downwards.
ACGATTGTGTCCAGTTTGAGCTCACTGCACCGTAAAGACTAGCGCTTTCCCCACCGCCATTTTAGAGGTTCTTTCATCTTCCCTTCAAAGAGAAGTGTTGCGAGTGCAGCAAATATAAATACATCTAATACGAATCTGATTGATTCACTTCTTGAAGGACCTGGTTCTATAAAGAAGTTATTAACGCATCCAGAAAGAAGAACTATTCCAACAAGTCCAAGAGTAGCTAGCCACCCTTCCCAGCTTACTGGATAGAAGCCGTAGCCGTATCTTTTGGGTTTGAACCAGTACCTAGTCATGAGTAAATTATAGTGGATGGTTCTATAAAAGAAAGTGTACCAATTGTCATCTTTATTACTTTGTCACTGCGAATTTCTTGCGCTGATACGCAAAATTGATGAAACTATAATCCTGATGAAGCGACTAGGTCTTATTTTTGTCGGGATGATTCTCATTGCACCAGCTGCACATGCGCAGACGGTGTCTGCTGATGTTACAGAAATGTGCAAAGCTAAGTACCCTCTGCCTACACTCGAAATCAACTTTGTTTCAGAAGGCACTGGTCACGACCCTAGGCAGTTTCTTATTCGAAGATGTATTACCACAGAGCGTAAAAGGATTCTCAGCGAAAGAAGGGCTCAGCGACAGCAAATCCGTGACGCTGCACACTATGATAGGTCAGCTGCGAGAACGCACCAGTACAGGATAGAGTCTGAAAATAATCTTCAAGATGCTATTCGCAGACAAAATCTAAAAGAACAGCGCTTCCGCTCTAGGACAAACTTGCTGGATCCAGAGATCTTCTATGAAGGTCGTAGAAGTCGCCGTTCCATAATCCGTGCGACAGAAGGACTAGATCGTATCAATGCTATTCGCAGAAGCCTCCGAGCAGCAGACAGGCCAGATCCATGTCTTAGTGTTGGAGCCATTCGCCAATTCAACAATCCATGTAGGAATTACGGTTCTAGGAGCGGTAGAACTCAGTAGTATACAAAAAGGTGATTGAGCTCTAGCCATCACGTTTGTTTTAGCATAATATCTTGCTCGTCGGGGTGTAGCTCAGTTGGCTAGAGTACGCGCTTTGGGAGCGTGGGGTCGGAGGTTCGAGTCCTCTCACCCCGACCAATACAAAAATAATGTATACTTCATCTCCATGCTGCTTACTGTACTTACTGCGGCGAAATCTCCTGGAATCTCTGGGGGTTTAAGCTATGAAGCAGACAATGATATTGCCGATGGGTGTATTGTTCGAGTCCCCCTTCGCAACAAGTCTGTTGAAGGAGTTGTCTTGGGATCCTCAAAACCGGTAGGGGATTTTGATCTTAAGAAAATTCAAGAGTCTTTATACGACCAGCCTCTTCTGACGCAAGCGCACATTCGTACAGTGCAGTGGGTGTCCGAATATTACTGCTGCAGTTTGCGACAAGCGATGCGTGTTTTTTTGCCTAGTCCTCCATGGGAGGCTCTTCTTCCTAAGAAGATTTCTAAATATACACTTCTTAAGAAAGAAGAAGTTCGGGGAGCAAAGCAACAGAGCATCATCGAATACCTTTCTCATAAAGATTCTGCCACTTGGGATGAAATAAGGACAGAGCTCGGAGTAAGTAGAGCTGCTATCAAACCTCTTATAGAAAAAGAAATTCTCTCAGAGATTAGAGAGAGTGAGTATCCACCTGATGCTCCTGTATCTGAAATAGATATAACACATCCCGTTCTCTCGGATCAGCAAAAAGAAGCCTATAAGATTATTAATGAGTCCGATAAACCAACGCTGCTTTTTGGAGTAACGGGAAGTGGAAAGACCGAAGTCTATGCCCAGCTGATTGCTGATGCGGTAAAAGTTGGAAAGCAATCAATATTACTTGTTCCGGAAATTCTCCTTACAGAAGCAAACATCAATCGATTTACAGATCTTCTCGGAAAAGATGCTGTAGCAATGCTCCATAGCAGACTAACTCCTGCGCAAAAGCGTGATGAATGGAAGCGTATTCGCTTTGGTGATGTAAAACTTGTTATAGGATCTCGCTCTGCATTGTTTGCCCCTGTGACAAATCTGGGCCTTGTCATTATCGATGAAGAACATGAATGGACATATAAGAATGAGCAAACTCCTAGGTACCACGCACGAGAAACTGCGGAAGTTCTCTGCAAAGAATTTGGTGCCAAACTTCTTCTTGGAACTGCAACACCGTCTCTGGAAGCGTGGAGTAGAACTATCTCTGGAAGATATTCACTTGCGAGAATTGATGATCGTTACGGAGATGCGCAAATGCCTCTTGTGAAAGTTGTAGATCTCGCTCAGGTCAAATTTGGTGAGAGTTACCCATTTAGTAATACCGTGTTCGACGCTATCGAGGAACGCCTCAAAAAAGGGGAGCAATCTATACTGTTTTTAAATAGACGTGGAGTTGCCACATCTATGATGTGTCTCGATTGCAGAAGGCGAGTCGTCTCTCCAGATTCCAATCTACCATTTACTGTTCATAGAAAAGGAGAGTCGATGTATTTACAAGATCACACTACTGGTGCCATAGCAGAAGTACCATCTGTATGTCCTGGATGTGAGAGTGTGAACCTTCGACCGATAGGTGCAGGTACGCAGAGGGTGGAAGACATTATTACAAGAAAGTTTCCGAACGCTCGGATCTTAAGAGCTGATGCAGACACGCTAAAATCACCCGAGCAGATGAGACTGATGCTCAAGAAGATGCTCGAGAACCAAGCAGACATTTTACTGGGCACGCAGTCTGTCGTTAAGGGGCTAGATTTACCAAATGTCACACTTGCAGCAGTGTTAGTAGCCGATGTTGGCATGAGCTTGCCACATTTTCGTGCAGGTGAACGAACGTTTCAGCTGCTTACTCAGCTAACTGGACGATCTGGGCGAAAAAAGCCTGGTGAAGTCATAATTCAGACATTTCGACCCGAATCACCCGAGGTAAAACTGTCTGCAATGCACAAAACTGAAGAATTTATTACAAAAGAACTGCAAATGCGCCAAATCGCCGGCTACCCTCCTGAGTCTAATATGATTAGGCTTATTTACCGCGGTATAGAGCCAAAAAGACGTGCTGAAGAACACTATACTTTACTTCGCTCCAAAGTGGAGGATTTGGCTATAGGATGCGCCCCTACCCTCTTTGGAGGTGGAAAAGAGTGGCATGTTTTTATTCGTGGTGCAAATCCTAAGAGTGCACTGGAGCACATAGATCTTAGCGATACTGTTGTAGATATCGATCCTCTGGATTGTGTATAGGTAGCACCGAGGGTTTGTGATAGTCTGTTTTTACTATTTTCCACTACTTTCTATGAAGAAACTTTTCTCAGCTGTAGCACTACTCTCTCTATTCATTGCTACTCCAGCTACTGCCGCAACATTTGTTTCTGAAGAAGCATTATTTATCGAAAGTCCTATCAGTGATGACGTCTATGCAGCTGGTGGAAAAGTGACTATTAAAGAATCCATACGTGGGGATGCAATTGTTGCAGGAGGTGATATCACTATCACCAGTGGAGTTGACCAAGACCTTACTATTGCTGGTGGAAAAATTAATATTCGAGGACCTGTTAAAGACGACGTGCGCATTGCAGGTGGTGAAGTTACTCTAAACGATACAGTAGGAGGACACGTGGTCGTATTTGGAGGTGATATTGATATTCAAGAAGGTGCACGCATCAAAGATGATCTTATTGTCTTTGGAGGTGAGATAACTATTGATGGAACTATAGATGGAGATGTTATTGTAAAAGGTGGTGTTGTGTTTATGAATGGTGTCATTCGTGGAGACCTAGATTTTGAGGGAGGTGAACTCTACTTAAACGGTTCCATTCAAGGCTCATCAACAGTTGCGAGTGAGTCTGTAGAGCTCGGATCTGCTGCTCGTATTGGCGGTGATCTCGACTACTGGACTGATAAAGATGATGTTAACTTTGAAGCTATTACCGCAGGAACCGTGACTCGCAACTCAGATCTACAATCTGAAGGATTTGATGCACCAAGCGAAGCAGTTGTAGCCGGCATCATTGCTTCACTTCTTGCAGGCGTTGCTCTCTATTCTGTTTTATCTGCAGCTCTTGTTATCTTCTTGCTACTACTTGGCACAAGAACATACTTCAAAGACGGAGCGAAGCTTGCAAAGAAAGAGCCATGGATGAATGCCCTATACGGTCTTCTTTACTTTATCTGTACACCAATCGTTGCTGTACTCTTTATGATTACGGTTATTGGTATTCCTATCGGAGCTACTGTTGTTGCCATGTACGCCATTAGTATTGCGTTTGCAAAACCCATCACTGCAATCCTTCTCGTGTTTATGTATAACAGCAAATCAAAGAAGAAGTCCTCTATTTGGAAAAACGGAGCTCTCTCTGTGCTTGTATTTATCGTACTCAAGATAGTAGCGCAAATTCCTGTAATCGGATGGCTCGTAGCTTGCTTTGCAATCTGTATGACATTCGGAGCCCTCATGCGCACTGAATACGCGAAGTACCTAAAAGTACGTTAGTTACGTAATCTATCCAGAGCAATTCCCAGCGCAACTGACACGTTAAGCGATTCTTTCTTTCCGTGCATTGGGATGTATACGACATCGTCACAAAGCTTGATGATTTCCTCTGGAACTCCCGTTACTTCGTGACCAAGCACCAGACAGATCTTTTCTGTCGGTGAGTAGTCTGCGATCTTCTGTGCCCCCTCTTCTAACTCAAGGCCTACAACCTTCCAGCCATCTTCCTTCAAATCGTTAATAGCTTGTATTGGATCTTCTTTATACTCCCAGTCTATCCAATCCTCTGCTCCTATTGCCGTTTTGCTTATCTCTCTACGGGGAGGCTGTGCTGTGTACCCTGCGAGATAGATCTTCTCGATACCCATGGCATCTGCTGTGCGAAAGAAGGACCCCACGTTCCATAGGGAGCGGATGTTATGCGCCAAAAGAATGACACGTGGTTCCACTAGAGGAGTTCTAACGTACTAGAGTGCGGGTTGCCAAAGATCTCGAGAACGTCTGCCTTGCAGAGCTCTTCTTTAGATACACCGCTACAGAGGTAACACACTCCTGTCTGACTCCCCTTCTCTAAGTGTGCAGCTCCTGTGTCTGGAGTGTTTCTCCTAAGTAGCACAACTTGATCTCTATTTACTTCGAGTGGAACTTCTTTTTTGTTACCTGCGTCCCAAGTAAAAAACTCTGACCCTCTTCTGATAGCTGCCTTTTCTTTGTTGGCATTAAAGAGTGAGATTGTTCCCAGCACTTCTTGCGGGTCTCCTGTCAGAGAGAAATACTTCATCTGTTTTAGGCTGATATTTTTGAGAAGTCTTCTTGCCGCTTGTTCTACTGTACGCTCTTCATTGTTTACGATAATTGTTTCGATGAATATTTCGACGCCTTGCGCGTCTCGCTGAGGCACTTCCACTGTAGAACTGTTGTTGCTTTTTACAACAGATTTGGAGTCATCTACTGGGTGTGACTCGATCCATTTCTTCATAGAGGCAAAGTACGGGTCCCCTTTTGGTGTGCGTTCTGGGTGTGGCATAAGAGCTACTACGTTTCCTTCTGGATTACAGATTCCTGCAATGGCATACTCGGATCCATTTGGAGTAACCGATACTTCTTCTGAGATATTCCCCTCTTCATCGCAATACTGAAACGCAATTTGGGAATTTGACTTCAGCCCTTCATAGAGTGCTTTGTCTGTCGTTGTAAACCTTCCTTCTCCGTGGGCAATTGGCATGTGCATAGCTCCAGTCCAATCACTAGTTGCACATCTGTCTTGTGCACAACTTGGTGTGCACCAGATCCACTCACTCAAAAATCCAGTAGCTTCTCCATCAACTGCATTGTGAGCAAGACTCATCTGGAGACCTTGCGCATTCGGAACCAAACCAGACTCAATAAGCACCTGAGCGCCATTACAGTTACCGATAACTACTTTGCCTTTCGCAGCTTCCTCTTTTATGAATTCTAAAATAGGATCTCTAGCAGAGATCATTCCTGCTCTTCCTCGATCTTCATAGCTAAATCCTCCTGGGATGAAATATCCGTCAATATCTTTGAGACGTGAGACATCATCATTCCATCGAAAATACACTGCTTCCATTCCAGCATTGCGTATTGCACGCATAGACTCAACTTCACAGTTATTTCCTGGAAATGAAACAATGGCAATACGAGGTGTTTTCACAGGGGTATGCTACAAGCAAATGATTAGACAGTCATTACTTCTTCCTCTTTTTGCTTCTTAGTCTCATCAATTTTCTCGTTTGCAGCTTTTACTGCTTTTTCAAGCTCTTCGAGCATTGTGTAGCGTACATCCTCATCCTTCTCCTCATCTTTAATTTTATCGTGAACAGTCTGCCTCTGTTGACGGACTGAAATACGTCCTTCTTCCGCAAGTTGATGAACAAGCTTAACCAGCTGCTCCCTACGCTCGGTAGTCATTGGAGGTAGGTTTAACCTAATAACAGTGCCATCATTTACAGGATTGATACCTATATCAGCTTTTACAAGTGCAGTTTCGATGTCTCCAAGAGTACTTGCATCCCATGGCTGTACTACAATCGTCTTTGCATCTTGCACACTAACTCCAGCAACAGCTTTTAGGGGCTGACTCTGACCATACGCATCTACGGGTACATTTTCTACAAGAGCTGCATTTGCACGACCGGTTTGTAGCTTTGCAAATTCGCCATGTAAATATGTTAAAACCTTTTCTACTTCTGCGTTAAAGTTTTCAATGCGTGCGTCTGCCATAAGTTTAGGGGTTAACTGTGAACAAGTGTCCCGATCTTCTCACCCTTGGCAGCTTTTAGCAAGGAACCTGCATCTGCAAAGTTGAACACACGGATTGGTAGGTTTTGATCCATGCACAAACTAAATGCAGCTTGATCCATTACATTAAGATGCTTCTCAATTGCTTCTTGGTATGTGAGCTCATCGTATTTCACAGCGTCATCGTGCTTGTTTGGATCTTTGTCGTAGACTCCGTCAACATTGGTTGCCTTTAGCAATGTATCGCACTGAAGCTCGAGAGCTCTTAGTGCTGCTGCTGAGTCTGTTGTAAAGTATGGGTTTCCTGTTCCCCCTGCACAAATTACAACGCGACCCTTCTCTAAGTGCCTTTCTGCTCTGCGCTTGAGGTACGGCTCAGCTAATTGTGGAACGTCAATAGCACTACAGACACGAGTATTTTGTCCGAGAGACTCAAGGGCTGACTGCAAGCCAACTCCATTCATTATGGTCGCAAGCATTCCAATAGCATCTGATGATGTACGTTCTATACCGCTATCTTGTGTATCTCTAAATCTCCATATATTTCCTCCTCCAACAACCACAACAACCTCGTAACCTGCATCTACTACTTCTTTTAGGCTCTTTGCTACTTCCCCAAGGCTTTCGTGGTGTAAACCAAATCCGTCTTTCCGAGCGAAGAGCTCTCCAGAAAGCTTGATCATGATGCGTTTTCCGTTCATCTCGCAGATGATAGAGATATTTTGGCAAAAAGCAAGCCTTCGATCCTATGGTAAACTATGCTACAATATGTAGAATAAGCGGCGAACGCGCACTTATATGCCCCGGTAGCTCAGCTGGCCAAGGCTGGCCCTGCCAGCCGTAATATAACTAGCAGTGCTCGTACATCATTAACATCATAGCGTCACCAACATGCCCCGGTAGCTCAGCTGGATAGAGCAGCACCCTTCTAAGGTGAAGGTCAGAGGTTCGAATCCTCTCCGGGGTACCAGCCTCTGCTATACTCGGCTCATGAAAAAGCTCAGCTCTCTTGGCGTTGTACTAGCAATTACGGCTGCAGTATTTCTTCCGTCTCTATTCGGAGAGTTTCTCGCATACGACGATGAACTGCTCTTACTTGATAATCCAACCGTTCACGGATTATCTGTTTCAAATATCACAGAAGCTTTTACTACATACGACCCTGAGCTCTATATCCCTCTTACACTTCTTACACACCAACTTGAGTGGTCAATAGTAGGAGACAGCAGTCCCCCTTCTCTATCACATTACAAACCTCGTCTTGCACCTAATGTCTGTAGCACTAGTGTTTTTGATTTTGCGCATCTTCTTTGACGAAAAGATATCTGCTGTTTGTGCGTTGCTCTTTGCACTTCATCCGCTCCAAGTTGAGTCTGTCTCGTGGATCAGCGGCAGAAAAGATCTCTTAGCATCTGCCTTTTTCTTGGGTAGTACATACACATATCTGCAGTGGAAGAACGATGCACAAAAGAAAGTACTAAGCGTAGGCCTGTTTGCATGTGGATTGCTCTCAAAGGTTTCGATCTTCCCCCTGCCTCTAGCATTACTACTGTTCGACTATTTAAGAGGAGAAAAGCTATCTGCTAGTCATCTGAAAGAGAAAGTCCCCTACTTTGGACTGTCACTAGTTTTTCTAGTCATAGCAATTATTGGAAAAAAGACACAAGTTGCAGATCCCTTCTCATCAATTATTCTGTCTCCTGCTGCGTTCTTATTAACAGTTAAACACGTCTTACTTCCTAGTGGACTCAGTATTTTTTATCCATTTGTCAGTGAGGTTTCTCTTGGTCATCAGCTAGTAGTATCTGGGTTAGTTTTGATCATTACTCTTGGTGTTTCTTGCTTAATCTCTTACAAGAGAACTCGATCCGTTATCTTCTGCGTACTGTGGTTTGGAATATTACTCACTCCATCGCTTGTGAATATGCAGCGCGGTGGTGAATTAAGTATTCCAGATCTTTACCTCACATCAGATCGCTATGCATATCTTGCACTACTTGGACCTGTATTTTTGGTTGGGTTTCTTCTCCAGAAGACATCGTGGAAATTACCACTGCTTATCATTGCCGTATTTGGATGTATCACTATAGCGCAGCAAGGCTACTGGAATAATAGCTCCGCGCTCTTTGGTCGCGTGGTAGATACCAATCAACCTTCTCATGTTGCGTACACAAACCTTGGTGGCTTTGCCGTGCAAGCTGGAAACATAGAAGGGGCAGAAACATTATTTGAAGAAGCTCTCTCTGCTCGCAGGACAACGCGCGCACTCTTTAATCTTGCTCAAATAAAAGCTCATCTTGGAAAAACTGAAGATGCTATAAAGCTCTATGAAGAACTTCTTTTGCTAACTCCAGATGACAAGAGTGCACGAAATAAGTTACAGAAACTACTCTAGAGAGTGTTCTTCTTTCTTCTGCGTACCCATCCCATACCTCCGGCAACCCCTGCGATAGCAACACCAATTAGTCCTGGACCTGTGTCTCCTGCAGGTGGCTGGTTTACGATCATCGGTGTGACTTGAGCATACGGGTAATATCCATAGGCAAACTGTGTAGGAGCCTGAGGAAGTGGCTGTGGTACGGGCTGAACAGGAATTTCAGGCACAGGCTCTGGTGCTGCAGGTTTTGTAGTATCACCTGCCTTTATCTTATTAATCTCTTTGCAAAGATCTCCGTAAATAATTTCTCCAGGCCTTTTAGTTTTAAAGATTGCCTGTGCAAGATCTATGTTTCGTACAATTGGGATATTCTGTTCAAGAGCTGCTGCACGAATGAGTGCTGCCTTCTGGTTTTTTCCTTTTATCACCAATGTTGAACATGGGTCATTTCCAGTAATAAACTTCAGGGCATTTGCATACTCTGTAGGATTAACGATGACCACGTCTGCATCGAGCTTAAGTGTTGAAGCTGCTATCTTTCGAATCTCTTCTTCTTCAATTCTACAGTTAGCACTACACCCATCTCCATCAGAGGTATTTCCATCGTCACACTGCTCACCTTCTTCTGCTTCGTTATTCCCACAAACACTTACTGGTGAAATTTCTGCCTCAGACTGACAGAGTCTACTACATCCGTCACCAGAAATAGTATTTCCATCGTCACACTGTTCTGCAAATTCCTTTGTGCCATTTCCACATTCTGTAGGACGCATCGCAAGGATACAATTCGGCTTACAGGATAATCCTCCATCACATTCCTCATTACTATCAAGAACACCATCTCCGCAGTATGGAAGACTGCAATTGAGACGACAGGTGTCAGAGTAGAAATCGGAGTTTCCATCGCCATTGTCACATTGTTCATTTGCATCAACTACGAAGTCACCACATGTAGGACTAACACAGTTTGTGCGACAGGCACTAGCGACCATATCTGAATTGTCATCTCCATTGTCACACTCTTCATCTGGGTCGAGTACTGCATTACCACATACAGGTTCGGTTGATGTAGTCGATCGCTCTGTTACACGCTTTGTACAGGTAGAAGTACATGTACTATCCACCTTTCCATTACTTGAACCTTCATCACATTCTTCAGATCCCTCCACTTTTTCGTTACCACATTTTGCAGCTGGAGTAGGGGCTGGCGGGGCAGAAGGTTTTGGTTTAGGTTTTGAGGTTGCAGACTTCTTACAGCTGCTTGAGCAGCTAGCGTCTTTTGCACCATGGAATTCACAGGTGTTTTCACCTTCACAATCACTATCAAGTCTACAAGTCTTGGATGCATCATTTGAGCATACACTTCCACTATCACACTGTTCGTCATCTGTAGTGTTTGGCTGGTTATCTGCACCTCTAGGCTGTATCTGTCCATCACCACAGAACTCAGTCTTACAAAGCGCGCTACATCCATCACCACCTTCAGGCTTTGGAGTACCACCACCAGATTCACAGGTTGAAACAGATGTTCTATCAGTCCAGAAAGAGCCATCGAAGTCACCTCCTTCGCAAATACCACCAAAGTCGCATTCCTCTCCAGTATCAACTACTCCATTTCCACATCGTGCTGGTGGTCGTGCAGCAGAAGCAGAGGAAGATGCTCCTCCGCAAGGTTGTAAGAACATTCTACGACAACCTCCCCAAACAGTACCCTCAGCGGTTGTAACAGGTGCCGTGCAGGTTTCTCCACACTCAGCAACAGAAAATAAGGTTATTCCATTTTTCGTTCCAGCTTGAGTTGGCTCACAGTCTTCACCATTTTGAGGACTGATCACTCCATCTCCACAACTCAGAAGTTTACAACCAAACGAACATGTTCCTAGTCCATTAAATCGAGTACCTGCATCGCATTCTTCGCTCTTAGAGAGCTCTAGGATACCGTTACCACATCCATCTGGTGGTTCTGGACGATTGAAGAATGATCCAGTAGATGCAGTAGAAGCACGAGCTCCACCTCCTCCACCTCCTGACCCTTTAAAGAGACAGTTACTCTGGCAAAGACCTGTATTTGGTGGATCACACTCTTCTAGGCCTTCTACAACGTCATCTCCACAGACTGCCAGTTGACAATCATTCGGACATGAATCACCATCATTTGAATTACCATCATCACACTCTTCACCAGTATTTGTTACACCATCTCCACACTCTCCTAGGAACTCCCAGTTCACGTTATTATCACTATCGACACAACCGAGTGTACAAGACATGAGTGCACCACTAAATGCGTTGTTATCTTGTACGTCAAGCTGCTTTAGAATCGTAGCTCCAGTGCTTTCAACAATAAGGAAGGCTTGATCATCTTCTACGCTTGCACGAAGTTTAAGGCGCTGGTTTGTAGCCCCTTGCAATGTAATTGCACCTGAAACTGTCTGCTCTGTGTTTGACTCAAATGTCAAAGTTGCTGCTGTGGTAACCGTCTTTGCAAGTTGATTAAATGCTGTAGAACCATTCAGAGCTTGTGTAGTTCCGTTTAGGGTAATTGTTCCACTGTTGGTTTCTAGCTCTCCATATACACTCATATCTCCCGCTACCAGAATTGAATAACCAGTACCGATGTTTACGGTACCAGCATAAATTCCAAAGTCTCCATCAATGTCTACTGTGGACTCAAAGTAATAGGTACCAGATCCTGTTGCTTTTTTAACACCTGCACCAAGTACTGCAATTTCTGTACCTGTTAGTACACGATTGTAGATACGAAATTCATCTACTGAACCCTCAAGCGGACCTGTACCTCCGTTATCATTTCCGATGATAAAGTTTGTAGCATTCGTTACAGAATCTGAGCTTGTTGTTAGAGATCCTGCCTTTGCAGAAACATCGATAGCACCATCGAAGAAGATATTGGTAGCATCAGTATCTGTCGCATCAAATGAGACTGCCACGTGATGCCAGTTTTGGTCTGTTACAGAGCTTGTAGAGGTTACTGTGTAGACGTTACTACCGTCTGCAAGTTCGAAGATCATCTTGTCAGATTCGTCATCAATGTAGAGCTGATACCCAGTATTCGAAGATCCACTTCCTGTCTTTTTAGAAAAGATAACATCTTCTGTTGTAGAGGACTTTCTACGGAACCACGTACTAAATGTACGCTTCATAGCTGTAGAAAGATCCCATGCATCATTAAAAGTTATTGAATCATTTGTTCCATCAAGCTCTATAGCATACGGGTTGTAATACAGTGTTGTCCCTGTATTAGTCTGAACCCATGTTGGACCACTCGTCAGCGAGCCCCCAGTTCCAGTATTGAGCGTGCTACCAGAAGCATTCGATCCAGTTCCTTCATCCATTCTAAAGTATGCCTCTAGTCCGCTATCAACATAGACATTGTTTAGCGCGATATTATTTGCAGTAAGCTTTTCTCCAGATCCTACACCTGACAAGGTTAAGTCCCCTGATGTAGTCATCGTTCCAGGAATTGCCACAGAACCAGAAGCTACAATGTTTCCTGTTCCTGTAGCGAGAGTTCCTCGAACATCAAGGTCATGTGTATACAAGCTACCACTCATAGTATATTCAGCATTTGAGTGTACAAAGAACTCCATATCAGCCCCCATAGAGATATCATTGCTATTTAAATGATATACAGATGCAAGATCCGCATCACCGCTATTGTCAGAAGTAATAAGATCCGTTGTTGTAAAGTTTACGTTTGATGCTGTTGACGTACGAATTATCAAATGATCTTTATAGATATCCATACCTTCTACCAGTGTGTCTCTTACCTCATCTGAGCTAACCTTCATTACCAAAGCACCATCTTCAGCTTCGCCATTGATGAAAACTGTTACGACATCAAACTCACTGATGGTTTGGCTAGTAAAAGAAAATAGCCCACTCGTATTTGTTGTTGTAGTGGCAATGGATGCTCCATTGATACTAATAGCAACTCCAGTACCTGCACCTACCGGAACAAGTCCTTCATCGTGATATACCGTTCCAGAAAATGTAACTCCTGAATATCCATACGCAACTTGCATAGGATCGAAGGCGATCGGGACAGGCTGCATTACAAATCTCGCTTGAACGAAAAATAAATACAATATTGCAGCTACTGCGCAACCTGTGAGAAGCCGATGCCAGATGTTCATATTTTTCATTGAATCGTATTATTATAGCAAAATTTGGCTGTTTTGTATGTTTGGTAGGCTTGCATTTGTAAAATATTGTTGTCATCTAAATCAGCTGCAATTCCCCTTCTCGTGACCGAATTTCTACACTAGGCTAGGGGCATATCACTATGAACGTTACTCACCCCCTCCGGCGAACCAAAATAGTCTGCACAATAGGGCCTTCCTCTTGGGAAACAGATATTCTTACTGAATTAGCAAATGCAGGAATGAACGTTGCTCGACTGAACTTTTCCCATGGAGATCGTGATAGTCACCAAGAAATTATCGATCGTATCCAGGCATATAACGCCTCAAGCGATCTTCAAGTAGGTATCATGCTCGATACGAAAGGTGCTGAAATTCGGACTGGAGATGTGCAAGATCCTATCCTCGTTGCCAAAGGTGAAGAGGTAGTTTTTTCTTCTACTGCATCTGAAAGTGCACGAGAACGTAAGCTTATTGAAGTGAGTTACGACGGATTCGCAAAAGATGTAATCGAAACAGATACTATCTTGATTGATAATGGGGAAATCTCTTTTGATATCGTTTCTGTAGAGCCAGATGGATCTGTCATTGCAAAGGCGCGTGAGAAAGGTGAAATTGGAACAAGGAGACACATTAATCTCCCTGGAGCAGATATCGATCTTCCTTCTATTACCGAAAGTGACTGGGAGGATTTACGGTATGGCGCAGAGAAAAACCTCGACTTTCTCGCACTGTCTTTTATTCGAAATGCAGCTGAAGTGGAACAAGTCCGAGCACTACTGGAAGAGGTTGGAAGTACATCAAAGATTATTTCGAAAATTGAAACGCAAAAAGGAGTAAACAACATCAAAGAAATTATCGATGCTTCTGATGGTATCATGGTTGCTCGAGGTGACCTCGGTGCCGATCTTCCATTCGAAAAACTCCCAGCCATTCAAGACGAAATCGTCTGTCGATGTAAAGATGCTGGAAAACCAGTCATCATTGCAACGCACATGTTAGAAAGCATGAAAGAGCATCCTGTACCTACTCGTGCAGAGGTAACTGACACGGCTCATGCAGTAGCTACTGGTACAGACTCTACAATGCTCTCTGGAGAAACTGCATCTGGTAGCCATCCTTTGGTAGCTCTACAAGCAATGATTCGTATTCACCACGCTACAGAAGAACATCTATCTAGACTCGAGACAACGTACAACATTCACTTCAGAGACAGCGCAGAAGAAGAGATGGATAAAGCTATAGCACTCGCGGAAGAAGAAGAGGTCGAAGCATTTGTACTTATTACAGAGACCGGTCGCACAGCAAATCATATCAGCAAGTTCCGTGCGCCTATTCCAATAATTGCCCTTACAAAGAACGATATCATTCAGCGTTCACTCTCATTAAGCTTTGGAGTCTACGCACTGAAAGTTGATTTTGATTCTTCTGACGATGTCACAATGCAAAACGGTGTAGATCTTGCACAGAAAATTGGACTCTTAAAGAAAGGTCAAAAAGTCATGCTCCTCAAAGACAGGGCTAATAAGATGGAGGTAGTAACGCTCTAACCTACTTCTTATCGTTCCATTTGTGCCATGGCATCTCCAACTCATCGAGTGGAATGTCATCGATAGAGAGCTCTCTAACAGACTCTGCAGCCTTCTTTGATAGGTCTACGATCTTTCTACGGTAGAGGAATCCAATTCCACCTCCACCAATCAAAAGCATCGCTACTACGGTTCCCCAAATACCGTTTCCGTGGGCCGCCATAAACGTAGGCTCGAGACACTCAGCTGTACAGCCATCGGTGCTGTCACACTCTTCTCCCTCGTCGATTACACCATCTCCACAGAATGCTACTCGGCAATTTACTCTACAGGCATTTGCTTGCTCATCTGAGTTTTGCGGCCCAGCATCACATTCCTCAATACCGTCTACTACTCCATCTCCACAGATTGTTTCGATACCACAACGTGTATCACAACCATCTCCATCTTCGTTATTTCCATCGTCACACTCCTCAGTACCTTCTATTGCACCGTTTCCACATTCAGGAAGCTGACAAGTCGTTAGACATGAATCAAGGTTGTTCTCGTTACCGTCATCACAGGTTTCGGCACCCTCAGTGACACCATTACCACACACAGCGACTGTACATTCGTTGGTACACTCGTCTGTATCATCTGAGTCACCATCATCACATTGCTCGTTTTGCTGAACGATTTGATCTCCACAGCGGGCCGCCTTACAGCGGTTGCTACAGCTATCGAGGTTCTCACGGTTTGAGTCATCACATTCCTCACCGGCCTGTACAAATCCGTCACCACACTTAGACATCGTACAAATATTGGTACAAGAGTCTGTGTTAATTTTATTTCCATCATCACACTGCTCACCTGACTGGGTTATACCATCTCCACACGTTGCTTTTTTACATTCATTACTACAAGCATCAGTGTTGATCGTATTAGCATCATCACACTCTTCTCCTCGAGTTTCTTGGACAATACCATCACCGCAACCAGGCTTTTTACAGCTGTTGTTACACTGGTCATCATCAATCTTGTTCCCATCATCACACTGCTCTCCATAAGGAGGCTGTGAAGTCACAACCGCATCTCCACAGAATGGGATAGTACAATCGTTTTTGCAGGTATCGAAGTTATTAGTGTTTCCATCATCACATTCATCTTTACCATCCTTTATAGCATTACCACACTGTGCTTGCTTACACTGATTGGTACAACTGTCGGTGTTATTAAAGTTACCATCATCACACTCCTCTCCGCGGTCTATTGTACCGTCTCCACAAACAGGAATAGTGCAATCGCTGCGACACTTATCAAAGTCGCTTGAATTACCATCGTCACACTGTTCTCCTTTTTGCTTGTAACCATCTCCACACTCAGCCTTTTTACATTCATCTGTGCAACTATCGGAATTGCTTTCATTTCCATCGTCACACTGCTCTCCATTATTTTTATTGCGGTGACCATCTCCACAATCTGGAACTGTACAGTCTGCATCACACACGCTGGTATCTGCACCTCTAGAGTCACACTGCTCTGCACCTTCTCGAAGTCCATCTCCACAGAAAGATACACGACACTGATTCGTACAGTCATCGAAATCATTCTGGTTACCATCGTCACACATTTCTCCTAGCTCCGGAACACCGTTTCCACAAACAGGTCCTTGTTCTGTATTTTCAGCTCCCTCAATATTTTGCTGAGCCTGAGAAGATTCTTGCTGATCTTGCTGAGGGAATGGGAACGAAAGGTTTACAGTGATATCACCATCGCCAGAAGTTGAATTTTCACCTCCTGTATCTACAGGCTCTTCAGGAGCCGCAGGTGCCAAAGGCTCTGGGTCACATGCGTTCTCGAATATTGCATATGTACAGCGACTTGGGAGTAATCCGGAATCACAGTTCAATTGGTAATTCCCTTCTGCATCTAGGAGATACGCTCCATTTGAATCTTTCTTTAGTGGGCATGGAGGAATACATGCAGTACCACATTCATTCGCATAATTCCCAATTTGATCTGCATCAAAAATTAAATCTACATCTCCCTGACTTACTGCATAAACATTTACACCAAGGTCACACTCTTCACCAATGTGGTTTTGCACTTCGGCATCTCCACAATAGAATATCTTGCATTCATCACTACAGAAACTTACTCCATTAAATCGACCTTCGTCACACTCCTCTCCTGATCCCTCATCTAAAATTGCATCTCCACAATTTGGTGGAGTTGACTCATCAGAAAGCAAAGGGCAACCAGCTGATCCATAGGCTTCTCCGATGCATTCAGAGTACGGAAGTTGTGCTGTTTGGAGACGTGGAGATACGGCAACCATCAGTCCTAGCGCGGCTGATCCCACTACTCCAATGACAAGGTTTGTTTTCATTTGTTTGTTCTATTATACCACGATTTCGGATTTCGGACTATACCCAAATTGCACCCTATTGTGTGCTTTCTACGGGTTCTGGTGTCTTATTTTTTGTGTATATAGGCTTTTTGACTGGAATCATGGTTTGAACTTGGCGGTCATTTTCGATCTTTTCCATGGCCTGAGCTTTCGCAACTTGCATATTTAAGACTTCTTGCTCCAAAAGAAGATGTGAGCGCTCCTTCTCTAGATTACGCAAAAGGTACCCCTTTGTAGCATTGCTGTTTTGATGAAAGAGAATAAGCAAAGCAAGCAATAAAATGAGCGCTCCAATAGAAGCCATAAGCAACACCGTGCTCTGGTTTACCATTCGCCCAAGTGAAGACCTTCGAGAGGCTTGCTCTGGAAAGAGAAAATCCTTTAGCATATCTCTATTTTAGCATAACTTTAGACTGCGTTCTTTTTAAGAACCCTAAGAACTGCGCTTCTGCTGCGAGGGTTATTTTCTATTTCTTCTGTTGATGGCTTAATTGGTTTTCTTTTGATTTCAGAGAATAGAGGCTTACCAATATCTGCACCTGTAGTGTTATCTTTTTCTACGCTCGAAAGAGCACGAAATTTCTGCTTTACTCTTCGGTCTTCCAGTGAGTGAAAGCTGATAATTCCCAGTCTCCCCTCTGAATTGAGCATCTCTGGAGCAGTCTCTAATACGGTATCTAAGGCTTCTAGCTCATTATTTACTTCAATACGCAGAGCCTGGAACACCTTCTGTGCATTTTTCTTTGCATCACGCGTATTTACAGATTCAATTACTCCGTAAGCCTGATGTGTAGATTGTGGATTTTCTCTCTTAAGAGCTCCTGCAATTTTGTCATGTTGTGGGACTTCTCCGAAGTCTCTTAGTATTTCAGAAAGCTCTAGCTCAGTATATTTTTGAATAATTTCTGCTGCAGTACGTCCCTGAGAGCGATCAAATCGCATATCTAAAGGGCCATCTTTCCTGAAGCTAAATCCTCGATCTGCATCGTCAAAGTGAGGAGAGCTCACTCCAAGATCTGCAAGGATCACATCGAATTTACCAAGCTCTAACTCTGGAAGTTGCTTAAAATTACTATGAACAAACTCACATTGATTAGATTGTTTCTCTAGTCGCTGCCTCGCTACTACTAGGTTTTGCTCGTCAGCATCTATTCCTACTAATGAGCCCTTGGGTCCTGCTTTCTCAAGCAATGCAGAGGCATGTCCACCAAGGCCTAGAGTGAGGTCTAAGATCCTATCACCAGACTGTGGAGAGAGTGTTTCTAACACCTCATTTATAAGTACCGATTCGTGTGGAAATTCAGTCATTATTGAACTAATTATTTATACAATAATATTTAGGCTCTGACAGCCTCTATGATGCCACATTGTGGCTTAAATAAGCCATTGACGATCATGTTAAATTATGTAGAATAGTCGCCTTTATGTCAACTCTGACCTCTACATTGCTGACACTCATTTTGAGTGTTCCAACGGCCCCAATTGCTCAGACAGTAGGGCTCGATAGCGCTCCTGTACCTCATGAAATATCTGCAGAAAAATGGCATATAGAAGAGGGTGATAAAATCATCGTAGATACTAAAAATAATGAGGGATACATCTTCCACAGCGATGGTAGATACATCAATTTTGAAGTAGTTACCGGCCAGCAGCGTTGGGTCTACTACATCGGTCGCTCTTATAATGCCTCTACACCAAACTGGAACTGGACCGCTAAAAGCATGCATACTAAGGGGGATCGCCTCACATTTGGTCCATCTGGACGGTTTTTAAGACTCTACAAAGATGGAGTAGACCACACCGCCTATGGGTTCCATGAATATGGCCAGGAAGATGAAATCTTTAATGGGATGGATACGAGGTTCCGCAGTATGGGATGTATCATCGTTCGTGTACCTATTATGGATCTTCTAGTCAAAACCTTTGAGCAAAATGAGTCCATTGAAGTGATTACAAAAAACGGCGTTGATGATCTTCAGAACGTTATGTTGTCTTTCGATAAAGAAAAGGTAGAAGACAGCGAGGAAGTTGCACTATACTAGCCGCGGCTGGAGAGTTGCCAGAGTGGTCGAATGGGATACACTGCTAATGTATTGACCGGGTAACCGGTCCGAGGGTTCGAATCCCTCACTCTCCGCCATTTTTTCTACGCCGCAACCATAGTCATTCTCTGCTTTGCAATCTCGAGAAGCTCTGCGACTTCTTGGTATCGCTTTTCGATAGCTCGGCGTTTCATGTTTCTATGTTTTTGCATTCCAAGTTGAATCTCTACAAATCGTTTCATTGTTGTTTCGTGTGTGTACCGTACAGCAGCAACTTTCTGTGGTGGAAGCTTTAACATCATTTGATCCATCTCCTGCCTTGCTTGGTCGATAAACGTTCCGAGCTCTTCCTTAAGCTCTGCAATATTCTCGTGCATAGTAAGACCCCTGAGACGATGTGCCTCTTGGGTCTCTTGTCCGATGCGCTGCACCTCCCACACGAGTCCTACTTTCTCCATGAAGCGGATGATCAGACCAGAAAGATCGAACTGATACCAGCGCATTCCGTGAAAGGCACTGCGAGGAAATGCGTGATGGTTATTGTGCCAACCCTCTCCAAAAGCCAAGAGTCCAATGATCCAGTTGTTCCTACTTTCATCAGTAGTCTCAAAACCTCGAGGTCCAAATGTGTGGCAAATAGAATTCACACTCCATGTCACATGTGTTGTTAAAAATACTCGGACAAGCCCTCCCCATAACACCCCTGTCCAACCTCCTATTGCATAACACGCGACGAATGAAAGCACTGGCCACAAGAAATATGTACGTTCAGCAAACATCGTTACCTTGTCTTCAAGCAAGTGTGGGCAGTAGACCTTTGGGTCTTCGAAGTTCTCCTGAGAAAACACCCAGCCTACATGGCCATGCCAAAATCCCTCTAGTGGACTATGTGGATCGTCTTCGTGGTCTGAATGCGCGTGGTGCTTAACGTGTGTAGCAGTCCAAGCCAAAGGCTTTCCTTCTAGGGTCATACATCCACATAAAATAAAGAATGCACGAATAGGAGCGAAGGTTTTAAATCCATCATGTGTTAACAGTCTGTGGTACCCAATTCCAATTCCGAGAATAGAAAATGAGTAAAAGAATAGAAGCAAATAGAGATCTGTCGCAAAGATATATTTGTTCCAAAGTAGCGCTATTGCAGTAACTACTGCGACAAGCGGGATAATAACGTACCCCAGCATTACTATTTTATAGGTGCGCTCTTTCATAGTCCTTAGCTTGAGGGATATCTCACTGTATTGGAATAGACATTTAGGCTTTTATTTTGTCTGGCAATAGTTTAATTACTTCGAATACTGCGAACGCTGTAAGGGCTAGCGCAAACACCTCAATCCACTGCATAAACGAAATTGGGCTTACATGGAACAGAATATTCAGAGGGGTATACAGCAATACAAATTGCAACATGAATGGGATCGCTGTTGCTCCTATGAGCCATGGATTGGAAAAGAATCCTATACGCCAGATAGGCTCTCTACTACGTACAGAAAATGCGAGACAGAGCTCGAAGACGATTGCGAGAGTAAGGGTTGCTGAGCGAGCCTCTATTACTGGGATACCTTGTGAGAGCTGCCAAAGAAAGAAGACAAATGCGATAGCAAAAGCAAATACCGATGAGAAGAGTAGTCGACCCCACTCACCATGGAGAATGTGCTCATCTTGAGAACGAGGCTTCCTCTTCATTATGTCAGGCTCAGCAGGTTCCATTCCAAGGGCTAGAGCTGGGAGCCCATCAGTCATTAAGTTAATCCAGAGAATATGCAGTGGCAAATATGGCAACGGCATTCCAAGAATAATAGTTGTAGCAATAAACAGGAGCTCATCAAAGTTAGCCCTCAACAAAAACAAGACAAACTTTTTGATATTGTCATAGATCCTTCGGCCTTCCTTAATAGCAACGACAATCGTAGCGAAGTGGTCATCAGCAAGAACAATACTCGAAGCTTCTCGAGCAACCTCTGTCCCAACTTTACCCATAGCCACTCCTACATGAGCTCCTTTTAATGCAGGTGCATCGTTTACACCGTCGCCTGACATAGCGACAACTTCTCCTGCGGATTGCAGCACTTCTAATATTCTTAACTTATGTACAGGAGAGACTCTGGCAAATACTGCTGCATCTTGCAGTGCTACTTGCAATTGATGCAAGGTCATCTGATCTATCTCACTACCATGAATAGCTTTACCTTCTATGCCCACTTGCGCCGCTATAGACGCTGCGGTTTTTACATTATCCCCTGTAATCATGATGGTTCTGATTCCTGCAGCTTTTGCTTCTTTTATAGCCTGCGCGGCTGTGAGTCTTGGGGGATCCTCCATAGCGATGAGTCCTACTACAGTTATATCGTTTCCTTTTTTAACGGCACACGCAAGAACTCGAAGCCCCTTTGATGCAAAAGCGTCATCAGCCTCTTCTAATGCAGAGTGGTCACCTCCTGCTAGCTCGACAATTTTCTCTGGTGCTCCTTTGAGAAACACAAGATCGGAGTGGCGTGTCTGCATGTACTTGCTCTCTGATGTAAATGGAACCTCTTCGTCATCTACATTTAGTCGCTCTACCTCCTCTTTTTTTGCAAATTCGAGTAAGCCGATTTCTGTAGGATCTCCGATGTCAGGAAGTTTTGCTCTGTTACATGACGAGGCAATCTGTGCGAGGAGAGATTTTTCATGTCCCTCTGCGAGCCAACT
>JABIBA010000006.1 GCA_018652955.1 Candidatus Peribacter sp. | reverse complement strand
CTATATTGATTCATGCATACAAATTCGAGCCAGATCCAATCTTGAAAATTGAGCTGGTCATTCCGCATTACGAGAACGAATTGCCAGAACTTCCTCTGAAGTTGATGAGTGCCGTATTGCAGTGTCACGATTATCTAGTTCCTTCTTGCATAGCAAAAGCACTACCTCCGTACGAAAAGCATGAAACAAAATTTCAAACCGTCAGTGAATATCTAGCTAGTAATAACCCGAAAGGCATCTACTCTGTGCACTGCTTTCCGCGGTATCGAGTAGAGAACAATAAAGTGTCTATGAAGGACGTTCTGCCAACTCCACCTACTCGGAGTGGGAAGCCAGAGCGTCCTTCATGAACATTTCTACTTAATTCATTTCCCCAATCAGCCATGCCACGCACAAAGAAGCCCAAGAAAGCTAGTAAGCAATACATCATCGGGTATGCGAGAAAATCTACAGACACAGAAGATAAACAGATCCATTCATTGAAAGATCAAGAAAAAATTATTCGTATGCACTATTTGAATCTTTCTGACGAAGAGAGACATTTGCACCCATTACTATTCCTTAATGAGTCTAAAAGTGCATATCGTACTGGTAGACCAGAATTTACAAAGATGATCGACATGGCAAGGAGAGGAGAAGTTAAAGGTGTAATTGTCATTCACGCAAATCGCATCAGTCGTAACCCTCATGACTCTGGCGTATTTGCACAGCATCTAGTTGAAGAGCAAATCCACTTCCTAGATATCGCAAACAGTAAGCGATACACAGCATCCGACTCTAATGCAATTTTTATGCTTACATTAGAAAATGCTATGAGCTGGAAAGACAGTAGAGATAAAGGTGATCGTATTCGACAAGCTATGAAGCTTCGCTCATCCGAAGGAAGGCACATGGGACCTGTAAGGATTGGCTATCGAATAAAGCTAGATGAGATCAAAGGAAAGATCCACAAGAGCCTAGAGATTGTTCCAGAATATGAGCCTTTGATTATTCGATTATTTGAAATAGCTGCTACAGGTCACTACTCACTTCGAGATTTAGTAAAGGTTGCAGACAAGATGGGATTGAGAAGCAAGAAGAGCGGAAAAAAATTAGAAAAGACAATGATACACGGCATACTACGAGACCCTATATACAAGGGATACTGTCGATTTGATGGAGAAGTACACAAGGGAAAGCACCAAGCCATAGTGGATGAGAGGCTTTGGCACATTGTTCAGCAGGTACTAGAAGGACGGAACAGAAATACCGCCAGAGTTAAAAATACTTCTCTACGAGAGCAATTTGTTTTTGGAAGTCTACTTGGTTGTCATAAATGCGAGGGGACATTGAGCCCCTATCTGGCAAAGGGCAAATATGTCTACTATGAGTGTAAGAACTCAAAGACCAAGTGCAAAGTCAGTATCCCACAGAAGACTGCAATGGCTCAACATGCTGAATTGCTAGCTCTACTACGCTTTGAAGATGTAGAACTGGATGGTTTGCGAGAGGAGCTTTTAAAGGAGCACAAGAAGCGTAGTACAGGAGAGTTAGAGCGCAGGAAGGTGCTCGAAAAGGAATACAAGAAAGTGCAGCAGCAGATTGTAGAAGTATTTGGTCAGCTAAAGGATGCAGAGAAGCTTGGTATTAAGCAGGAGATCGAAGTACAACTACGGGGCCTTAAACAACGAAGAGATGAGCTACAAGGACAACTCAATGAGACTCATGCAGAAGGGAATGATTGGATTGAGAAAGTAGTGCGTAGCTTCGAACTCATCAAATTGATGGAGGAAGCAGTTTTGTATGGCTCCACGCATTGCAGGGAGGCAATTCTGAAATCTATCGCTTCGAACTACACCGTAAAAGACAAAACTCTAGTCTGGGAGTCACGTTCTCCCTTCCGACAGGCAGCCCAAAAGGGCAATCGTTCTGAATGGTGGGCCGGGCTGGACTCGAACCAGCGAAGTCAGAGACATCTGGTTTACAGCCAGACCCGTTTGACCACTTCGGTACCGACCCACTCGCTAGGGATTTTAGCTGATTTACCTTATTTCTCAAGTAAGAGTAGTGGGATATCTCTGTATATGGATACATTGACCTTTTTAAATTATAATGTATAATATACATAGCGTATTGTTTTAAGTTGCTGTTCTCTCACATGGTTGGGCCTAAAGATGATGTTCGGAATGTTGGTTCTTCAGAGTGTCGTAGCTGTTGCAGTTCATGTTCTCGCATCCAAATGGATTGAGAGAAAAAATGAGGTCGCATCGCGCACGATCAATGAAGAATGGAGCAAATACCATGCTCCTGGCGACGGTGCCATCAAGGCACAGATTCTCGATAATTGCAGTACTGAATGCATCTGCATTCGGGCTGGAGAAGTGCTCTCCTTAATTGGAGTTGCATATACTCTAAGCACCTTCCTGTAGAAACTCCATCTACAGTACGTCGAATGGGTTGCGATCTTCGTATCGCGACCCTTTTTTACTTACCCCTCCCACCTGATAGCCTCCATAGGACTTAAGCTCGCAGCTTTTCTCGCTGGAAAGATCCCAAAGATAAGGCCTGTTGCTAGAGCCATTAGAGCTGCAGCAAGTAGAGCAGGTATAGAGAGTACAAACGGCACGGTGCCTACAAACTTACTCGCAACTGCTGCGATCAATGCGCCCAGAGATGCTCCTCCAACAATCCCGATGACTCCTCCTATCATCGTCAGTGCTACTGCTTCTATCAGAAATTGCCTAAGAATATCTTGGCGAGTTGCTCCGAGAGCTTTCCTCAGTCCTATCTCACGGGTTCGCTCTGTTACAGATACCAGCATAATATTCATAATTCCAATTCCTCCTACAATAAGAGAGATCCCTCCGATCAACCCAATAAATATAGTAAGTCCAAGACCTACAGATCCAACAATCTCTGTCGCTTGAGAGGCAGACCTTGCGCGGAAATCATCTTTGTCGTAATCGTTATCAATATTTTCTATTCCATGTCGCTGTCTGAGTAGTGACGTAATGTCCGCAACAACAAGATTGTCATCATCGATCGACGCTTTCATGGTCATATAACTTAAATACTTCTGACCTGTTTGTGCTTTTGCAGTCGTGAAGGGAACGTACACTGGAGTATCTAAGTCTTGAAGCAGCGCAGATCCGATTGTTTCCATGGTCCCTACGACTGTGTAAAAACGTTTTCCCACGCGAATACGTTCACCAAGAGGATCTCTGTCTCCAAACAAATCTATTGCTGCCTGGTATCCAAGCACTGCTACAGAGCGAGCACCTTTTATATCAGACTCATTGAGTAGTCTTCCTTGTTCCAAATTCAAACTATAGTTTGCAAAGAACTTGTTGGTTGTCCCAAAGACCATTGGAGAAATCTCCTCTGTTCCATATACCACTTTTTCTGTAACGAAGATAACGGGGGCAACACTCTCAACAGTAGAAAGCTGAGTCACTGCCTCGTAATCAGAAAAGCTCAAAGAGTCGAGACTACGACCAAACTTTTCAAATCCTGTCGGGTAGATCTCTATCAAATGACTACTAAACGATTCTACTTGATCTAAAACATACCGTTCAAAGCTGCGCCCTACAGAGACCAGTAATACAACAGACCCTACTCCGATGATAATACCAAGCATCGTAAGGACAGACCGCATACGGTGTGCCGTTACTGCTTTGTATGAAGCCTGTACTGTATCGTTAATATGCATTATTCGTATCGGAGAGCGTTCATAGGAGAGAGCATTGCAGCTTTTCTGGCAGGATAAATTCCAAATCCAAGACCTACAGAAAATGCCATACCAAATGCCACTCCTATAGATGGATAAGAAATTGCAAAGTCATAGGTAGGCAAAAACTTGTCAGCAATCGCAGCAGTTAGGGCTGCCAGTCCTATTCCGCATACTATTCCTATAATCCCTGCGACCATAGTTATGACTACTGCCTCCACTAAAAATTGCAGAAGAATATCTCTACGTTTTGCCCCTATTGCCTTTCGGAGTCCTATCTCACGAGTTCTTTCTGTAACAGCTACGAGCATAATATTCATGATTCCAATTCCACCTACAATAAGAGAAATTCCTGCAACAGTCGTGATAAATAAGGTCAGTCCTAAAGACACTGCTCCTAAAATATCATTCGCCTGAGCTGACGTACGAACCATGAAGTCATCTTTATCTGTATCACCATCGGGGTTTACTATTCCATGCCTTCGACGCAACAGAGACTCTACATCGGACTGTGCAAGATCAAAGTCCCCTACTGACTGGAGGCTAATAATATTAACGTACTTCTGTGCATTTTGTGCACGAGCAGTGGTCATCGGAATAAACACAAACTCATCAGCATTCTGGAAGAACTGTGTACCGATTGATTCTAATGTTCCGATTACCTCATACGATCTTGCACCAAGCTTTATACGTTTACCTATAGGGTTCTGCCTCCCAAAGAGATCATCAACAATTTCGGATCCTATAACGGCTACATTTCGTGCAGCACGAATATCACTGTCCTCAAGGAGCCTTCCTCTCTCTATTGTTACCTCTCTATTAAGAAAGTAATTTGGCACTGTTCCTATAACTCGAGGTTCTGTTTTTTCGCGTCCGTATGTAGCAGCATTTACCGGCATCATTATTCCAGGGGCGATGCTGTTGACGGTTGTCAGCTTTTCTAATGCGTTTACATCTTCGAGCGTCAGGCTATCAAACCCAGCCATAATAGACCCTTCAGCTCCTTCTGATGTTCCAGGGAAAATCACCATGCTCTGTGCACCGATAGAACTAATCTGTCCAAGAATTAACTTTTCCATACTTGCTCCTACAGATGTCATCAACACAACAGATCCCACTCCAATAATCACTCCAAGCATTGTGAGCAGAGACCTACTCTTGTTTCGCAGTAGGCTTCGCTGCGCCGCTTGAAACGTATCTGTAATTAGCATTATTTTTTAAGGTTATTGTTTTTCTTTGCATTGATCTGTGTAAATTGCTTTGTATCAGAAGACACATTTCCATCGAGCAGATGAATAATGCGCTTTGCGTGTGCTGCTGTACTTTGTTCATGGGTAACAAGAATAATCGTTCGGCCTCCTTCATCATGAAGATCTTGTAATACTTCCATTACTTGGTTTCCAGATTTACTATCCAGGTTTCCTGTTGGCTCATCGGCAAAAATAACATCAGGAGATGTAACCAACGCTCTAGCAATTGCTACACGCTGTTGCTGACCTCCAGAAAGCTGGTTGGTGTAATACAGAGCACGGTCCTCTAAATCTACAGATTTTATAGCATTCATAGACCGCTCCACTCTCTCCGACGCAGGGATCGTTGGGTGATACAACAGCGGAAGCATAACGTTATCTAGCACTGTAGTTCTTGGAAGAAGATTGAATGCCTGGAATACAAAGCTCACTCTAGTAGCCCTAATTGCTGCCAATTCATCATCAGTCATTGTCCGCGTAGGCTCTCCTCGAAAGAGATACTTTCCTGTCGTTGGCTGATCAAGAAACCCTAGAATGTGCATAAGAGTTGATTTACCAGAACCAGACGGTCCCATAATTGACACAAACTCTTCTTCGCTAATCGTAAGATCTATTCCATGTAATACAGGGGTTTCTAGTTCTTCACTAAAATACGACTTGGTAAGACTTTGCGTCTCTATTAGTGGGACTGTAGGCGATGTCTTTTTTTTGGGCATGTTACTTAATGAGAACAATCACAGTTTCACCTTCTTCAAGACCATCAATAATCTCTACATTGGTGACAGTCTCCATACCGACTGTTACTGGTCGATCTTCAACCTGTCCATCTTCTGCAAGAATACGAACAATATCTTCTCCTTCCTCATTTTTGATGACCGCACGTCCAGAGGTAAATAGTACGTCACTCTTTGAGTCCGTAATAATATCTAGGTCTCCTGTCATTCCAATTTTCAGCAAGTCCTCGAAGCTCTCTGGGAAATCGAGCTTGATACGATACTTAGGAACACCATCAACAATCGTTGCAGCTGGATCTATCTCTGTAACGGCTAATGGGAATACTCTTTCTGGGTACGCATCGAGAAGTAATTCTCCTGCTTGGTCATAGGTTACTTTAGGAATATCGATCTCAGAGGTATACACCTCTATGCGATATGGTGATACTCCAAGGATCGTAATTGCAGCAACAGTTTCACTAAACTGACCTGGTGTAAACTCTCCTTTCTTAAGGTTTACTTTGGTAATCGTTCCATCAATAGGAGCCTTTAGAACTGTGTCGTCGTAGTCCGCTTGAGCCTTTTCTAGGTCTGCTCTAGCTGATTGTGCACGTCCTCGAGAGGCATCGATATCTGCTTTTCTTGTGCCTGCCTTTTTTAGAGAGAGCTGTGCCTCCGATACCTTTACTGCAGTCTGAAACGTATTAATATCAGCCAATGCTTGGTCTCTTGCTCCTTGGGAAGTAACAAGATTTGCCTCCTCTGTCGCTATGCGAGTTTCAAAGTTTGCAATCTTGTCGTATAGAGACTTATACGCAGTATCTATATTGGCATATGCAGTTTCGACATTGGTCTTTTCTGTTGCCAAAGAAGCTCTTAAGGTTTCTTTCTTTGTGTAATCAAAGAGTCCTAGTGGCTCTTGGCGCGCGATAAAGTCATAGGCTCTCTGTACCACAGTTGTTGCTTCTACAATAAGAGTGCGAGCATCTTGTAATGCGGCAGCTGTCTCACGAAAATCACTAGCGACGTTTCTGTTTCTCGTAATAAAGGAGCTCATTTTTGAAGTTATCTCTTTCCTATTTATAATCATCTCCGAATACTCTGCTGGTTGTGACTGAGATAAGATATTTTGAAGAGTAAGATCTTCAAATACATCCTCTATTACTCCTACGGCAGTCACCGCCTTAGAAAGCTCTTTTGTTAGAGTGCTCGTTGCTGAAGCAACCTCTCCAACAGAGGCAGTTTTAGCTTCTTGCTGTAGAGAAGTAAGTTTTAGATTCGCCTTCTCAAGAGAAGCAACTGCTGTTTCGTATTTGGAACGTGCAAAATCAAGTGAGGCAATTTTATTCTCAAGCTGCGCCTGCGCAATAGCGATATCCTCTGGACGTGTTCCTTCCTCGAGCGCTCTTAACTCTGCATATGCTGTAGTAAGTCTTGCTTGGGCTGAAGTAACAGCCGCATTTAAACTTCCAGATCGAAGACGAGCAAGCTCTTGACCTGCCGTAACAATGTCTCCATCAGAAACCAATAGCTCATCGACAATTCCCGATACCGGAAACTTGAGCTCAAGATCTTTCTCGGAAATTACCGTAGCAACTACTTCGACAGTCTGTACCAACTCTCCACGCTCTACCTCTGTTGTTAGATACTCAGGCTCCGGTTCTGATGCAAGAAATCGTGCCAATGCCAGAACTGGCAAAGCGATGACAGCAATGATCAAAATACGCTTCCACCGTCTCTTTAGAAGGCCGAAGATTGATTTTGGCTTGATACCCTGCACTTTAGAGGATGCAGATTTGATAATATCAGTAGCTTTAGAGCCAGAATTTTGTGTTTCAGGAGTATTCATAATCTAAAGTTATTATACCATAATAGTAAATATTGGGCAATACTACGAATTCGCTGCAGATTTTAGCGTTTCTAGGGCTTCTCGCACTGCCTCTTCTACTGGCTTCATCACTATGCCCTCAGACTCCAATTTCTTACCCGAAAGCACACAACTGCTGCGTCCTGCAAAGGCTACCTCTGGAAGATCCTCCTCTTTTAAGAGTTCGAAAGTGTGGCTTGGATCAACGATCTCTTTATAGAGTTCCATAATGCGATATGGAGTCATAGCCCCAGGGTTTATGATGTTATATGGCCCTGTTGCCTTTTTTTCTATCAACTGGCCTACAGCAGACAGCATATCTGGGATATACGTCATGGAGTTTTCTGTATCGAGCAGGCGGTCATATTTCTTTATCTTATTGATAAGGTTGCGCTCGCTTCCAGTGCCATCAAATGGCATACGTAACCTAATGTTTAGCACGGGGAAGTCATTAAGGAGTTGGTCGATTACCCCTTTGCTCCGACTATAGAAACTTCCAAAGAAGTTAGGAGGATCAGTTTCAGTAAACTCCTTAGAAGAGTCGCCGGAATACACACACCCTGTTCCAATCTGCACAAGATACACATCACGCTTTCCACACTCCTCTATAAGGACGAGTGGACCCAAAACATTACTGTGAATAGTTTCTTCTTTATGTGTCTCACACCAGTCTACATTTGGACGGCCTGTCTTTCCTGCACAGTTAATAACTACGTCAGGTTTGTGCTCTTCTAATACATCAACTACAGCCCTACTGTCTGCGATGTCTACAGATGGAGCAACTGCATCTGGGTAGAGAGACAGGAAGTACTGGCCCATGTAGCCCTTGGCACCAAATATTATAACTTTCATACCAGAAGAGTAACGTAATATGACTTATTGAAACAGTAAAAAACGACCATTCCCATTTTTAAAGCCTATGGTATACTACTATCAATGGTTCGCAAAAGACGACGAAAATACCGCCGAAGGCGTAAGAAGAAGAACGCCCTCAATCTCGCGCCCGGAACGCAGAGACTTATTTCTGGCATGGGCCAGATCACTGCGGGACTGCTGCTGTACCTCGTTCTAAAACAAGATGCAGGAATGGTAGGAGAAAGCATGGGAACCGCAATGACCTTTTTCTTTGGAGCATGGAGTGGAATCTTTCCTGCTTTTTTGATTATCTCTGGTCTTCTGCATTGGTTTGCAGGAGATAACTCTCAATTTGAAACAAAACGAAGTGTCGGTCTGGTGCTCTGTCTACTTTCTTTCTTAGGAATAGTACATATCGGTGCCCCTCTAGATCAGATTGCTTCTAATAGAGATGCTCTTGCAGGTTCTGTTGGATTTATGATGAGTCTTCCGTTCCTCGTCTTTACCAGCCGAGCAGTGGGATACACCGTACTCTGTGCTGTATTTTTCTCTGGACTGTTTATCTCATTTGAGCCTGACTTTGGAGGAATCTGGCAGTGGATAGTAAATGTCATCAAGCCTACAAAGAAGAAACGTCGCAAGCGCGTCGTCGATGAGGAGGATGAGTACGAAGAAGATGAATATGAAGAGGAAGAAGAATACGAAGATGAAGAGGATGAAGATCCTGTAGAAGATGACGCAGAGGAGCCAGAGCTCAATATTGTGCGTCCTGCCTTTGCACAGACCTCTATTAAAGATCGTACCAAAAAAGTATTAAGCAAGAAGGTGAAAGAAACTCTCGAAATGAAAGATACACGTTTCGAAGAATGGACATTCCCAGCATATGACCTACTTGACGGTACGCACTCTGAGTTGAAAGTAAATGATGCAGAGCTTAAAACTCAGGCAAAGCTCATCGAAGAAAAACTCGAGGAATTCGATATCGATGTCACTATGCGAGACGCGCACCCAGGTCCGACTGTAACGCAATTTACGCTCAAGCCTGCAGAAGGAGTGAAGCTCAGTAAAATTGCAGCACTTAAAGATGACCTTGCCCTAGCACTCGCTGCTCCGAGTCTTCGTATCGAAGCTCCAATTCCTGGTAAATCTCTTGTGGGAATTGAAATGCCAAACACCGATCGCACTCTCGTACACTTACGAGAGATAATGGAAAGCCCACAATTTACAGAGAGTGAATCCCCTCTTACTATGCCACTCGGTCGTGACGTATCTGGTAACGCAGTTGTAGCAGCACTAAACGAAATGCCTCACCTCCTTATTGCTGGTGCTACTGGTTCTGGTAAGTCGGTGTGTATGAACTCGTTCCTTACATCACTCCTCTTTCAGAATG
>JABIBA010000002.1 GCA_018652955.1 Candidatus Peribacter sp. | reverse complement strand
TGGATATTTACGTAGTATCTACGCTGCTATTTCTTGGCGACACAGTCGCCTATAGCACCCCCGAAGGCCGTAATCTCGAGAACGGCTTTGGGAACGCGCAGAATTTGTTATGGAGAGTAGTGTAATGGCTCAGTTGATTCGAAAAGGTGAAGCGTTGGTCGGTGAAGGCAATGAAGTGTCTCACATTGACTTGTTGATCGGACCAGAAGAAGGCCCTGTCGGAACGGCATTCTGCAATGCATTGGCTGACCAGAATGCTGGACACAGCAACTTACTCGCCGTTCTTGAGCCGAACTTGGCAGTCAAGCCGGCGACGGTCATGATCACGAAAGTCACGATCAAAGGCGCCACACAAGCGGTCCAGATGTTCGGTCCTGCTCAGCGGGGCGTGGCAGAAGCTGTTGCCGAATCCGTTGAAGAAGGTGTGATCCCGAAGGATCAGGCCGAAAATCTCGTCATTGTCTGCGGCGTCTTCATTCATTGGGACGCAGAAGATAATAAGAAGATTTACAGTTACAACAAGGAAGCGACGAAGCTCGCGATCAAACGTGCGATGAACAACGAGCCGAGTGCTGACGACATGATCAAAGGCAAGCCCACGGCGAATCACGGCTTTGCCAAGACAGAAGACGACGTCAAATCCGCCTGCGCAGATGGCGAATGAGGCTGACGAACCACCCCTCGTTGAGGGGTAAAACCTAGCAACAACGAACAACCCCGTGTCCACAGTGGATGCGGGGTTGTTATACATATAAAGAATTGTTACGCTCAAATAAGTAGATGTTATTTAATTCTTTTGCGTTCATCGGGTTTTTTGCAGCAACATTTGGAGTTGTTCACTCCCTCCCTGTTAAAAATCGTTGGATAGCATTGCTGATTGCAAGTTATATATTTTATGCATACGCAGGCATAGGTCTTGCAGTGCTTTTGCTGAGTTTCACGTTTGTGCAGTACTGTGCAGCGCTTTGCATTGCAAAGCAGCAGACACTGCGTCGCAAGAAGCTGTTTCTCGTGGTAAGCATCGCTATTGCTGTACTGTTTCTTGGCTTTTTTAAATATGCAGGTTTTTTTCAATTTGAAGGCATTGTATTGCCAATGGGAATTTCGTTTTATACGTTTCAAATTCTCGCATACATCATCGATGTCTACAGAGGAGACATCAAACCAGAGAAACACTTCGCACGCTTTGCCGTATTTGTATCGTTTTTCCCACAACTAATTGCAGGTCCTATTGAGCGCGCGAAAGACCTTATGCCGCAGCTGCAAAAACCAGAAAAGTTCGATTACCTCACTGCTGTATCTGGATTGCAGCTTTTGCTGTGGGGATTTTTTAAGAAATTGGTTATCGCAGACCACATTTCCCTTCTTATAGATCGCTTCTTTCTTAAGCCAGAGCTCGTAGTAGGGTGGCATATACCTATTATCGCTATTCTCTTTTTCTTCCAAATATACTGCGACTTCTCGGGATATGTCGACATTGCTATTGGTAGCGCTCGACTACTTGGAATCAAGCTTTCACAAAACTTTAATCTCCCGTATCTCTCTATTTCGGTTCGAGATTTTTGGCACAGATGGCACATTACGTTGTCTCAGTGGTTTAAAGATTATTTGTATATTCCTCTGGGAGGAAACAGAGTTGCATGGTGGAGATGGTACGCCAATATTCTGATTATTTTCTTTATTAGCGGGCTATGGCATGGGGCAAACTGGACGTTTGTTCTTTGGGGACTATTGCACGGTATTTGGATATGTCTTGAGGTTACTGTCGCAAAGATCTATAACTTCGTATTTCAAAAAGTACGCTTTATGCACACTGTACTCTTTGTACGTATTATCCCGTGGTGCATCACGATGCTGTTTATTTGTTACAGCTTCTTGCTTTTTCGGTCTGAATCTCTCGAATTATTTTTTGACTTATTTAGAGAGCCCTTCCGATTACAAATGTGGCAGATCACATATTTTCATAATACTGACATAAAAGCATTTGATATGAATGTTGTTCTGTCCGCTATTGCCTTTTTGCTCTGTTACGAAATGTATATAGCGAAGAGACATGTACCTCTTAAGCTGCAGTGGGTACTCGTCACATTATTTCTGATGTGCATTTGCAACTTTGGAATTGCACAAGAAAAAGAATTTATCTACTTCCGTTTTTAGGTGAGAGCATTCTTCTTTCATATCGGCATCGCAATAGCTGTAGTAGTGTGTATTAATAGTATTTTTTATAATCGCTATGCGCCCTATAACTGGGGAGTGCATAGGCCAGACGAGCAAGAGTTTGCAGAAAATGCAGCTGACTATAATCTACTTTTTATTGGTGCGAGTAGAATATCCCGATTAGTAATGCCGACTGTTTTTGATAGTGTTCTCTCGGAGCATTGGGATGTGTCTTCTTATAATTTGGCCAATAATGGTCAGCCACTTCTCGAACAGCATTACAATTTTGAGCAATATTTACAACAGGCTACCGTTAAACCAAAAGTAGCAGTAATAAGCATTAGCCCAGTCTTTGTCTCCTATGGAGATCGTGATACAGCACGCAGTCGATATTGGCTGGATACGAGGAGGTATTTCAACGCATTGCATTTGATTATGCTTTCTTGGGAGAGAGAAGGTAGCGCGAAAACTACCTACAAAACAACACTGCACTATATCCAGAAATTACTGAATATGGGAGTATGGAGAACGAATCTTCAAGTCGCATTGTATGTAGGAGCACAAATGGAAAGAGGATATGTACCACTTCCAGATGAGCATAAGTTGACACCTCACCAACAAAAAAATTACAAAGAGTTTATGGAAGAGGGTGTGTATGAAGAGGATATGGAATACAGGAAAAGTGTATTGGCAGATGATTGCTCTTCGGCAAATGCAAAGGCATTCGCAAAGATTATTGAGATGTTTGAAGAGTTAGCTCATAAGCACGATGTCTATCCACTATTCGTAACACCTCCTCCGAGGATTCAGTACGACCAGTACTGTGCTTTAAAAGCTATTGCAGACCATAAGAGAGTTGGATTTCCATCCCCACAAGAGTTTCCGGATATCTACAAAAAAGAGAACTTCTTCGACCGAACGCACTTTAAAAAACACATAGCTCCTATCTATTCTGAGTATCTTGCAAGAGAGGTCAATCGGTTACTGCAATTAGCCGACGAGCAACATCTTCCTGCTTCATAGTA
Organism: Candidatus Peribacter sp.; assembly: GCA_018652955.1. GTDB lineage: Bacteria > Patescibacteriota > Gracilibacteria > Peribacterales > Peribacteraceae > UBA2170. Next base: position 20,527 of record JABIBA010000002.1, on the reverse strand, counting down.
CTGAGGAACCATCCAACTTGAGGCCCTGATGTGCGGTCCATAAATATTCTATAGAGAGGCTGGAAGATTTCTTTCGGAGGCAGGTCAAATTCTTCTTTGGTGCGGTGGATTTTGTCGTGCACAGTTTCTCCATTCCATTCTTTCAGGTCACCAAGTTTTTTACCAAGGGCTGCGAGTGCCTCTTTTTGATTATCGTTCAACTCCAAATCAGATGGAGTACTTTCTTGAATGACAAACTTGTACTGAGCAGGTGCCAGCGTATCTATCCAGCGTTTTACGTAGTCAGCTCTCTCGTGCAGTGCGGCAGCTTCGTCTTCTGTAAGGGCTGAACCTTTAAGCTTAGCTGCTTCTTCGTCTACGTTTAAGTGAGGCATTTGTACGACAAAGCTGAGTGCTTGGAAACGCATTTCCCACAGGTCTGGTGGCTCATGTGCAGTGTCTGCTTGTGATAGTGCATAGGCTCTTGCAAATCCTTCGTAGGGTTCTGCGTGTCTGTTGAAATAGTGATCGCCACATCGGTCGTATTCATCAAACAAATTAGGGATAGTCTTTCCTTCCGGATCAAAATCGATTGGCTGGCGTGCCTCTTTGCGGATCATCAAAAATTTTAGAATCTTCGGAGGAAGCAAGTCAGCAACTTCTTTGGCTGATGCTCCAAGTCCTTTGCTCGCACTCATCTTTTTTCCTGCCAAGTTAAAGAATTCGTACGGGATATCAAACGGAGCAGGGTAGTTAAAGATATCTTTAGAGATAAGTGCAGCTACTTCTCGTGAACCTCCAGAGGCGTAGTGGTCTTTTCCAGCTCCTTCTATGTCGACACCGAGCACTTTCCACTTTGCAGCCCACTCAACCTTCCATGGCAGTGTTGCGTTTCCATCGAACGGACTCATCGATCCTTTGTGGCCACAACCCTGTGCCCACTCAACGTATTTCTCTTTGCATTCAAACGTCACTTCTTTTCCGTCCCATCCTGTTACTTTTGTTGTTCCAATCTTTCCACATGTTGGGCAGATCACATTAAGAGGGAACCAGTCATCGGGCTTTCCTCCACCAGACACCTCTTTGTAGATCTCACGAATACGGGGAGCGCCTTCGAGTGCTTCGGTAATTACTTCGTTGAACTTTCCTTCTTTGTAGAGAGGGCGAAGATGATACCACTCAATAGGCAGACCCATAGGGGCAACTGCTTCTTTAATCTCTTCACCAAACCCTGTCGTAAAGTCTTTATCTCCTTCAGCAATTCCAGGGACAGCAAACAGAGGTTTTCCCATGTGTGCAGCGTATTTCTCTTGATCGACATATACAGGAAGTCCGTCCATTGGGTCGTTATCGTTTAATTCAAACAAGAACTGATTCTTAATCTTCTTTTCAGAAAGTATCTGTGCAATTAGTCCGTGAATAACAATTCCACGAACACTACCGATGTGCACACGACCAGAAAGTGTTTTTTCATCACGTATGATGAGAGGAGTCCCTTCCTTAATTTCTTTGTGGAAGCGCTCTGCAATTTGGTCGGCGAATTCATCAGCCCAAAACATGTAAGCAGATTAGCAGATCTACTCACTATTCTTAAGATGTTTTCGCCTGATTCAGTGTTTCTATCACCATTGCAGACATCACCAGCAATCCTCCGGCAATTACTCTGAGTGTAGGAACTTCTCCAAGTAGGGGAATAGCGAGCAATATTGCATACAGAGGCTGAATCATCATGATGATAGCTGTAGCTCTTGCTCCCATGGTGGCGATGCTACGCAGCATAAGTGTGTGTGCGATGGCTGTCGCAAAGCAGGCGAGTATCAGCAAGTTTTTTATGTCGACGTGTGTTACTTCCACTTCGTAGAAAAACAGTAGCGGAGAGAGAAACAGCGTCCCAAAGAGCATCTGCCAAAACATTACAAATGGCGCTTCATATGTGTGGACGAGGCACTTACTCCAAATGTTTCTTAGCGAGACAATACAAGCAGAAGTCGTGCCGAGCAGCACTCCCTGTACAGTGCCATTGCCAAACGAGAAGTCATCTATCATTAATACAATTCCTGCAAAGGCAACGAGTGCGAGAAGTATGTCTTTCTTATGAGCTTTTCCACCATCGAATACCGGCTCTAAGAATGTGGTGATGATCGGCGCAGTAAACACTGCAAGAATTCCCACAGCAACAGTTGAGACTTTTATCGCTGTAAAAAACGTTATCCAGTGTGTCACCATCATGATGCCAAGTCCCATGAGAATGAGTGCGTGTTTTTTACACTTCAACTTTAGAGGCATCTTCATAAACACTAAGTATGCCGCTATAAATGGGGCTGCAAGCGACGCACGTCCTAAAATTATCATTGGTACAGGCCACGGAATTATTTTTGCAAAAAGCCCCGCGATACTCATGACGAGGACAGCAATGTTTAGCCCGATGAGTGCGTTGCGTTTTTGAGAATCCATTGAGCCGCAAGTGTAGGTGATGCTATACTAGAAGTCATGGATATCTTCTTTCTTCTCCTCTTCGGACACGCACTTGGTGACTTTGGTCTCCAGAGTGATCATTTACGGACGAATAAAAGTCGCAAAAAAAACCCAGACAGTTGGTACATCTTCCTTGGAGCACACTCAGTAATTCACGGTGGGCTCGTTGGATTCTTTACCGGGTCATTTGTACTCGCACTTGCAGAGACGGTTTGTCACGGCATTATCGATTACGCAAAGATAGAGGGTCGCTTTACTATTCAAATAAGCCAAGCATTACACATTGCTTGTAAAGGATTGTGGATTATCTTGATGGCGAAAGGACTCGCTTAAAAAAGCACGCCACCTAAAGGGGGCGACGTGCTATTGATGGTCCTTCATCGTCCTTCTTTCGGTTAACGTGGCACTGGTTTGAGCGTTGGTAGAAATGTCAGAATGCTGGCAATGAGGAATGCTCCTCCTGCCTGCACGCCACAGAATACCAATGCGATACACATTCCAATGAGTTCAAGGAAACAAAATGCTGCTAAACACAGTCTCCACGGGATGGGTGCGGGCGAATTGATGCCCATGAGCAACTCCTTTTATTTAGGGACGGGAGAGAAAGATCATTAGATCATTCTCCGCTTCTAGCAGACAAAAAGTCAAGATGCATTGTGCTTTGCTATACTGGATATATGCGACGATTACTTCTGATCATCTTCTTGTGTTTTCCTGGGCTCGCGCTTGCACATTCAGGTGGTATCGATAGTAGGGGAGGGCATCACTGCAAGACCGATTGTGAAGCAAAAGGATACAGCCAAGGGCAGTATCACTTTCATCCAAATCTTATGGATGGCACGCAGTATAATAGTTACTCACGTTTACGCAGCGCTCTGTGTACGCGTGTTATGAATCGCTTTGCAGATAACCCGAAGATGTTTGAACGAGTACAAAGCAGAGTAGAGGGCCGATTTGGATTTCGCTGTGGAGAAGAGATTGATAGCGAGGGGCCTACGACAAATCCATACGAAAGCATCAAAGTTCGTAGGGTTGCAGAAGGAGTGCAGGTTACTAAAGTCATCGACGGAGATACGATAGAAGTACGCCAAGAAGATCGCTCTGTGCAAAAAGTACGATTCATCGGAATAGATACACCAGAAGTAAGTGGCTTTGGTGCAAGAGGTGAGTGTTACGGCAAAGAAGCTTCTCTTTACCTTATGCGCTTACTCGCTAGAAAACAGGTACAGCTGGTGCAACAAGAGGGTACGAATAGAGATAAATACGGAAGACTACTGCGGTATGTCCATATGTCCGGTGGAGACATAGGTCTGCGAATGCTTACCCTTGGATATGCGAGGAATTATCCATGGTTCGAGCATCCTCGTATGGATGAATATAAACAAACACAATACGAAGCGCAGAATGCAAAGAGAGGGTTATGGGGGGAGTGTTAGTTGTCACTTTTCAGATGAATAATTCTCTTTGTTCATTTTTGCCTTGATGCAAAAACGAACCAAAAAAATCAAGACGAGCGCAGGCTCGTGCGAAGCAATAAGAGAAGTATTGTTCTGTGCGCACGTTCAACCAAGTTCCCTTCGGGACTTGGCATTCACGCGCTATATGAAAATATTGAATCTATTCTTCGCCCTCAAACATATGCGCCGTCTGCCACTGTAATGTGGACGAAGATCACCCCGCCTTAGGATCCTTATAGCGACGCAGTGCGAAGCTGCGCAGCAGACTTCGTCAAGGAGCGCACGCTACACACTCTAACTATTTCTTCGAACACATCAGTGGCAAAGATTTTTGGTTACTTTTCATCTGAAAAGTGACAAGAGAAGGCATTACTTCTTCTTCCCCCACTTCTTCCCAAACGTGCAGAAGCACTTAAAGATATTTCGCATATCTGCTCCTTTTTCGGTGATGTTGTACTCAATACAAATAGGTTTCTCGTCTATCACGACCCGTTCGATAAGTCCTTCTTCTTCTAGTTCCCCAAGACGTTCTGAGAGAATGCGTGAGTTAATCTCTGGGATCTCTTCTTTAATCTCCGAAAATCGCATGGTTTTATTGTCGGCGATGCAGCGCAAAATGTGCATAGCCCACTTTTTCGAACAAAATTCAATAATACTGTACGTAGGGCAATTGCACGATGAGGACTTCTTAGTGGCCATATAGACCCATTATACATATATATCACCATAATGACTACTAAATTACTATTCATTATCTACTTTACAAAAGTAACTAGGTTATATATCATTACCAACGTTAATTAATTCCCCCTTACCTTATGAAGGATTGCTCCTCACAAGACGGTAACTGCAGTGACAAGAGCTGCTCCTCAGAAAAGTGTTCTGACGAGAAATGCTCTAAAGAGAACTGCAAAACCGACAAATCTTGTTCAGATGAAAAAGGTGGTTGTGGTTGCTCTTAAAGCAGCTATAACACCTAAAAGCAGGGTATTTCCCGGGAGGAACTACTCTGCTTTTCTTAAAAATTGACAATAACAACGTTCAGTTCTAAAATATTAGTCTTATATGATTGAACAAGTAGGCAAATTGCAGGTGTTCCAAACCCTTTCTGACAAAGATGAGGTTGATGCTGCACGCGAGAATATTCGAGAAATAGGCTGGGAAGAGAAGGGTATGCAATTCAATGCAGATACTCCTACCTCGTACTTTCTTATTCCTATAGAAAATACACCGATGGCACTTCCAGATACCGTAATAAGTATATCGGGACAGTCTCCATGTCATGGAGCAATAATTGCTGTTAGTGCTGCCATGAGAGAGAGCACTCGTCATCTACCAGCCTTTGCTGGGTATTATCAAAGCTCATTAGAATCAAGCAGTCCTGCACGATGTTTGCGGTCTACGGTTGAAGAGATTAAGCGTGCACAGATAGAAATTGTGTCGGATGCAGAACTCAAGGAGTATCTATTGGCACGGAGTACTTTTTTTGCAAATCTCCTCAGATATGTTGTTGGTACTCCAGGTATAACGAAAGAGGACATGAATGACCTTGAAGCATCAGGTAGGTTATTTGAAATAGCTGCTAGACAGTATAAGTAAGATGATTCCTTATTAATTCCCTCAATTATATGGCTAAATTAGGACCAATGACCGAAGCAGATCTTGCAGATCTTATAGCAGATGGATCGGAAGGTAATAACGAAGGAAGTTGCACAGAGGGTGTACCAGCTGTTCGTGTTGGAGATTTTAACCTTGTACCAGGCGAAGCAGTAGAAAGACTCCTCGTAGACCTTGATGACCCAAATGAATTTGGAGAACAGGAAGCTACCTGATTACGTCCTCTGCATGTCCAAGCTTATTCTCTATGTAGCGGTATCTGAAGATGGCTTTATTGCAGATAAAGATGGCGGTGTAGGGTGGCTGGATCCATTTGGTAGCGAAAAGCAAGATTATGGATACGGAGAATTTATCAAAAGTCTCGGTGCTCTTATTATGGGGTCTACTACATACCTTCAATGTTTGTCGTTTGGTGATTGGCCGTATGGTGATATCCCAAGCATCATCTGCACTCATAAAGACCTTGGAGACGCTCCAAAAGAAAGCATTTCCTTTGCACAGGGTGATATAGGTTCGATTGTGAAACAAGCAAAAGAAACTGCAGGAGAAAAAGATGTGTGGCTTGTTGGTGGAGCGCATCTAGCAGCCCAATGTATCGAAAAAAATCTAATTGATCAGTTCATGATTTTTACCATGCCGGTAAAGCTAGGAGAGGGAATTGCATTACCTTTGCCTTCTTTTGAATCGTCTGAGACACATACGTATGACGATGGTATAGTAAGGATTATTGCTCCTCTTTGTAACTTTTGAAAGATCAAAAGTAACCAAAAATCTTTGCCACAGACGTGGGCGAAGAAATAAAGAAAGCATAAACCCGAGCGCTCCTGGACGAAGATTGCTTCGCAACTTCGCACTGCGTCACTAAGTAGATCCTACTGCGGGGTGATCTTCGTCCACATTACAGTGGCAGGACAAGTTTTAGTAAAACAGAGCTCCCTTCTCCTTCGCAAAGGAGAAGGGCTGGGCCTGCCTGCCGGCAGGCAGGGATGAGGTCCGCTTTCCTTCACGGTTGTAGTGGCAGATTTAGGTTCCTGAAAGACGGCGTTCCTCTATTCTTTTAGCTACATCCATAGCCATATCCATCAGCCTATCGTTTAATGCAATATCTGCTTTAGTTTGTTCTCTTTTGGGAACAAGTAATAAATCCATGTCGCAGCGATCGTTATTTTCAAGCATGTAAAGATAGTAGAACTTGTCGTTTGCTGATGCAAGATCAAGTGCCTTCCTCCTCCACGGTTGTAGTGGGAGGGGAAACGAAAGAAACCTTTTCTTTTTATTGACCTCACCTCCGATCCTCTTTAAATTAGCCCAGCTTCGTTAATTTTAACGAATCTTGATGTTTCAGCGCGATGTGCTTGCACTAACCGCGCCAGATGAACCTCCAAGAATTATGTGTAACGGTCTAATCGCTAAGAAAATCGGCATGTCTCGCGTGTTTCTAGAGAATGGAGACGCGGTTCCTGTAACCTACTTAGAAGTAGAGCCAAACACTGTTATTCGCACAAAATCTAAGGAGAAAGACGGGTACGACGCTGTTGTACTCGGTGTTAAGCCTAAAAAGTGGAAAACACGTAAAGGAAACGAGCACACTCGTTACGGAGACATTAAGGAGTGGAAAGTAGACTCTCTCGAGGGTCTAGAGGCAGGAAAGACACTCGACGTTGCGAAGTTCATTAAAGAGGCAACAATTGCCGTTACAGGAAAGAGCAAAGGTAAAGGATTCCAAGGTGTTATTAAGAGGCACAACTTCTCTCGTGGACCTACTACTCACGGTTCTCACCACCACCGCAGAACAGGTTCTATCGGTATGTGTGAGTTCCCTGGACGTGTAATGAAAGGAAAGAAAATGCCAGGACGAATGGGAGGAGACAACGTAACCATTAAAGGACGCCAAATTATGGAATGTGACGCTGAAAAGGGTCTCATCGCTGTAAAAGGACCAATTCCTGGGACTAACGGCGGAAATGTTTATATCACTCTCGAAACCACTGAATAATCATGAATATCGACGTATATACAGCAACGGGTACTAAGAAGGGAACGGCAACGTTACCTAAAGCACTCTTTGAAGCTCCAGTAAATGAGGGCCTCATGCACCAAGCTGTTGTACGTGCACAGAGTAATAAGCGTAAGTCTATTTCATCTGTGAAGCGCCGCGGAGATATCAGCGGTTCTACTCGCAAGCTCTTCCAACAGAAGGGGACAGGCCGCGCTCGTCGTGGAAGTGTGAGAAGTCCAATCCTTCGTGGAGGTAGCAAATCATTTGGACCAAGCAAGCTTGCAAACTACGTTAAAGATATGCCAAAGAAGATGCGTCGCGCATCACTCTTTAGTGCACTCAGCGCTCAAGCTAAAAACGGAATCATCCTAGGACTAGAAAACTACCCAGATACTATCAAGACAAAGGACGCAGCTAAGCTCCTTGAGAAGATGCCTGTCGACATTGGTCGCAGAATCCTCATTGTAACTTCAGATGCACACCCAGCACTCACAAGCAGTATGAAGAACATTCCTGGAGTGACAGTCATCATGGCTCAGTATCTAAACCCACTTGATATTCTTGGTAGCCGCCACATCGTCTTCCTCGTAGATGCTCTGAAGAAAACAGAAGAGATCTTCGGTGGAGTAGAGAAGAAAGAAGAGAAGGCACCAGCTAAGAAGCCAGCAGCTAAGAAAACTACTACCGCCTCTAAATAATGGATCTCTCTCGTGTAATCGTCGGCCCTGTAGATACAGAAAAGTCTGAGCGAATGAAAGCTTCAGACCGCACCTACACTATCCGCGTAGCTCCTAACGCTACAAAGATCGACGTACGTAACGCACTAAGAAAGTTCTACGACATCGAGGCTGTAAGCCTGCGTGTTATGCGCACTAACTCAAAGACACGCGCAGTAGGACGTGGAAGAGTGATCACGAAGAAGAAAGGATTCAAGAAAATGATGGTGACCATCAGCGAAAAAAGTAAGCCTCTAGATATTGCTAACTTCAAAATATAATGCCTGTACGCAAAGTTAAACCAACGAGCCCAGGACGTCGCAAAATGAGTTTTGCAGACTTCTCTGGCCTAACCAAGAAACGCCCTGAAAAGTCCCTTTCTAAGGGAAAGAAGCGTATCTCTGGTCGTGGAAATAACGGACGTATCACTATTCGTCACCGCGGAGGAGGACACAAGCGTCTCTACCGTGAGATCGACTTCAAGCGCACAGACAAAGTAAACGTACCAGGAGTAGTACACTCTATTGAATACGATCCAAACCGCACGGCATACATTATGCTGATCTTCTACGCAGATGGAGACAAGCGTTACCACCTAGCACCAGAAGGAATCGTTGTTGGTGATAGCATCGTTTGTGCAGACCGCACAAAGGTAAAGCCAGGTAACAGAATGCAGCTTGAGCACATTCCTACTGGTTACAAGATCTACAACCTAGAAACAAACCTCGGACGTGGTGGAGAAGTAGTACGTAGTGCAGGAACATCCGCAACACTTGTAGGATTTGATAAAGAGTTCGCCATCGTACAGCTTCCAAGTAACGAAGTGCGTCGTGTTCGCAAGAACTGCAGCGCAACGATTGGAACAGTATGTAACTCCGAGCACAGCCTTGTGCGTATCGGAAAAGCTGGACGAAAGAGGTGGATGGGACGTCGTCCACAAGTACTTGGTAAATCTATGAACGCTGTAGACCACCCACATGGAGGTGGTGAAGGACACAGTCCAATTGGTAGCAAGAAGGGTCCACGTACCCCATGGGGTAAGAGGGCACTCGGAGTGAAGACGCGCAAGCGTAGCAAATCATCTGACAAACTCATTATGCGTAAACGTTCCTCTAAGAAACGTAAGAAATAGTATTTCCACTTTTTATTATGTCTAGATCACTCAAAAAAGGCCCATACATTGACGAGAAGCTTCTCAAAAAAGTCATGAAGATGATGGAAGCTGGTGATAAAAAAATTATTAAGACCTGGGCTCGTGACTGTGACATACCACCAGAGTTTGTAGGATTCACCTTCGCAGTACACAACGGTAAAGAATTCGTTCCTGTGTACGCAACTGAGCAAATGGTTGGTCACAAGCTCGGAGAATTCTCATGGACTACTAAATTTAAAGGCCACGGTGGAAAGATGGCCGACGCTAAGAAATAACCCTCACTATTATGCAAGCTTCACTACGCTCCGTCCGCATCGCTCCTAAGAAGGCACAACTCATCGCCAAGATGATCCGTGGGCAGTCTGTACCTGATGCTGTGCACATTCTAGAGCACACGAACAAGAAGGCCGCTCGCATCTTCCAAGAACTACTGCGCAGCGCAATGGCGAACGCTTCTCACAACGAAAAGCAGGATCCACAGATGATGGTAATCAAGCTTCTAACAGTAAACAAAGCACAAGCGTATCACCGTGGAGTGCCAATGGCACGAGGACGTGTACGTCCTATGAGGAAATTCCTCAGCCACATCAACCTTACACTTGGTATCGAAGGTGAAGCTCCAGAGAAGAAATCTCCTAAAGAAGCTTCCCAAACCGCTAAAAAGCCTGTAAAAAAGACATCGACGACGGCAAAAAAGCCATCGACGAGTACGAAGAGTAAGCCTAAGGGTACTGCTACTTCCACCTCGAAGTCTTCTACGTCTACTTCCTCCAAGAAATAATGGGTCAAAAAGTTAATCCCAACGGCTTCCGTCTTAAGATCACGCACACGTGGTCTAGTACATGGTTTGCACAAGGAAAGAAGTACAAGGAGCTCTTTTTGCAAGATATGCTTATTAAGAGGTATATCAACACAAAGCTTCCAGACGCAGGAATCTCACAAATCGATATCGACCGCAGCAAGAGAACATCAGTAGCCATTCACTCTAGTAAGCCTGGTGTGATTATTGGTAAGCAAGGATCTGCTATCGAACAACTTCGCAAAGATCTCGAAAAGAAGTTTGGCGGAGCATTTGATGTAAACATTCAAGAGATTCGTAACCCAGATGCAGACGCTGCAGTTATTGCTGAAACAATTCAAGGACAGATCCAGCGCAGAATGCCATATCGCCGAGCGGCGAAGATGGCTATCGAAAAAGGAATGCAGTCTGGTGCACTTGGAATTAAGGTAAAGATTGCAGGACGACTTAACGGTGCAGAGATCGCTCGATCAGAAATCTTTAAAGACGGTAACATTCCCTTGCAGACTCTTCGTGCAAATGTATTTTTTGCGCGACGAGCAGCCAAAACTTCCTACGGAACAATTGGTGTAAAAGTATGGGTCTATAAAGGAATGGTATTTAGAAAAATCAAACAAGCACAGTCTGCAGCTCTTACTTCCCTCAATGACTAATGTTAGAGCCTAAGAAAATCAAATACAGGAAGGTACAGCGCCGCCGCGGACAGTGGAAGGGTAAGGCGACAAAGGGTACCCAACTTGCTTTTGGTTCTGTTGGACTAAAGTGCACGGTAACCGGTGAGATCACTGCACGTCAGATCGAAGCTGCTCGAAGAGCGATGACACGTTCTGTAGCTCGTGGAGGAAAGATGTGGATCCGCGTATTCCCACACAACCCTGTAACAAAGAAGGCTGCGGAAGTACCGATGGGATCTGGTAAAGGTAACCTCGAATACTGGGGTTGCATCCTTAAAGCTGGAACTATGATCTTCGAAATGGATGGACTCCCAGAAGAAGCTGCTCGTGAGGCATTGCGTCTTGCTAGCCACAAATTGCCACTTAAAACGAAAGTTGTTACCAAAATCACTCGATAATGTCATCACTAACTACCATCAAAGAGCTGAACAAAATGAGTCCTGAGGACCTCCGCAAAGAGGTAATTGCTCAGGAGAACACCGTGGTAAAACTCCGTCTTGGAGTAAAGCTCGGAAAGGAGAAAGATAGCGCGAAGTACATCCGCGAAAAAAAGCAGTTAGCTCGTATGAAAACAGTGCAATCATCTGTATCCTCCCTGCCAACTGAAGCCAAAAAGGCCAAAGTTGCACCCGCTAAAAAATCATGAGAACTAAAAAAGGAGTCATCACATCGGCAAAAATGACAGACACGGTCTCCGTAGCGGTGCACCGTCTTGTCTTCCACCCTGTGTACAAGAAGCGTTACAGGAAGAGTAAGAAGTTCCTCTGTGATACAAACGGTATGGATCTCTACGAAGGAGACAAGGTGGTAATAGAAGAATGTAAGCCACTCTCAAAAAACAAGCACTTCAAAGTAACCGAAATTATCAAAGCTGCTCCACGTGTATCAGATATGAAAGATGATGCAGCAATTGAAGAGGTGATTCACCGCGAAAAGACTGGTGCAGATGCAGATGCTAAAGCGAAGAAAGAAGAGAAGAAAGAGACTCCAGAAACGCCAACAACTGACGAAGCTGATTCCCCATCACAAGAATGATCCAGACAGAAACTGTCATGAATGTGGCTGATAATACTGGCGCGAAAAGCGTCCAGTGTATCAAGGTACTTGGTGGAAGTAAGCGTCGCTATGCTCACGTTGGTGATACTATTGTTGTTGCGGTTAAGTCTGCAGCTCCACGCGGTATCGTAAAGAAGAAAGCGGTAGAGCGCGCTGTTATCGTTCGCACAAAGAAGATGACACGCCGTAAAGATGGAAGCGGTATTCGTTTCGACGATAACGCTTGTGTCATCGTTTCTAAAGATGGACAACCAAAAGGAACTCGAGTGTTTGGACCTGTTGCACGTGAACTACGTGGAAAAGGTTTCCAAAAGATTGTCTCACTTGCCCCAGACGTATTATGAACATCCGTGCCGGCGATAACGTCGTAGTCATCACAGGCAAGGACAAGGGGAAAACCGGACAGGTTCTCCGTGTGTTGCATGAAAAGAATCGTGTTGTCGTTACAGACATCAACATTCGCACGCGTCACATGAAGGCAACGCCTAACCGTCCTGGTGAGATCGTAAAATACGAAGCATCTCTCTCTGCAAGCAACGTTATGCTTGTTGATCCTAAGACGAAAAAGCGAAGCCGCCTTGGTTTTAAGAAAGAGAACGGAAAGAAGACACGCATCTTCAAACAGAGCGGAGATGAAGTAAAGAAGACTGCAATCGCTAAAAAGAAAGATGTTAAAGCTGCTGACAAAGCTGCAGACAAAGCAGTAGAGAAGGCATCTGCAAAGACAGAAGCAAAGAAGAAAGATACAAAAGAGGCACCAAAAAGCCAAGATCCTAAGTCTCCATTCTGGAAGAAGATGGGATTTGGAGCAGAAGAGATGGGTGGTGCTGGTGAAGTAGAAGGTACATCCCACATGAAAGAAGACCACAGTGTCCCAGACCAATCATCAGGTGGTTCACGTAGTTCCCAACGCGGATCTTAATTATGGCTTACGCAACACTCCATGACCGGCTCCGAGGACCTATCGCCAAAGGCGTTAGCAAAAGACTTGGAATCAAAAATGTTCACGCTCTGCCACAGATCGATAAGGTGACCGTAAACGTAGGTATCAACAAGTCTAAGATGGATAGTAAAGAGATGCACAAATACATCGAAGAGTCTTTGATGAAGATCACTGGCCAAAAGCCAGTCTTCACACACGCTCGCGTTGCGATCTCAAACTTTAAAACACGTGAAGGAATGGTCGTTGGATGCCGCGTAACACTACGTGGAACAAACATGGAAGAGTTCCTTGATAAGCTTTTGAGCTACTGTATCCCTCGTATCCGAGACTTCCGTGGACTTCCAAGTAAGCTTGATGGAAACGGAAACTACAGTATCGGTCTCCGTGACCACTCAATCTTCCCAGAAGTTCCTGCTCCAGAGGTAAAGCAGATCTTCCCTATGCAGATTGTCATCACAACAACAGCGAAGAACGACGAAGAAGGAAAAGCTCTTCTTACAGAAATGGGTATGCCATTTAGGAGAGAAAAAGAAATCGAAAAAGAAAAGAAAGAGGCAGAAAAGGTAAAAGCAGACAAGGCAGCAGCAGTAGAAGAGGTAAAAGAAGTCACAGAAGAAGAAACACCTGCAGAGAAAGTAGAAGAGAAGGTTGAAACGAAAGACGAAACCCCTGATACTGCCGAAACTCCGGCAGCAGAAACTGATTCCCAACCCCAATCCTAATGGCTAGAACAGCTCTCAAATATAAGCAGAACAAGAAAATGGAAAAGTTCCTCCGCGACAAAGCGGCAGGACGAAAGCCGAAATTTCCTACTAGAATTTACAACCGATGTAACCTCTGTGGCCGTCGTCACGGATTCATGCGTTTCTTCGGTGTCTGTCGCATCTGTTTCCGGGAGGCTGCGACCAATGGTGATATCCCCGGTGTAACTAAATCTTCCTGGTAATTATGACATACGTAACAGATCCCATCGGCGACTTGCTCACTCGCATGCGTAACGCGCAAAAAGCGGGCAAAGCTAGTACCACAGCACCTCACAGTAAGCTAAAACTTCAGCTTCTTGAGTTGCTTAAGAAAGAGGGATGGATCTCAACCGTAGAGGTCTTAGGAGAAGCGCCAAAACTTACGTTGGAAGTAACATTCAACCCTGAAAAATCATCACTTACTCTTACTCGTGCCTCTAAGCCTGGCCGCCGCACCTACGCAGGTGTTGCAGATTTAAAGCCTGTGCTTCGTGGATTTGGTATGGCTGTCTTAACGACGAGCCAAGGACTCCTTTCGGACTCCGAAGCACGCCAGAAGAAAGTAGGTGGAGAAGTTCTCTGTACCATTAGCTAATCATGTCTCGAATCGGTAAAAAACCAGTGGCTATCCCCGGAGGCGTAACCGTCGAGGTTAACGGCAACAACATTGTTGTAAAAGGACCTAAGGGAGAACTGTCGTATGCTCACCTTCCTGAGGTAAGCGTAAAGGTAGAGGAGTCTTTAGTCATAGTAGATCGTAAAGACGATACAGACGCATCTCGCGCTCGTCACGGACTCACACGTCAGCTCATCAACAACATGGTTATCGGAGTATCTGATGGCTACGAGAAGCAGCTTGAAATTATTGGAGTTGGTTACAAAGCGCAGGCTAAAGGTAAAAGCGTAACGCTTAACCTTGGTCACAGTCACCCAATTGAATACAGCGCCCCTGAAGGAATTGAAATTTCCCAGGACGAGAAGAATAAGCAAATCTTGATCATTAAAGGAATCAACAAAGAAGACGTGGGTCAGGCAGCTGCCGATATCCGCTCTTTCCGACCACCAGAACCTTACAAGGGTAAAGGTGTGAAGTATGTTGGTGAACACATTATTCGCAAGGCAGGTAAAGCCGCAGGTGGTGCCGCCTAATCATTACTAGTATGAAAGCTCCTAAAAAGACTCAGAACCGGCTAGCAAGAAAGCGCAGAGTACGTGCAAAGGTCTCTGGGACTGCAGCGCGACCTCGTCTCTCTATCTTCCGATCATTGCTACAAATCTCTGCACAGCTCATCGATGATGAGACTGGAAAGACTCTTGCTGCAACATCGACAAAGCAGCTTAAGGCAAAGGCAAACATCGAGGGAGCTAAGAAGATTGGAGCAGACATTGCCGCTAAGGCAAAAGCTGCAAAGATCACTACAGTTGTATTTGACCGAAATTCCTACCAATATCACGGACGTGTGCAAGCAGTTGCTGAAGCTGCACGCGAAGCCGGACTTACTTTCTAATTATGAACCCTAAAACTTCCAAACCAGATCGAAAGAAAAAAGGCGACCGACGCAAGAAAGAGCCTTCTGACTTCGAAGAGACAACACTCTCTATCGATCGTGTAACCCGTGTGGTTGCTGGTGGACGTCGTATGCGATTTCGCGCAGTGGTGGTTATTGGAGATAAGAAAGGTCGTGTAGGCCTTGGAACGGGTAAAGCAAACGAAGTACAGGCTGCTGTGCAAAAAGCGACAGCGGTTGCAAAGCGCAACATGATCAAAGTTCCTGTAGACGATGGAAGTATCCCACACGAAATTGACCACAAGTTTAAGGCTGCTCGTATTCGCCTTATTCCTGCACGCGAAGGTACAGGTATCATCGCTGGAGGTGCACTTCGTGTTGTTCTAGAACACGCAGGTATCCGAAACGTATTGAGTAAGCGTTACGGAACAACAAACAAGCTTGTTAACGCTCAGTGTACGATGAAAGCATTGATGCGTATTGCTGGAGCGAAGGTTTCAGATGCAGAAGACAGCAAGCGTAAAGCTTCTCAGTCTGTTGGTGGACGCTCAAATAAAGACCTAGGACTTCAGGACACTCCAGAGCTTGAAAAAGTAGAAATTAAAGAAGTAAGCAAAGCGGATGTTGGTCGTGATGGTGGTCTAGAGAAGAAGAAATAGAGTGGTATACTTAGTGCATGTCCAAAGCCCTTATTATTCTTGCTCACAGTGGATATCAAGATATCGAGTACGCAGGTACACGTGAAGGTTTAGAGAATGCAGGAAATGAAATCGTGATTGGTGCAGTAGACACTGGAACTTGTACAGGGAGCTTAGGAGGAAACGAAGAGGCGACAGTGGCCTTAAGAGACGTAAAAGTTACAGACTACAGCCACATAGCATACATCGGAGGACCAGGTGCTGTGCTACTTGCTACAGACCCTGATGCACTAAAAATTGCTAACGAAGCCTACAGAAAAGAGATTCCACTAGGGGCTATTTGTATTGCGCCAACAATTTTAGCCAAGGCACAGGTACTCGAAGGTAAGCGTGCAACTGTTTGGAATGGGGATGGGGCACAGCAGGAAGTACTCGAAACATACGGTGCAGAATTTACAGGAGAAGCGGTAACGATCGACGGGAAAATAGTGACGGGAAATGGGCCCGATGCAGCTATAGAATTTGGGAAGATGTTGGCTGCGTTATAACACCATAGAATAGCATAAGCGCGATGCGGGTTTCCTGTAGTTGTTGCTAAGATTGATTAAATGCATGCATTTTTAGGGAAGCACGGGCAGAAGATAGTATTTTTTGCTGTGGTAACAGGAATGGTATTTGTTGTATCAAATCAAAATGCCCCAACGTCATTACAGGGTAATCTTGGTAACTATACGATTGAATGTGGTGCAGAACTTGCGAACGTCGCATGCGGAGATGTCGATGCACTCATAGAGTGCTGTGATGATGGCAGTGATCCTGTTGATGGATATTGTATTGATGCTTCGGCTGATGGAGGAGAATGCGAGAATGATGGAGCGATTTGTTGGGTCGGTACATGCAGAGGAGGAAAGTGTGAAAATAAGCATAGTTATTGCAATAGAGATGAAGAATGCGATGCGATGGGAGCATGTTTACCAGTAGATTTTTGTGAAAAAAATCCTGGAAGCTCCGATTGTTGTACTGAAGTGGATGGAGTCGAGGTCGGTGACCCCGAAGTAGCCCCTGCGGGCCATCATAACTGTGGAAATGGAAAATGTTGTGCTAGCTGCAGACGCAGTACAAGCGGACGCGATTGCCTGGCTGATTGCCAAGGTGTTCAAACATGTATCGATCGCTGTAGAGAGGATTTAGACCATTGGGAATGTGCTAGTGGCATTGATGGGAACGATGGGGGAACGGGAGACAATGCAGGTATTTCTGGTGGAATTAGTGGTGGAACTTCTGGGGATACCAGTGGTGATACTGCAGGAAATGATGGAGGTACATCAGGAAATGGTCCAGGGTCTGGTCCTGGTCCAACAAGCTCTGCTGCAAGCAGTGCATTTTCATCGGAATGCACAACATTCGATGACTGTACCGAAGAATACACAGACTGTTCTGACCCATGTTTTGCAGCCTGTAGAGCAGACCCCTTTAATTGTGACCCAACAAGAGCGCGGCAGTGTGTCCTCGATAATTGCTACGATGATGCACAAGATTGTATCGGTGGTGCAGTAGAGGAGTGTGAGGAAGTGTGTGTCGGTGCTGGCGAATGCCAAGATATTAAAACGGATTGTCACTCCGTATGTACCGATAACTGGTGCTTGTCTCCGCTTACAGATCCGACTGCGCCTTGTACTGTTCTAGAAGAGGAAAGGCCTGCATATACTGATTGTAATAATGATTGCACAAGCGACTATGTTGCATGCTTTCAGGATTCGTTCGATTGTCCTGAATCTGGCCCCGGACCAGGACCAGGGCCTGGAGAAGAATGCACGTTTTGTGCAACTGCTGATTGCGCTTGTGGATGCGATACGGATGCCTGTGCCTGTACCGAGTGCCCTCCGCCAAGTCCAGGACCTGGACCTGCTTCGAGTTCAGCAGCATCTGCTACGTCGAAGAGTAGTCGTGCAATTTGTTCAGATTGTTCGGAAGAAGATTGTCCGAATTTGGAGTCACTGAATTTAATATTTAGGGAGTGCACACCCATAGAATGTATTTGCCAATATGATCCAATACAGACTTCATCAAGTGCACAAAGTATTCAATCCTCTGTCGCAATTCAGAGCTCTGAAGGAGGAGGTAATTCTAGTACTGCAAGTAGCGATAATTCTTCATCTAGTGATGGAGGATTTTGCTGCGAAGAAGATTTCTGTTCACCATTTGGATGCGAGGGAGGAACATCTCTTAATGAATGTTTAACAACATGTGGTGTAGACTCTTCTGCCAGCTCTTCTTTTAGCTCCTCCTCTCGTAAAGGGGGATTTTGCTGCGAAGTAGATTTCTGTTCACCATTTGGCGATTGTGATAGTCCACAGACACTTGAGGAATGTGTTGAGTCCTGTGGAGTTGCATCATCTTCCTCCTCTTCCACCGTAGCATTCGAGCTGTCCTCTAGCGCTTCTAGTGCGGAGTGTTTGCAAGATGATGACTGTGCCAATTCGTGCAGTGAATGTAGATTAGTAGGGGACAGATGCATTCTTGAATGTGAATATGGTATCTGTACAGATGGTAAATGTGCGTATGGTATTGGAGAGATGCTGGAGTGTGGAACAGAGCCTCCAGAACCATTTATTTTAGGAGATGGTGTGTTAAACAGAGGATGTGATGCATCAGATGACAGTAGCATTTCTAGTACGCTCTCTATCCCTGAGCCCAGCTCCAGTTCTGAAACTTCACCATCATCGAGCTTTAGTGCTGAAACCTCTTCTTCCTCTAGTTCTAGTTTTTCATCTTCTTCATCAAGTTCTAGTTCTGAAACTTCTTCTTCCTCAAGTTCTATTCTTAAAACATCTCCTCCTCTGAGCTCTAGTCCTGAGATAGCTTCATCGCGTTTGAGTATTACGATATCTATCAATGATTCAGATGATAGCGACGAAGATTCTACAAGTGACGAAGATGATTCCTCTACCGATGAAGACGACTCATCAGACGATGATGGATTCAATCCTTCCTTCTGTGGAAATGGAACACTAGAACAGGGTGAGCAGTGCGAAGTAGGATCCACCAATTACTGTACAACTGGTAGAACATGTAACGCATCTGATTGTACGTGCTATCCAGCTGCACCTCTTCTTGGATGCGGAAACGGAACACTAGAACAGGGTGAACAGTGCGAAGTAGGATCCACCAATTACTGCACAACTGGCAGAACATGTAACACGGCTATTTGTACATGCGTACCACCAGGTGGGTCACTTGTAGCGGCAGCATCTGTCTGCGGAAACGGTTCTCTAGAACTCCCTGAAGAATGTGACGATAATAATCGTAGAGACAATGATGGATGCAACTCTACGTGCTTACTAGAAATTGGAATTTGTGGAGATGGTATTACACAGTCACTCCTAGGTGAGCAGTGTGAATCTTCATCGCACAATCCAGCTTTGTCATACAGTTGTGAGAAGTGCCGATACTTGTCTACCACGTGTGGAGATTCTGTAGTAGATGCAGGAGAAGAATGTGATGATGGAGCGAAAAACTCTACTTCTCCAGATGCACTGTGTAGGCCAAATTGCTCTCTAGCTCGCTGTGGAGATGGTGTGCTTGATAATGCAGAGATCTGTGATGATGGAAATAGATTATCTGGTGATGGCTGTGATCGGTTTTGTAGGATCGAAAAAGATTCTCAGGATGAAGAGGAGACAGTTGTCGCTTCAGATATAGTATCTGAATTAGAATTGCGTCAACAACCGATAACCGAAAACCGACAACTTCCAACTCGATACGGGTTCCCACAGCAACCATCATTCCAACAACTACCGTATCAACTTCCTTATGCGCAATTGCAACCACTGATTCAAACACAGGGACCAATCGGCGATACAGGTCCTGCAGCGGTAGCAGTAATAGGCGCAGGTGCGGCTGCGGGACTCAGTTGGATGCGCAGGAAGAGAAAGTAAAATGCTAGAAAACAATTTTTTGGCAAGAGAGGTTTACGTGAAAGCTTCGAAACAGCAGTAAATATAGGTAACATTGATTAAATGAATTTTTTGCGTTCACATAAATGGGTAAGCTTTGCAATTATTGTGATATTGATTGCAGGAATGCAGGTTGTAGTAGAGCGTTCTACTACTGATTTGCGCGGACAAGGCATAGGAGGGTGTCAATCAGATGCAGATTGTGGATCTTCAGGAAGCTGTACCAATCCACCAACAAGCTGTGCGATAGGATCATGTGATGGGGGAACGTGCACATTTGAATCTTGTAATTGTCCAAGTGGTGACAGTGGAGATGGTAGTGATAATTTTGGTTCTCCAGATTGTAATCAGCAATGTCTAACGATCCAATGTGGAGTTGGGCAAACCTGCGGCCCTGTATCAGGTGGCTGTGCTTGTAGCGGAGGTACAAGTGGCGACACAGGAAGTGGCGACACAGGAAGTGGCGACACAGGAACTACTGGTGATGCAGGCGGTACAGATGAAGATGATGGACCGTGTTGTGAGAACGACCCTTCTGAGGCGGAGTGTACAGATGGGGCATGTGTTCCGTCATCCTGTAGTTGCAATACAGATTCTTGTAGCTGGATTTGCACGAGAGATTGCGGAGGATGTTCTTCGGGTCAAGATGATGAAGGAGGAGATGACAGCGGCGAAACCGGTGCAACTGATGGAGGAGACGATAGCGGTGACACTGGTACAATTGGTGATAGTAGCGGCGAAACCGGTGCAACTGATGGAGGAGACGATAGCGGTGACACTGGTACAATTGGTGATAGTAGCGGCGAAACCGGTG
>JABIBA010000003.1 GCA_018652955.1 Candidatus Peribacter sp. | reverse complement strand
CGTATCAGCATCGGGTCTCAGCTTCTCACACACAGTGGAACGTTTGCCCTAGATGCTTCTGATATTCTACGGAACGAAGTATCCATATTTGTCCCAGAAGGAATGCAGTACGTCGCTTCTAAAAGAGGAAAAAAGTACTACCCAGTACTCTCAAGAGCAGGAGAAAAACTCAGTCCAAAAAACAGAGTATATTTTCGAACATCCGCCTTAGCAGAAACTGCTGGATATTTTGCAAATGAGTAATGACTAATAGCTAATGACCAGTTACTATACAAACCAATGCAAATCTCAGTTGTCCACCCATGCTATAACGAGAAAGAGAATATCGAGCACACCGTGCGCGAAACACTCGCGTGGTTTTCTGGAGAGGGAATAGATGGAGAGGTAGTTATTACAGATGACGGTTCTACAGACGACTCACCACAAATATTACAGAGACTAGCCCTAGAAGACTCGCGTGTTCGTGTTGTGACACACGAGAAAAACCAAGGATACGGAATAGCGGTACGATCGGGGTGTGACAGCGCTACCAAAGAGTACATCGCCTTTGTTGATAGTGACGGTCAGTTTAAGATCGAAGACCTCAATCGCCTTATTCCTAGCCTAAAAGATCACGACTTTGTCCCAGGAAGACGAAAGAAACGTGCAGACCCATTCCATCGTAATGTGTTCGGAAAAATTCTTGGTGTCCTCATCTTTGTGACATTTGGTACATGGATTCGTGATGTAAATTGTGGAATGAAGATCTTTAAAAAATCTCTCTGGCCTACTATGAGGCCACTTTATGGAACAGAGAAGTTCTTTAATACAGAGTTGTATCTTCGTTTAAAAAAAGCAGGATACAAGTGGGAGCAAATACCAGTGCCACACTACCCACGAACTGCAGGGACGCAATGTGGAGGAAGTGGCCGTGTAATGTTTGGCATGATAAAAGAGCTATTTGATCTTCGCTCTAAGCTTAAATCACAAGAGGTAAATACAGCTCCTGTTAGCGTGCAAGAAAAAGCAGAAGTTACAGAAGAAGCATCAGAAGTCGTATCGGTATAACCTACGAAAGATACTGACGTTTTTTGGGTGCATATTTCGCATATGCGCCAATCATCAAAAAGGTAAACATCCACATTTGCGTGGAGGCGACAAAGACATCGAGTGAATCAAATTCTCTAAAGGCAGCTTTATCGATAAAGGTAAGTGGCATCACACCCATTAGATTAATCGTAAAGGCGATGACAATTCCCCAGTAGGCAGCTGCGAGTCTTTTGCTAATAAAGCAGATAGGTACTCCCAGAGCGATAAATGGGAAGAGATACCGTTCATGCATCTGAGTGAGGAATAAGAAGAATGCGGCAGCAAGTAGTGCACTGCAATACATGAGCGCTTCTACGTTGCCAGGTTTCTTAATCTCTTTATGGAATATCCATAATATAAAGGCATACATTAGCCCAAACAGGGTAATACCCCACTTGGTATAGGTCATAAATCCAAATGGTGAGGTTGTGGATTGAATACGCCACCCTTTATCCGCCAATATTGACCACCAGAAGTTATACGCTCCTATAGTTACATTAGAATATGCCCCTACAGATCCTGTGTAGACATCGATAATTTCCTGCAAGACATTGCCCAATGCAAAGGGGATCAGTACTACCAGTACGGTAATCATTCCGGTGACACAGAAGCGAAGAAATTCTCTACGGTCTGATGAGCTAATAACGATATACGCAAAGAGTGGAAACAGAACAATGCTCTGGAATTTTGTCAGTATCGACAGTGCAAGAAGTATCGCAGTAAGGTCTCGCTTCTGGTGTATCCAGGCAGCAAGAGAGGCAACAAGGAGCATCGTATAAATAGAGTCGGTTTGTCCCCAGAGGGCAGAATCATAAATAGCGGCGGGGTTTAGTGCATAAATCCACGCACCGGCCAGTCCTGCTTTTCTACCTTTCCATTTCCGTATGATCGTAAACAGTAATCCACACAAAATAACATCAGAAAAAATCGCTGGCAGCTTTATAAACATTTTGTAGCTCATGCTATACAAGTCAAATTCACCAAACATAAACTTATACACGT
>JABIBA010000012.1 GCA_018652955.1 Candidatus Peribacter sp. | reverse complement strand
GTCTTCCTAGCCACTCTACCCCCTCGGTAAGCACCTCATGTTGCTTAACATGTTTCTTAACACGATTTGTAATCTGCTTCTTCATCTTCTCCCATTCACCACCTTCGTACTTCCATGTAGATAGCTCACTCCACTTGTGCAGTTTCTTCACAGCCTTTCGGAGATTATCGGTAACAGAACTATTGGAAGGAAAGAGCCTATATACCTCTAGAGCCTTACTACTAGTGGTATGAATGGCTGCGACTTCTTGATGCTCTGCACAAATAGAGTGCATCGCATTTAGTTCATACAAGTAATCGCATAGACCTCTTGCAAGATCGGATAAGCCGTTACTGTCTCGCGCACTTCTCATGCGACGATTGTGATTTAGTTTTTGTTGTCAGGCGTTGTCACTTCTTGGCAGTTCCCAACCTTGTAATCTCCTGTTTCCCACAATGAAATAACTTGGGCAATCTGTTCCTCTTTGCCCATCGATTGAGAGATCCAACCATGTCACAAACCCATCTCCAGTTTGCTGCTGCATTGTATTCTCGCCCCCTTCCAAAGCACTCATTGTAAATAATACTTGGATGAACAGAGCTGCCAACCTCTTGGCAGTGTTCATAGAGTTTTTGGCACACCTCTGGGTATTTTGCATTTTTTGGGAGTATGTATTCATTATCTCGATATTTAATACGATTGTTTCCGAGATATCTTGCCTTGGGAATCCGTCCTACAGAGCTTTTAGTGGGTTTTTGCGGGGTTTTAAGTCCTTCTCTCTCAAGTAATAACATAAAATCTTCACATACTGTCCTGGCACTAAAGCTAAATGAATCGCTAGGCTCATAGGGTTCTTCAAGCAGTCCAAATTCTTTAAGATGAAGACTTTGCCAAAGCACCTTTTCTTCATTGCTTAACTTTCCCTCCCTGTCTTTTAATTCCTTATAGAGCTTAACTCTTCTGCTATATTCAGCTTTCAAGCTCTTGTATTCAGTTATTAAAGGTATCAATTCATATTTAACAATTTCTACCTCGTTGGGTTTCTCAAAATCTGTATGTAATATTTTACTTTTAAGACTTTCTAGCCTGTTCTGAAGCAAGGAGGATGACAACTCGGATTGGGAAGCATCTACAACACTACCAAAACATCTAAAACCTTCCTATTTTTACTTATCAAGATTTTCTCGAAAATGGGTGGTTTCTCCAAATGTGAATTTATTACTCTTGGCTAATGTAAAATGAAAAGTCTGTATTCGATAAAGGGAGATTTTACCCCATTTGATTTATTCTATATCTGTAGTGTGATTAATATCTGCTTTAAGCTAATATTTATTTATGCCATCTAGTTCTAGTAATCAGGGCGAAGAGAATGAGATATTTTTGAAAGCTCTTCTAACCAAACATTTTCGTTTAGGCTTGGAGCTTATAGGTGCCCCAACAGAAATAATTATTATAAGAGAATTAAGTTTTGGACCTGATACTGAAGTGCCAGTATGGACAAATGAATTAAGCCAATTACTTGACGAAAAAAAATATGAAGAACTTAAAGAGTTCTTTCCTAAAGCAAAAACTTCCTTTAAAGCCGATCTTTCAATAAATGGAATAAATTACAGTGTAAAATTTAATGGCGGAGCTAAACCAGCAATCGTTAATCATACAAATCGTGCAGGATTTCTAGATGTTTGTACCAGGATAGGCGTTAATATTGATAAATTAGATGAGCTTGTTGCCAACTATTGGAGCTTGAGAATAAGTAATCAAATTAGAGAGGATATTGATAACTCAAACCCTCTGTCTCCTTTCAAAGACTATCAGGAATATCTATCTCCTATTCTTGAATATTTTATATTTAAGGGTACGGGGAGAGGAATATCCGTTTTCCCAGCAGACAAGGTATTAATATTTCAAGATACCTTTGACCCACATACTTACAAAATTATAAGCGAGTCAGACATTATTAATGAAAAATGGAATGACTTTCGTTTTTCAATTAGAAGTAAAAAAGGGATGCCTATAACAGTATTACCTGATGGAACAAAGGTTGATAATTACAATCCTGTTAGACATGCATTACTAGCTCCTTGGGTGCGTTTTCACCCACCAGATCATCCTTTTCCAAAGGGGGCATTACATGTTCGCGTTTAAGCTCTTCTACTAAAACAGAACCAACTGCCTGAAGAGCATTTACGGCAACACTGTTTCCTAGCTGCTTCATTGCCTGTGACTCTGAGACTGGGAATGTAAAGCTCTGTGGGAATCCCATCATTTTTTTCCCTTCCTTGGAAGTGATACGTTTCTCCTTTTCATTTACTAGATATGAATCCCAATTCCTCCTGTCATGTAGTCCTGAGCCTTTGCCTCCTACACGTAAAGTAAAACCTATATCCCTACTACATGGTGCTTCAAATACATCAGACATCGTCATTTTAAGTGGAACAGGCTCTGGGAAAGGGAAATCGTAATTTTCAATATCTCCTACAACGCTCTTGTGAAGACCAATCATATATATTCTAGGTCTGTGGGTTGGTAACCCAAAATCCGAGGCCCTTACTAGCTTGTAACTAAAAGAATAATCCAAGCTACGAAGAGTATTTTCAATTAACTTGATCGTTTTTCCATCATCATGCTTTTCAAGATTACGTACATTTTCAAGGAAAAAAGCTTTTGGCCTTCTTTGCTTAATAATTTCTGCAATATCGAAGAATAATGTTCCTCTTGTTTCTTCAAAACCTCTTTTAAAACCTGCTTGGCTAAAAGGCTGACATGGAAAACCTCCACATAAAATATCAAAACCATTTGGGATCTTCTCTTTGTTTTCTTTGAGTGTAATGTCTCCCGTAAATAGGTCATTAGCAAATAACTCTGGTGAATCTTCTTTAAAATTTAATTCGTATGTCTCTCGTGCATACTTGTCCCACTCACTAGCATAAACACAACGGCAACCTAGACTTTGAAATGCTAAATGAAAGCCACCGATTCCTGCGAACAGATCGATAAAGGTAATTTTTTTGGAACTTGAAGTAGGTTGCATTGTCTCTATTCTAATATGCTTTGAATGAATCTACAAAAAAATGAGAGTGCGCTAGAAAAAATAGTATGGTGTACTAACGTACACTACCTCTGTCTCTAGAGATCAATAGCAAGTAGACTATTCACATGAGTACAGTACGAAAAAGAAACATCTACGACCCGAAATCCAAAGAGCCATACAAGCTCTCTCGCTCCCGCTTGGATCGGTTTTTAAAATGTCCCTGTTGCTTTTACCTAGATAGAAGACTTGGAGTAGACCAAGTATCAGGTCCCGCTTTCACATTGAATAGTGCTACGGACACTCTGCTCAAAAAGGAATTTGATGTTTGCAGAGAGGAAGGAAGGCCACATCAACTCATGAAGAAATACAAGGTTGATGCTGTTCCTTTCCAACATGAGAATATGGATGAGTGGAGGGAGAACTTTAAGGGGGTGCGGCATCTTCATGAACCTACTAATTTGCTTATCACGGGGGCTGTGGATGATATTTGGGTCACGCCAGAAGGACAGTTACTCGTAGTGGATTACAAATCTACTAGCACAACCAAGGAGATTGATATCAATGATGGTACGCCTTGGAAAGATGCCTACAAGAGACAAATGGAGATATACCAGTGGCTTCTCGAAAAAAACGGATTTAATGTTTCAGATACGGGATATTGGGTTTATGTAAATGCAGATACTGGTGAAGCAGGGTTTGATGGAAAGCTTGTATTTGATGAGCAGATCATCTCACACAAAGGTGATCGCAGCTGGGTAGAGAAGACAATTATTGATGCTCACAAATGTCTTCAGAAGAAAAAGGCTCCAAAACCTTCAGAAGACTGTGAGTGGTGTCAGTATCGTGGAGCGGCGAATAGCATTTTGAGTTCATAGTTTATGAACAGTGTAATATGGTTTTAAATCACCATAAACATTTTTGGCTTTATCGATAATCTCTTGGGAAGCAGAAGATTCAATATCATTTAGATATGTAAAGAAATCTGGCATGTTCGAAAAAGAGAATACTTTTGCCTTGTAAGTTAAGGGAAGAGTTAATAAGTCTCTATGCCACTTTGTTTCCATTAGGACTGCATCTGTATATGGGAGAAAAAGAGACATAAATAAGATATCAATGATATTGTTCCCATCAACCTTCATATCCTCGTTTTGTGAAGCACGATGTGCAACCAATGCTGTTAATGCAGATGAAATTTGAAAAAAAGGCACTTGTAAAATTTCCTCTGAAAGGAAATACTCATGGATCTTTTCAGCTCTTTTATCCTCCGATACACCGTATTTTTCACAAATACCAAAAAATGATCTTGAAATTTGATGCAAATAATCTGGGTACATCACACTCCTAAAAAGGAGTTCTATCATAGAGGAGACATCAGGAAGACTGTACGACTGCATAGAGGGGAGAGTTGTCATTAGTAGACCAAAATTAGATAATTCCAATGTCCTAAATTCATCATAACTTTTACCATTCTCTTTTTGCCATTTAGCAAACAATCCACCTAATTCTTTATGATTGTCTTCTTTTTCAGTTTGGAGACTTTCTACGTACTCCTCTGAAAGTTTATGATTTACAACAACATTAATCCACATATTCCAGTCGTCTACCGTTGAACTGGTTGCTTCTTTTTTATCGTCATTAAATTCAAAGGTTTCCCCTTGGAGCCAAGCAGAAAAGTGGCTAAAAGTCTGTCTAGTGATAATTCTACTAGCTTCAAAAAAAGAGTTGGTACTAGAAAGTAGGGTATTCACGTGTGTAAGTGCTTTAGCTCTTTCTTCAGACATAATACTTGTCTCCTTAAAATGAAAATCAGATTTAGGACATATCAAGAGTTGTTTCTTATTTAGAATGTCGATTTTTTCAAATGCCTTTAGGAAATTTTCAATAACAGGCACTTGATCTTCTTTCTCCTTGGTTTCCCCTTCCTTATAAATCAATGCTCTCAACATGAAGCCAAGAGCACACTGATCTAGATAAATAATCTTTTTATCCAAGTCAGGGAGGCTTCCACCGCTAGAGTTTTCTCCACATTTGAAACATCGTCGTGAAAATGAGCGACGAGCGATAACACAAGTTCCTGCAGTGTTTTTAGCACCACATACTGGACAATTAACGTAAGGTGCCTTGGTAAGAGCTTTGATAAAATCTTCCGATGAAATTCCATCCAATAAAGACATAGGAATACTATTCTACAAAGTAAGCTATAGTTGCGCCATGGCACTTTCGTGTCATTCTTGAATGTCTAAAATGTAAAAAGGCTCTAAACTACTTGTTGCAGTAAAGAAAACGCTGATTGCAGACGATCAAATGTCTCGGTAATCTCTGTTCGAACATCGTAAAGAGAAGACCACCATTAGAAACACTAGCGAGTGATTGCCGATTAAACATCGGTTTAAACTCGTCTGCGGCTTCGTAATCCAGCTTTCCGTCTTTGAGAGTGAGTTCGGAAAAGATATCACTCGGCCCACCAGTTCTATAATCCTAATAACAAAACAGTAATTCTATCCATGTGATCCTCAATCAGTTCACGGATAGGAATAGCGCAAAGATCAGGTTTCCAGTCTTCAGACTTTTCCTCCTGCAAAGCAGTGAATAGTCTTACAAGATTATCAGGCGATTGCCCTGCTATAGAATTTATTCCACGATCAGAAAGTTCTGTGAAGTCCGCAGATTTAATCTTCCCAAACTCCTCCAGAGTAAGCTCTTCTAGCTCTACTGCAGATAGTGATCCGATAGATCTCATATATTCAGCATTTAAAAAGCCGTCTTCCATGCACATGGCTGTTTGCACTTCGTACAGTACTGCTCTCCGGTGTCATGCACTTCACCCACGACGCATTTAGCATCACAGCAACCAGACAGGATATTTGTCTGACGGCTCTTCGACATCTTTCTTCGTGACTCAGTAGTAGCGTGTTTATCACAATACTGTTTACCTTTACAATCATTATTACAGCTCCTTACTGAGCAAATTACCTGTTTTTTAACTACCATAATTACTGAGGAGAACGTACATGATAATAGACTATTTATCGGGTTTAGGATAGGAGAATGCCGTGTATTTGTTCTCAGATGCAAGGAGGCGTACAATAAAGCATTGCTTCCCCAAATTTCTATGACCCACACTGAAGATCGTACAAAAGTCTATAAGGACAAGAGAGGAGAATGGCGCTGGACGACGTATGCGGCAAATAACCGTATTATCGGTGCAGCGACAGAAGGGTATAAAAACCACCTCGATTGTATCGATAATGCCAAGAGGAATGGTGCTCTTAAGATTATCGAGGAGGAGCTAAAAGGAGGAGGGGATAATTAGTCTCTTCTCTATTTTTTCTTAGCAGTTTTCTTTTTTACAGCCTTCTTCGTGGCCTTCTTTTTTACGGCCTTCTTCTTTGATTTCGCTGCCTCCTCGTTTAATTTCACAGCCTTCTTCTCTTTTCTTTGAACTGCTCGCAAAGCTACAACCTCTTTGGCAGCATCTAAATCACCATCTGGAAGAGTTCTCCCTACTCTAGCAAGCATCGCTCGTATACTTATGACCATTTCACTTTTCTCCGCGTTATGCACTGCACGCATTCCTTTAATTGCTAGGTCAGCTACTGTTAAGTCTTTTAGGTCCCCAAGAGTCCATATATCTACAGCCTCTAATGCGTTAGCTTCTCGTACGGTATCTCCCATTAATTGTGGAATTGTAATAGCATCAATCTGATCTTCTGACCCAATCATTTCAGCGATTGTTGCATCACTCAATACAACATCTTCATCAATATGACTTCCGATTGAAGCACCGGCTTGCAAGAGGCGAATAACCTCACCATCTGTTTTATGCTTAGCATTTTTCCAACACCATCTATCAATAAGTGCATTTCCTCTTTTCATACGGAGCAATAGTTCTACTCCTTCAGCAAAGTTACAGGAGCCCTGTAAGTAAATAGGCTCTCCATTTTTATCAGTATATTCTTCAACAAGCCCGATACCATCAGTGCGTATACCGATGGCTGCTTTTTCTTCTGGGGTCGCTTCTTGCATTTCCCCCTCTTCCTCTTCCTCCTCCTCTTCTTTCTTCTTCTTTTTAGGTTTCTTCTCTTCAGGCTCTTCTTCTAGTACTTCTTCTTCATCAAATTCATCGTCGAAAACAGCTTCACAATGAAATGCATCATCTACTCCTACAGACCAGCGTTCTATTTGCGATTCGACAATAGCAAACTTGCTACAGATAAGATCAGAGAGTTGATTGTTACCTATCGATCTCAATTGTAGAACCAAAGAAGAGATCTCTTTCTTTTCAATTATATCTAAAGGCCTTGTGCCACTCCCCGGTTTTCCATTAGAAAGATGGCGAGAGTATCGCATGAGAAGCTCTAGGGTATGTGGATGAAATATCCGCATAACGACATTCATACGTATGCTGTCGATCTCTTCATTGGAAGGATGCGTTGTTTTAGTTTCTTCTTCCCAGAGAATTCTAGGATCTGGAATTGTATCACCATTTCTTTGTTCTCCTGCTGCTTGTCGCTCTTTTGCTGTTGTTACTCTGCCGTATATCTCCCTGAGTGTGTCCATGCAAATACGACTTGTCTTCAGTGTAGGCAGTCGGTTCAATTGATTATCACTCTCACACCACTGTGCAATCTCTTTAGCCCATGTCGGTTGCTTTTTAGCCATTTTGATCCATAGTAGATATTTACTGGATATACGCAAGCACTTGAACTGCCAAATAAGTTCACCATTTGCTCTCTATTTAGCAAAATATGCGTATAATGCGCCCGCATGAAACCTGGAAACGAATCGACTGCTCAATCTTCTACTTTCAAGGAAATGGGCTTAAATACGGCCCTCCTTAAAGTTCTTGAACAAAGAAACATCCTAAAGCCGACCCCAATCCAGCATCAATCGATCCCTCTAGGACTCGAAGGAAAAGACCTTATTGGAATAGCACAGACAGGAACGGGTAAAACCTTTGCGTTTGGTCTTCCTATGCTAGAACAGCTTGCTGCTGGAAAAAAGAGGGGACTCATCGTGCTTCCTACTAGGGAGCTTGCGTATCAGGTAGATGATGCACTCAAGCCTTTTGCATCTGCTCTTGGCATTCGTACAGCAGTGTTTGTCGGAGGATCACCGTTTCACTTGCAAAAGAAGATGCTTAAAGCGAATCCTCGTATTCTTATTGCGACTCCAGGGCGGCTAAACGATCACCTTGAAAGAAAAACAGTATCCCTATCTGAGGTAGAAGTATTAGTACTCGATGAAGCAGATCGCATGCTTGATATGGGATTCAAGCCTCAGATTAATAAGATCTTATCTCATGTTCCAAAGGCACGTCAGACATTACTGTTTTCGGCGACAATGCCTCAGGAGATCTTTACGTTGGCAAAAAATGAAATGCACATGCCACTACGTATCGAAGTTGCTCCAGAGGGAACAACGGCATCTAAAGTTGAGCAAGAGCTTATTATTGTAAAACAGCCAGATAAGAGAACACTGCTTCTAACACTTCTCAAGGAGTATGAAGGACAGGTTCTCGTATTCTCTCGAACAAAGCATGGAGCGAAAAAAATTACCGCAGCTCTTAATGATAAAGGGTTCCGTGCAGCAGAAATCCACGCTAATAAATCTCTCGCACAACGCAGAGCAGCTCTTGATAGTTTTAAGAAAGGAAGAGTGCGTGTACTTGTTGCAACCGATATCGCCTCTCGCGGTATTGATGTTGATAATATTACAGTAGTAATAAACTTTGATCTTCCGGACGATGCAGCAGACTACGTGCACCGTATTGGACGCACAGGACGTGCAGGTAAATCTGGAAAAGCAATTTCATTTGCTACCCCAACACAAGCAGGACACATTCGTGATATTGAAAAGCTCATTCGAGGACCACTTCCTCGGAAAAAACACGACGCCGTTCCAGATGTTCCAATGGAGAAGGGGAATCACAAAGGTGGAGGTCGCCCACAGCGCAGGCCAGATCGAAGATCAAATTCTCGCAGACCTTCCCAAAGACCTCGCTCAAGTTCAAGTTCAAGATCTGCGCCTAAGAAAAACACACGACCATTCTCTCGTAGTAGGAATAAGAGGCGGTAGTAAAAAACTATTTATTAATCAGGTGTAAATAGAGTATGCTTATTTGTGATTTCCCCCACCTTACTATGTTCTTCGTTGAAAATGTTTCTATTGTTGCCGTATTGGTAGCCACTTTTTGTAGCATGCTACTCGGTATGATTTGGTATAACCCTCATGTATTTGGTACATACTGGATGCAGCTTACTGGTATTAAGGATAATAAAAATATGGGTAGCTCAATGGCTACAGGCCTTGTGGCAACATTTATCAGTTGTTACTTTCTCGCTGTACTCCTAGCGATCTCTGGTACAAATACCATTATGGATGCCGCATTCATGGCAGGTATTGTATGGCTTGCAGGATCTATGCCTGTACAACTCCACAGTGTCGCTTGGGAAAAGACCCCAATCAATCTTTTTGCACTAAATGCAGCACAATCTCTCGTGAGTTTGATGATTGCCGCAGCGGTCTTGCAGCAGTGGCCTGGATAATAGAATAATAATAAAAGCCCGCAGCGTACGCTACGGGCTTTTTAAGGTTTTTGAAACAGTCCGAGGATTATTCCTCTTCTAGGAGCTTACGTATTACTCCCAGCCCTGCATGCTTTTCAATCAATTCATCTTTCCCAGTCGGAGAAATGCACGTGTGTCGCACAAGTGCGAACGCGGCTTTTCCGTCGAGGTGCTCGAGTGTCGCATCAAGAATCATTCGCTCCGCCTTCGTGACTTTGCTATTTACCATGCGGCGGTTGACAAGCAATACGACTGTAGCAGTGCTCAGCCATTCAGTGACGTCACTTCGACCGAGCAGATAGCGAATCATCGTGTTTGCGGGAGATCCCGCCGTAATTTGCTCCATGCAATCAACCAAAGTTTCCGCCGGTTGAGCATCGAGCTGACCTCGTAGTAGTTCGTCAATTTCACCTTGTTCATTTTGATCGAACTCACTGTTGATGATGTCAGCCCATTGGATTTCATCGCTTTTGTTGGCAGCGATGTAGCTGCCGATGATAATTGTGCTTCCAAAATGAGTCAGCAGATCTCCACGGGTATGATCGTTGAGATCATCTGCACGTAGCGCCGATGCGGCGACCACTGAAGCAGACTGTACAAAGGTTTTCTTGCCTTGTGTACTGACGTCGTACGAAAGCTCTCGGCACGACTCTGAACCGAACACAAGTCCAGCTTTGAATGCAGCTGCTATGAACTCATTGCGAAGGTTCAGCAATCCATTTCCTGAAGAATGTTGCCAGTAGCCATGCAACAAGCTGTTGATGTGCTTTATCACCCATCTTTCTCTGTGGTCATCTGCATAGTGCTTTTGCTTTTCCAGTTTCGGAGAATGTTCTCGTACAAGGTCAAGCAGCTGCTCGGCACTCATTTTGTGAACCTTCGTCTCTCTCGGAATCAGCGTTTCGGGGGTCGCGGTAGCGGTTGAATGTGTCATGGGAGCCCTTTCTGAGGCTAGAGATATGACATTGCAGGTTTTGTGGCCTGTAGTTCAAAAGACCAACTACCTGTAACTATGAGTTACAGACAGGAGGATCAGTCTATGCTCGCTGTCTTTTTTGTCAATAATACTTAACGCATTTGAGGTTCTTGCCAGATTATACGAATTTCTATAATCTATTCGCCTATGTCACCAAAACTCCTCCTCCCACTCTTTGCACTCGCGATATTACTTAGCGCGTGCGGTACTACTGTTATAAACGAAGAAGACCGTGAACTTCCAGAGCAACCTCCAGTTGCTGCAGAAGATTCCTCTCTCGGATCTACAGGAAATTCTTCATCCCAGCTTTCTATTGCTCCTATGAAAAAAGAGGGAGACAAAGCTGAACCTATGGAATACACAGCAGATCTTTCTCAGAGCTTCATCGCATTTACTGGTGCAAAAGGAAATATTGTTAGTCACGAAGGAAAGTTTGAAGACTTCGATCTATCTTTAACAGTTGTAAATGGCGAGCCAACTGCCCTTACTGCGACATTTAATATCGAGAGTATGGTTACAGACTCAGAGGGTCTTACCACTCATCTCAAAAGCGCAGACTTCTTTGATGCAGCTACGTTCCCTGAATCTTCATTTGTTGCAGATAGCATCACTAGTACAGGAGAAGATATGTATGCAATTACAGGGACGCTAAACCTACATGGTGTTAGTAAGACAGAGATTATCAATGCCAAGATCACACAGAGCTACCTAACAGTAAATCACACTCTAGACCGTACAGATTACGGAATTGGTGGATCTACAGAAGGAGTAAAAGCAGTTGATGCTGCAGTTCCCCTAGAGATCAAAGTAGTCTTTAACTAAAAAGCTCCAAGTTGCTTAAGAGCACTTAGTGCTCGTCCGTTATCTGGATCATATCGCAACACCTCTTTGAATTGTTCTATGGCAAGATCAATCTTTTTGCGTTCTGCATAGAGAATTCCTGCATTGATACGTGCTGCCACATACGCAGGCTGAAGTTTTATTGCAGTAAGATATGATTCTAGAGCCTCCCGGTTCCTTCCAAGTTTTCTTAGGGCAATTGCGAGGTTGTAATGTGCTTGAGGAAAGTATGGATTGATTTCGATTGTCTCTTTGTATTTCGCTATCCCATCGTCAATTCTACCAATGTTTACGTATAATGCTCCGAGGTTTACGTGAGCAACAGCAAACAATGGTTGTAACTCAATCGCATCCAAGAAAGCCTGTTCTGCTTTTTCGATCTCTCCCATTTCCTGATAGGTGATTCCAAGACCTAGGAACGCTTGAGGATTTTTAGAATTAAGCATCAAAGATTGCTTAAACTTCGATGCGGCTTCTTTCAATTTTCCTTGCTGACGATAGGCAGAACCAAGATTACTAAGAATAACTGCATTAGAGTTTGAAGAAAGCGCTTTGTTGTACAGTAAAATTGCTTGGTCGATATCTCCTTTCGTCGCAAGGGCATTAGCAATATTTGTTTCAAATTCGGCAATAGCTTCTATATTTTGTTCTCCCAGAGTCGAACCCATGCGAATAGATAGGGCTGTTCTGTAGGAGTCTGTAGCCTCATCAAGTTTTCCCTGACGTCGATAGAGGTTACCAATATTATTATGGGCAACGTGTGAATCTGGGTAGTATTGAATAACGTTCGTAAATAGCGTCTCAGAATTTTTCCAAACAAGAGACTGGACAGAGGCGGTATAAGAAAAGAAGACAAGTAATCCACCTACGATACCTATCGATACTTTCTGAAGCCTTTGGTTCTGTGATACGGCATAGATTCCAAGAGAGAGAAGAAGCAAGAAGCCAATGCTTGGA
This sequence comes from Candidatus Peribacter sp., assembly GCA_018652955.1. Taxonomy (GTDB): domain Bacteria; phylum Patescibacteriota; class Gracilibacteria; order Peribacterales; family Peribacteraceae; genus UBA2170. The sequence goes on along the minus strand of JABIBA010000012.1, from coordinate 19,588 downwards.
ATATAGGCATAGCGATCTGAAGCAATGTAGTATGTTCCTGCTTTAGCAAAGTTCGGGAGACTTGGTGCAAGAGTAACGGCAAAAAACCCTAGGCAGCATGCAATGATTTTTGTATATCGCATAGAGAGAATTGCTAGTATTCCTATAATAGATACTCCAATGAATGGAATAAGGAAGTCAGGTGAGCTAAATACAATAGTGTGATGATACGGATAGAGAACAGAGAGTTGAGTAGGCCACAGAAGTTTTTCCAAATAGAACGCAGTACTCTTTCCAGCCATTGCAATAATCTGCACAAGAGTTTCCGTCTGTAGCATCTGGGATTTTCCAAAGTAGGCAATTACAGCAAATAAAAGAGCGAGGACAAAGTACGGAATCTTATTCTTTACTGTGTCTTTGTTTATTCCTTCACCTTTATAATAATCAATTAGTAGTAATGTTATCGGCAGTGTCACAATAGTGACTTTAGCCAAAAGGCCTAAAGTAAATGCCGCTAAGCTCATACGCTTCTTTTTTGTAAGATAGAAACCAGTACTGAGTAAAAAGAAGAGTGTGGAGAGAAGATCTTTCCTTCCACTTGCCCAAGCAATTGCCTCAGTATGGAGAGGGTGTATGAGAAACAATACCCCGGTAAGAAGGCTCACCCAGATATTTTTTGTGAGAGACTTAAGTACCCATACAACAAGTGTTGCATTGAGAATATGCAGGATAAGACTATGAAAGTGGTACCACGCAGGATTTGTTCCTGAGAGAAGGAAATCAAATTGATAAGAGAGCAGCGTCAGAGGAATATAGAGCTCCGGATCGTATGTTGTAAAAATGGTTTTTAGATTCGCGAGACTAAATCCACGGATAGCAGGGTTTTCATAGATGAGCAGACCATCGTCCCAACGTACAAAGCTGTTTCCGAGTGAAGCTCCGTAGATCACAAAGCCAATAAAAGCAAAGCAACCCAGCAGAAGGTACCAATGAGAACGTAGGTTTCTGTCCATGGCAGTATTCTATAACACTATTCCCACAACGTCTTTCAGAAGTACGCCAATTCCATACGCAAATATTGCTCCAATTGCCCCGACACTAACTATCTCTATAGGACCTCTAAATAGCCTCTCTCTGGTTACGATACTTCTTGTGAGCCCTAAGACGATAAGGGCAGCAAGCGTAGACCAGATAGCAAAAGAAAATCTATTCGAACGCTCGATACCAATGACATAAGGTATAAGAGGAATAGAACCGAAAACAACAAATGACAAAAACGTCATTAGCCCATGAATAAGAGGTTTTTCTGTGCTTTCAAGTGTTAAACCATGTTCATCGAGCATCATAGTGTCTGCCCATACATCTTTATCGGACACGATAACATTGGTAGCTCTTTCGAGGTCATCACCAGTAAATCCTTTCTTCTCAAGAGCAATGACAATTTCCTCACGTTCAATTTCGGGTATTTGTTCTATCTCTTCCATTTCTTCTTTGCGAATCCTGTGATATTGGTCTCGCTCGGACTTTAAAGAAAGAAATGCTCCAGTAGCCATGGATGTTCCATCAGCTATTAAATTAGCAATTCCAAGAACAATAACAATGTAGTGAGGCATACCAGCTCCAACTGTTCCAGCTACGACAGCAAATGTCGTAACGATACCGTCGTTTCCACCATAGACAACGTCTTGAATAAATGGGCCAAGCTTGCTTCCATGAAGTTCACTCTTCATGTGTTCTAGTGTCTTCTGACGAAGTTCTGGGTCTTTTGGCATAACCAAAGTATAGCAGCGAGTGGGAGAGATAAGAAATTCGTTCGCGGTTTTGTTGGTTCAGAGGTACAATGCAGTCCATGCCACGTAAAGGTATCATTACAGCGTTCATCGCTGGCATGGCAACAGTCTTCTGTGCAACTGCTACAGCGCAACAGTTTGGTGCGTTAATGTTTCCTGATGTTGTGCCAAATGACTATTTTTACGATGCAGTGACGAGATTTGCAAAGAAGGGGATTGTTAAAGGATATAACAATGGAAGATTCGCTCCGCACGACTATGTTACGCGTGGACAGGTGTCTGTAATCGTCGATAGGTACGATCAGCAAGTTATTCGCCTTATGCGTGAACAAGTAGAGCTAATGCGCCAACAATTGGGACTCGGTCGTTGCGGAGATGGTGAGGTACAGGTCGGTGAGGTCTGTGATGATGGTAATGTGCTGAGTGGAGATGGATGTAGCGCTGAGTGTCTTTCGGAGATTCATTGTGCAGGGGGATATAAAGTTGGAGACAGATATCCCGCACCTGATGGCTGTAATATATGTACATGCACAGAAGTAGGTATTGCCTGTACAGAGCGGGCATGTACGCAAAAGAAATGCTTTAGTAGTGGAGAATGCGCACAGAGTGAAATCTGCTCTGTTGAAGAAGGGGATTGCAGGTACCCATGTCCTGCAGGAGCGGTATGTATCCAGGCGTGTGCTGGAGTATGTATTCCAAAGACTTCTACAGCTGTCTGTGGAAACGGTGTATGCGAAGAGGGAGAGTCTGCTGTTCCAGATAGAACAGGAGCATTGCTCTATTGTCCTCAGGATTGTGAGCTTGCAGGCCCTGTATGTGGTGATGCCATTTGTGACTCAGGGGAAGCAGATGAATACCGTCTCGGAGAAGATGGACCCATTCTTATTCGCCGAGGAATTTGTTCTGAAGATTGCGAGGGAGGCTTAAGTTCTTGTGACCAAAAGAAAAAGAGTGTTGATGTATTATTTGCCAAGAACGTTGCCTGTGAAACTGACGAAGATTGCTCTGTATTTACTAGAGGATGTAGCCCATATCAAACCTGTGGAAAGGCTGTGATGAAGAGTGCATTACTTCAAGTATCTGCAGCAGTATATGGATACGTTGATGAGTGCGAAAAAGAAGAGCCTGCTTTGTGTGCTGGATGTTTGCCAAATTCAGCAGTCTGTATTAATAGCGTCTGCGAGGTAATAGAAGGTGATCTCTAACCTACGCTACTTTTGCAAAAGAGTTTCGCGTGACCATGTAGAGCCCTGCAATACTTCCAAAGATCACTCCCCAGACACCTGCTCCAGTTTCTGGCTGACGAAGAGGCCCTCTTCCTTGTGCAATAGCGGTAGCTGCAACTTGGTTAGCTGTTGCCTCATTAGGGTCATCACCAAAGGCTTCTGGAATAGGATTTCCAGATCCATCAAATGGATGAATACGTTCACTGCCAATTGCGTATGGGTTAGTAGGAAGACCAGTATTCTCCTGTGGAGGAGGGGCAAAGTCTTGAGGGTTGAAATTGTCTGCACTATCTGGTGGTGCTGTGGTTGTTCCTACAGGGTCTGCAAAAAAGTCGTTTCCAATGATGTTTTCTATATCAATAAAGTCATCAGCGATTTGCGTTACAACGACCACTTCTCCAATAAGTTCTGCTGAAATTGAGGATGTATAGGTATAGCTTCCAGGCTGTATGTCTGGGGTAATAGTAAAGTTATCACTGTCTCCATTAAACAGTGTGCTCGACATAAGGCAGAATCCTGTATCACTACAGAGTGTTTCCGATTCGATAATATGTGGAACATCTTGGTTGTTTACCCATGTAATGGTTTGCCCATGTTCTACTTCGATACGAGCAGGTTCAAATCCATTTGCAGTTATAGTAACAGTTTTTACATTGCTTCCGTCTGTGAGTTGCCCTGTTAGGTTTTCGACTCCTTGGAAAAAACTGAATCCTATTCCTATAACAATAAGCATTCCAACAATAGCTGCTGGTCTACGTGAGACCACTGCTCCTTCAGAATTTGCTTCGGGCACAGGTTTTTTCACAGTAACCTCAACGGGTTCTTCGTCTTCTTCAGACTGCCAAACAGGATCAATATTATTCATGGGGGTTTTTGTCACTAACAACGAACTGCCTACGAGAGGCAAATGTAGTTCCAATAATTGCAGATCCAATGAGGAAGAGTACTACTGCAGATGGAAGACCTGTTTCTCCAGGTACAGCAGTAGAAGGGTTTTCATTAATAAGGCTGGCTACAGGGTTCTTTCCTGGTCCGTCACTAATAGATCCTGGTACGAGTGGAGCACTAGAAGAATCTGGGTCTCCAATCACAATAGATACTTCTCTGCTGAATGCACTTTCTTCATCTTGCTTGCTTAAGCCTCGAACCGCGAAGTAGTAGCGCTTTCCAACCTCTAGAGATCTAAAGGTAAGGCTGTTCTCGCTCTTATCGATAGTTCTGCGCTGCATGTAACGGCCAGAAGTCTTACCGTAGTAGACAGTATTAGCCTTCAGCTGAGATGAGCGAAGTGGGTCCCATGCTAGAAATGCAGAGCTTCCGTCTGTTGTGACACGTAGGTTTCGAATCTGCAATAGGGCAAAGGCTGTACGCTGATCCGAGCCTTGGTTAGCATTTGCATTGTCATCAGAGGAATTTCCGAGGTTAGGGACACAGATTCCACTTCCACAGAGGCTACTTTCACACTGGTTGTCAGTGTCACAGTTTGCTCCATTAGGAAGCAGGCTTGTACTCTCCTTGCACTGTCCAGCTTCACAGGTGCCGTTTGCACAGTCTTCATCACGAAGGCATGCATTTGGGTCCACAGGTGGAGCAATTGGTTCTGGCTCAGGTTCTGGCTCTTCTTCAGGCTCTGGGACAGTATCGAAGATGTTTCCAATATCGTCATCAGTAGGCACAGGGTCAACGTCTTCTGTAGGACCTGCATCTGCATCAAGAGCAAATTTTACAAGGAGCACTCCTGGCTCTTCTTTTACTATGTAGGTTTCTTCTCCATCGTTCGTTGTAATGATAGTGCTGTGGCCACTAGGCTGAACATCATGGAAAGTAATAGGAGTTCCAATTGAGTTTGTCTCTTTTACTCTAAATTGAATACGAGCAAAGAGAACCTTTTCTCCATCGAGAGTTTCACCATCTGTACTGGCCTCCATCTTTGCGTACCCTTCTCCTGGAGAGAAATCTTTTTCATCAGGAGTGACGAGTCCAAACTTACTATTTATTTCTATAGACTCTCCTTCAAGCATGTTCGGATCATACGAAAGCCATGCACGTACACGATCAATACTTTGCTTACTTGGGTTATCTATTACAACGTCAATATCCAAGATATCTCCCTTCTTAAGATTACGAGTACGCAATGTCTGTGGGTCTTCTATTTCAAAGGTTGTGCAAGCCACACCTTCAATATCTCTTGTTTCTACAACAATTCCAGGACTTGGAATTGGTCCAAATAGCCATTCACCATCTTTACCTTCACGCTCGATACAGTGAGGATGCAGTTCAAATGTAGCATCTGGAGTAGCAGCTAGTGCATTTGTTGGCATCATAGATACTATGAATGCAGTGAGGATGCTCAGCCGATGCTTGCGTGTAAAGATGTTCATAAGAGATGTTTACTGAAGTGAAAGCTTTGAGAGGATGCTGATAGCATCGTCTACAGTAAGCTGGCCGTCCGCATTAGGGTCAGCCTTCAGTTGATCGGTTGTTGCACTGTTGTATCCTTGAGCGACCTCCAAGATAATGAGGACATCACTCATGTCAACAGTACCACTTCCGTCGACGTCTCCAGCGTAAGGTGCACCTCCTGCTTGAATAAGAGAAACAGGTTGCACATCTCCAGCTGTTTGAATGCCAATCAGAAAAGAACCAACAATGCATGCTACACCTGTGGCGAGCAGCTTTAGATTCTTCCTGAGGGAATGTGGGTATTTGATATACATATCGTATTATTATAGCAAAAAACGTGAGTTTTGGGGAGTGTGGAGGGGTTGAGTGAACCTTAATAATGTTGCTTAATAATATGATACAATCGGTTCCTCTATGTCTCAAATATACCTCTTCTCAGGCGAAAACCTCTTTGAAATAGACCAGGAGAAACGTCGCTGGATAGCGGGATTCACCCAGAAACACGGCGAAGAAAACATTACACATATAGACGGAAAGAAGCTTAAAACAGGCATATTGATGGACGAAATAGCAGCATCTCCCTTTATTGCAGAAAAAAGACTTATTGTCCTTCTTGGTATTCCTAAGATGGAAAAAGGAGAGATGCTTGAGCTTCAAAATGTGCTCCATCCGCAGAATCTTCTCCTTATAGTAGACCCAAAGCCTGATAAAAGATTATCAAGTACCAAAGAATTACTAACTATAGCTGATGTAAAACAGTTTGCTCCTTTGCGTAATGAAAGACTCACAACATGGATTTCTGCACAGGCGCAATTGTTTGGCTCCTCAATATCTCGTGAAAGTGCTCAGCACCTAGTAGCAACTGTTGGAGAAGACCAGATGCTTCTTGCATCCGAGATGAGAAAGTTAGCAACATTTGCAGGCCAAAAACAGATTACTAATAATGATATTGATGAACTCGTTATGCTGAGTGAAGAGCAGGCAGGATGGAAGTTGATGGATCTTGTAGCGGCAAATAAATGTGATGAAGCGCTAGTATTCTCTAGACAACTCCTCTTAAAAGGAGAAAGTCCTTATGCCCTATGGAGCAAACTCATATGGCTCGTTTCTCAGCTCACACTTGTTTCTGCCGCTTTAGATGATGGTATTGCAGCACCTCCTGCGATAACCAAAAGTACGGGAGTCAGCTTTGGAACAGTACGCACTGTACTTCCACTTGCACGAAAAATTGATGACACTAGATTAGAAGCAATTGTGTCACGATTTGCACAAACCGATAAAGCTCTAAAAACAGGAGGATATAAATCCACAGTAGAAGCACCAGAAGAATTACTGTCCATTATAGATCAGTCTATTGTCATGCTTTCTAGATCATAGTTGTTCGATCTTTTTGAGGAGATCCTCTGTCTGAGAATCTTCTTCCTTTAAATGCTGCTCCTCTTTTTCGGAGCGCTCTGCTCGTTGCTGTTGCCGAGTTGCATCAGTCTTTGCAATAAGCTCTTGGTCTGAGGCAGCATCTGTCTGAGAGCTATATTTCTCATCTATATCTGCCAATTGATTCTTTTCATTATCAAGAATATCCCTTAAGTTTTGCGTCTGTTCCGGTGTCATGATTGGAAGGATATTTATCCAATATTGCCTCTCCTCATCGTTCATGCTTTCAGATTTTACAATGAGATCTATTAGATCAGGAAACTTCTGACGCACATCATCAGAGATTGTCAGATTTGAAGCCGGATTTGAACCATCATCTGTCATTGTGTTTATCGTACTGCAACACTTAAGTTATGCAACCTTAATAATTTCGTACTTGTACGGTCCAGCCGGAGTGTTTACTTCGACTATGTCTCCTTTTTTCTTATCAAGAACAGCTTTTCCAACAGGGGATTCATTACTAATCTTCTGTGCCATAGGGTCTGCCTCTGTAGAACCTACGATAGTGTAGGCAATAGGATCATCACCATCGGTCTTGTTTTTTAGCGTTACGGTTGATCCCACTTGAATCTCTTTTCCTTTGGAATCTGACTTCTTATCAGAGATGATCTTTGCATTCTTAATCATTTGCTCAAGCTCTAAGATGCGACCTTCGATAAATGCCTGCTCGTTCTTTGCCTCTTGGTATTCTGAGTTTTCAGAAAGGTCACCATAGGAAATAGCTTCTTTTAGGCGAGTTGCAACTTCTTTACGCTTTATAGTTTTAAGCTCTACTAATTCTTCATTGAGCTTTTTAAGTCCTTCTTTGGTAACGAGGGTTTCATCGAGTATTGCGTCATCAGCAGCTTTAGCCATAGAAAAAGGTGGGAATGCTAAATTTCTGGCCAAGTGTACGCAAAATAACGCTTTGCAGCAACAAATTAGCAAAGAAATGGCTAATGAGTGGTTTCTGTCAGCAACTTAGGCCATTCCATAATAGGCAATTCCTCGGGATTTTCTTGGATTAAGGCCTCAATAATACGCTTAGCGAGCTGTACGTTGGTAATCAGTGGAATACCATGATCTGTAGCTATTCTTCGTATAAAGTATCCATCAGTCTGCTCTGCCCCTCTGGAGTGAGTTGGGATGTTGATAACGAGATCTACCCTCTTCTTTTCGAGGTATTCTCTGATATTTGGGCTTCTCGGTTCTGATACTTTGTTAAGCATCGCAGAAGGAATATTGCGAGATTCTAAGAACTCATGAGTGCGCTTGGTCGTAAAGAAGGAGAATCCTTTATCATGAAGAGCCTGAATAGAGCCGAGCATATCTACCTTATCTTCAAGGCGGCCTATAGTAAGTAAGATATTCTTTTTTGGAATGGTAAATCCAACAGCCATCATTGCAGTAAGCAATGCTTGTTCTGCGTTGTGACCAAAGCAGGCAACCTCTCCGGTGCTTGCCATCTCAACACCTAGTCGAGGGTCAGCTCCCTTAAGTCGGCTAAAGCTAAACTGTGCAGCCTTTACTCCAACGTGATCTAGGTCCAAGGTTTGATACTTCTTTTCGGATGACGCCTTACCAATGAGCGCTTGGGTAGCAAGTGTAATAAAGTTATGTCCAGTAACCTTGCTCGCAAATGGGAAGCTTCGGCTGGCACGCAAATTGCACTCAATGACTTTTAATTTATTATTCTTTGCAAGGAACTGAATATTATAAGGGCCAGAAATGTTGAGAGCTTTTCCAATAGCCTTTGAAATAGCTTTTACTCTTCGCAGTGTTTCAAGGTTTACGCGTTGAGGTGGTAACACAATCGTTGCATCTCCAGAGTGGACTCCCGCATTTTCAACATGTTCGGATATCGCGTAGATTAAGAGTTCACCATTTTGTGCAACGCCATCAAACTCAATTTCTTTTGCACCAACCTCAAACTTGGAAACAACAATAGGCGCCTCTTTATTAATGAATGCAGATTGTCCTACGTAAGCAGAGAGATCTTCATCGGAGTGCACTACCGCCATAGAGGCTCCAGATAATACATAACTTGGGCGCACGATGACGGGGTATCCTACTTCTTCAGAGAATGCGCGAGCTTCAGAAAGGTCTGTAAACTCTCTCCATTCTGGTTGGTCTATTTCCAGATTGTCGAGCATCGTACTAAATTTGTGGCGGTCTTCTGCGTTATCAATATTTTCTGGGGCAGTTCCAAGAATTGGAATGTTTACAGCTGCTAGCTTCGGTGCAAGTGAGTTTGGAATTTGTCCTCCCATCGAGACAACAACTCCGGCGGCAGATAGCACTTCGATAATATCGCGAACGCGCTCTTCACTGAGCTCATCAAAGAACAGAGCATCACATTCATCGTAGTCCGTACTTACGGTTTCAGGATTACTGTTAATCATTGCCACGTCGTATCCTTGCTTCTGTAATTCATGAGCAGCTTGCACGCAGCACCAATCAAACTCTACTGAGGACCCAATAGAGTATGGGCCACCTCCAAGTACTAGGATGCGATCTTTTTCTCCTGTAAATACTACGTCAGATTCTTGTCCATGATAGGTGAGGTAGAGGTAATTGGTTTGTGCAGGGAATTCACCAGCAAGAGTATCTACTTGCTTAACTACAGGAGTAACGCCTTGGCTCGTTCGAAGTGTTCGTATTGCCTCAGTTTCCTTTTCAGTCATCTTGGCAATAGAGCTATCGCTAAATCCTGCCATCTTTGCTTTTCTCATTAAATCAGCTTCTGGAAGCTCATTTGCTTCACTAATAGTTTTAGCAATCTTTGCACAATCATTAATACGCTCTAAAAACCACAGGTCTATTCCTGTGCCAATATTAATCTGCTGCGGAGTCCATGTTCCTTTAAGGGCTTCTGCAACTGCGAAGATTCTTCGTGGTGTCGGTCTTTTAACTTCTGCATCAATATCTTCAAATTCCATAGGAACAGGATAGAGTCCATCAGCTCCAATATTCAGCATGCGCATGGCTTTTTGTAGGGCTTCTTCAAATGTTCTTCCTAGAGCCATTACTTCTCCGACAGATTTCATTTCTGATGTTACTTGATCGGAGACAAACCGAAATTTCTGCAAATCCCACCGTGGAACTTTTACGGCAACGTAGTCGAGTGACGGCTCAAAGTCTGCACTGGTGACTTGAGTAATTGCGTTACGAAGTTCCGGTAAGCTGTAGCCCAAGGCAAGCTTGGCTGCCACAAATGCTAGTGGGTAACCCGTGGCCTTAGAGGCCAAGGCAGAGCTGCGGCTGAGTCGAGCGTTTACTTCTATCACACGGTACTTGCGAGACTTTGGATCCAAAGCATATTGAATATTACACTCTCCAATAATCTTTAGGTGTCGAATAACCGTTAGGGCAATAGACCTCAGCATTTGATATTCATAGTTATCGAGCGTTTGACTTGGGGCAACAACTATAGATTCACCAGTATGAATTCCAAGTGGGTCAACGTTTTCCATATTACAAACCGTGATGCAGTTATCGTATGCATCGCGGACAACCTCATACTCAATTTCTTTCCAGCCTGTTAGGTCCTCTTCTACAAGTACTTGATGTGATTCTACAAAAGCGACTTTGCAAATTTCAGAAAGCTCTTTTTCATTAGAAGCTCTACCACTTCCTTTTCCTCCCAAGGCAAAAGCTGCTCGAATAATTACAGGGTAACCAATCTCCGTACCTGCCTTGAGCACTTCATCCATAGACTCACAGGCAAAGCTTTTCGGAACATCGATATCGATAGAACGAAGCTCGGCATTAAAGGCAGCTCGATCTTCTGTTTTATTAATACTCTCTACACTTGTTCCAAGTACTTTCACGTTGTGCTTCTCTAAGATCCCAGCCTCATCCAAGGCAACTCCGCAGTTTAAGGCAGTCTGCCCTCCAAAAGAGAGGGCAATGGCATCAGGGTTCTCCTTTTCTATAATGCGTTCTACGAAGTTTGGAGTAACCGGTTCAAAATAGACACTGTCAGCTAGCCCCCAACTCGTCTGATTTGTAGCAATATTTGGGTTAATAAGGACGACACGTTTCCCTTCTTCTTTAAAGGCTTTAATGGCCTGACTTCCAGAGTAGTCAAACTCACCAGCTTCTCCAATCTTCAACGCACCAGACCCTAGAAGCAATATAGTGTTAATCCCTTCCAGACTTTTGGAAAAAGCATCTCCTTCCCCAGGGTGGGGACTAAGAGTGCCCTTGGTCTCGTCAGCGGTCATGTTCCGATGGAGACTACCCATAAAAAACTTTTAAGTCAAAGGCTCTACTGAACGAATTTCGACTTTATGCATATTTCTTGGTACGATCAGCTCCATGCACAAGGCCGTATGGATCATCGTCTTTCTTATTTCTGTCCCCACAGTAAGAGCAGGGGAGTGGGAGAAGCTCTCTACAGATCTTGAACTTCTGGAGAATGTTATTAGTGATGATGAGATGCAGATGCAACACCAGCAAGAAGATGCGCTTCTCGATGATAGTGCAGACCTATTTCCAGGATTAGAAGACGAGGATGAAGAGGTGGTGATTTCTGATGAGGAAGAGAAATTTCTGACTATACAAGTACGAGGTCTTCCTGTGGAACTTTGGGATGTACCGCTGGAGGAATGGTTTGCACCGTTTGTAGAAAAAGCAGCACAACTCAATTTGATTTCCGGGTATGGAGATGACGAAGGTAACCCGACAGGGGAGTTCGGTCCTGCAGATTTTGTTACCGTAGAGCAGCTTGCAAAGATGGCTGTCGTTGCTGCAGGTATAGATATCTATAACTGTGGAGATTCTATGCTGAACAAGAGTGCAGCTGGAAGATGGTCGCAGAAATATATTCAATGTGCTGAACATCATAACTGGGCTGTGTTTTCAGATGGAAGCATCAAAGTACATAAGCCAGCTCGCCGAGCAGAGGTAGCCGTTACAGTTATTCAGGCATTCTCCGTTCGCGTCTCTCCTGTTTCTGGAAGTATATTTGAGGATGTTGGAAGATCTACTCCTTATGGAAATGCCATCGAGACACTCTCTAAAAATGGAGTAGTGTCTGGATACACTGGAAGCAACGGAAACCCAACGGGATACTTTGGCCCGAGTGATCCTGTAAACAGAGCAGAGACTGCTAAAATATTCTCATTGTCGTCTCAAACGTATGGAGACCGTTAAACGTGGTGCCTGTCACCATGTCGCATATGTCTTTCGAGATTTGCTCCTTTAAAGTGGTGTGATGAGTATTGAAAGATAAGAGATCCTAAGATGATAAACATACCACCTGCTATGTGGTACCAATGTATAGCTTCACCTAGATAGAAATGTGCAAAGATTAAACTACCGATACTTATAAGTGGTAAAAAAAGAGAAACAGTATGCGCACTCATGTGTTCCATAGATTCATAAAATCCAAAAAGATAAATAAATCTAGAGAGGAATCCATATCCAACCAAGGCACCAATGAGTCCGATGGGGAATGTGGTGATTTCTTCAACAATTGGAAGCTGAACTAAAGGAGCTACCAGGAGGAAGAACATAATCGCCATGAGTCCACGACTAAAGAGAACAACTTCAGGGTGTAGCTTAGACAACTTCTTTTTAAAAGTAATACTACCCATGGCATAACTAAATGCACCACCTATGATCAGTAGATCTCCAGGAGATACTGTTAGTGGTCCACTAAACCCTCTAAGGGCTACTATCGTAATACCGAGGAACATACTCATCAGAGCAAGGACATCAGAGCGTTTTGTCTTTTCGTTTAAGAATATTCCTGCGTAGATAAACAGAAAGAAGCTTGAGCTACGGAGAAACAGTTCTGCGTTTACAGCGTCTGCTACATGCAAACCTGTAAACACAAGTAGTGGAGCGATAATACTATTGGTAATTCCTACAAAAATAAGAGAGGAGATATACTTCTTCTTTACAGAAAATAATTCCTCAATAAGTGGAAGGAACCCAAAAGAGAGGATCGTAAATATAAGTACTATCGACTCAGAAAGGAGAAGTAGCGTCAGTGGTGACAAGCTCGTACCAAGTTGTTTTGCAAAAGGAGTAGAGGTAGAACCAGCAATAATTGCTATCGACAGAGAGATCCATCCGATTGTAGAGGATCGGCTTTTACCAAATGTTCCAAAAATGGGTAGTGAGAGGCTGTTTATATTCATATTTGTTAGTTTTATTATACCATATTATCAATAATACGGCTATACCCTATATTCATCACTAAAATAGCGTATTCAGTAGAGATATCATGTTTGTATTAGCGTATTAACACGCAACTACAAACGACGGGGGATTAGCGTATAAGACAGCGAGAGTGTTAACAGAGACGCAGGAAGCAGCATCTGACGGTCAAATGACTGACCAATAATGAGATACTCCGCATTGGAAGTCAGAAGATACACTCCCATGTATCCAGCTAGTGCTATCAGCCCCCAAAGCACAGTTATCAAATATCGATTATCAACTGCAATTGTTCCTCGCTTTATTCCTATAAATACTCCAGTAAGAATACTAAGCAGTGCATACCAATAGATACCAAACGACCCCGTTACAAAGAGTGCCTTACTAAACGCAGGGATAGCTTCGAGGTTTAGGGTAAATGCGCTGTCGCTTGATCCATGAGGAGTGAGTGAGAGCTTTTTAACTATGGCGAATAACGGCCAAGAGAGCGAGAGCAGAACGCTGTATCCTATAGGATATCGCAGAGCTGCAATGGACCCACTCTTTCGTACTAGGATTACTGACATCACAATGACCCATGGGATATAGCAGAAAAACAGCCCATCGGATTTAGTCCACACAGCACTGCAGAGCATCAGGCCTGAGAGGAATAGAAACCTTGTGTCATCTTCCTTTCTGTATTCCAAGAGCGCCGAGAGACACACGAGCGCAAAGCCTATGAGTGTAATGTCTGCATATGACTGACCACTGTGTAATGTCAGCAAAGGTATTCCCATTATGAGTGCCATAACAATGAGCCCGTAAGACTTTCCTCGATGAGATAGAAGTACGTACAAAGCTCCAAGCAGAGAAAGTGTAAGGAGAAGATGAATACCATTAGCAGATTTATCGCTCCATCTAGGGCTAAACTCGTTTACCGTAATTTGAAGACTATGATATAAGAATGGGTACTGCGATTTACTAACTAACGTATCACTGTCATCGAATATGACTTCAGCCCTTTCATAAGAGACTTTCGACCGCATGTTCCAGTTTGTTGTGCTGTCATAGTGAAAGGTAGGCAGTAGTGTGTGCGATACTGCATACACTAGTGAACTTGCTAGAATAAAGCAGGAAACCACTGTAAAGATCAGCGGAACTTTTAGTGTAACTTCTGAAGAAGGAATAGGAGATTTCGTTTTATATAAGGGCTGAACTGAAATTAATAGTAGTGTTGCAATGAGCAGATTACTACCGATAATACTGAGTGCATTGAGTTCAATGCTCAACAGAGATAATACTGCTATCGCAAACACATTAATAAGCGCACCAAGAGGAAGGCTGAGTAACGCTTCTAACATATGCCCATGCGTCTTACGTAGTAATCGATGTGCAACTATCCATCCTTCTGCCAATAGTAGTAGAGTCATTAGTATCATTTTTGTGCTTGGTATAGGGCTGAACCGTCATTATAGGTTTCTAATAGATTGGCAGAAAACTCCTGTCCATCACAGCGAAGTACACTATCGTTGTAAGACCAGTCTATAGATCTGTGCACTACAATATGACTAGGTGTGCCTCCTGTAATAAGTACAGGGAATGCATGGTACTGAAGAAGTTTCTTTGCATATGTAGTTCCGGTATGACATAGATAGGCACTGCTAGCATCTTCTGCCAGTAGGTCTTTTGCAATTGCAGGTAAAGATCCTGCAGTGGCATACGTGTTATTTCTAAGCCACTCATTAGTATGTATCCAGCTGTAGTACAGTGCATCGAGAGAAAATCGTGCATGGCAAGCAAGTGCAACTATAATAATAAATGGGAATAGCAGGTGCTTCTTTTTTAGAATAAGTAGTAGCAGAACAGCAAGAAGCATAGCTATACCAATTACTGGAACCATTGGAATTCCAAGGACCCGTAGCCCTGGTAATCGGTGATACGAAGCTGGTGAATACGGCTGTATCATTGTTAGGTGCTTGGCTGCAGTGCTCAGTGTCTTTCCGGTAGTTGCATCGATAAATTCAATATCATGAAATATCGCACCTTGCTTACTATCACTAAAGAAAAATAGGCGAAATGAATTCTCTCCTATACTCCATTGCGGACTAATTGTTAGATCTATTGTAGCCTCCTGTTTTATACCAGCTGGTAGAATGGTTTGGATGGTATTAAACACACTAAATGCACCATCTTTTTTACGAAATGCTACAAAGACAGTAAGAGGTTCCTGCACTGAGTACGTTAGTTGCATAGCATCTCCTTTACCTTTTATATCTGCTTGAGCATTTGATACAGAATGAGAGATTACTTCTTCGATAGTGATATCCTCAGACAGAAGCTTTACAGGTACATCACCTGCAAGCGCTTGTGGAATGAGAATTAAGAGTGTGGTGAAGATCCACATAAGAAATATTTTAAGCTTGGTGCCGCAGACTGGACTCGAACCAGTACGACCATTTACGGTCAAGGGATTTTAAGTCCCTCGTGTCTACCATTCCACCACTGCGGCATTGATAAAAAAGATCAGATCTATTCTACTAAAGCTTGAGCTACGAATGAAGCTAAAACCTGTTTAGATCGGGAGCGCTGCAGGAGCTGGTCCTGTACTTGTTCGTATTTCTCGCTCACCTACTTGTAAGGCTATACCTGTCGTAGGGTCTACTTCTTGAGCAGTAAGAATCAATCGTCGTAAGGTGGTACCCACTGGGGTACAGGTCATAAGTGTAGCAACGCGCTTATTAGAGGGCTGATCGAGTACATCTACATTACTTGGCTTCACTTCTTTCTTTCCCTGGACTACGTATCGGTGTTTATCTCCTCCATAGTACACCCAGTATTCATCACCGACATTGAGCTCATGCAGTCTTGCAAAGACTGTTTTGTATTTTCCATCTGCCCATGGGTAATAGGAGCTATGACCAGTGACAAAGAAGTTTCCAGCTTGTCCCGGACGAGCTGTTCCTGGGTAGTGAACAACACCATGCTTAAGAGCATCTTGAATATCGGTTTCTACCCCTTCCCAGTCTTCTTTGAGAAGGCTGCTATATGACGGAGTAACCAAAGGAATGTTTAGTCCCAAACGAGGAACAATAATACGGTTTTCCGGAGGTCCTACTGTAGGAAGATAGCTAAGCAAATCCCCTTCTTCGCGACCAGCAACTGCAAGCATCGGACTCTTGAGAAGCTTTTCTTTTAGAGCATTATCTACTTCTGATACATTTCCATGAAGTGAAGACACTCTCTCTACGGGGTCAAGATACGGAGAGATGATCTGGAAGAAGCTCTGGTAGTTTAGGGAGACGAACAGTGCTACAAAGATACTGGCGAAGGTTCCACCAAATCGTACGACGTCTAGTGCAAAGAGAGACCCGCGACTATATTCCTTTGCAGGCTTATCTTTGCGCATTACCCATACAGGTTGAGCGAGGAATCCCCAGATTCCATCAAGTCCGCCAGCAAAGACTTTCTTTATATCTTTTACATGAAATTTAAAGCCATGGTAACTATGTACATACTGGCTCCTTCCTTCTGTGACAATGTTCTTTGTTGTCCCTATCAAGTTCCCACGTACACCTTTAAGTACAGACACCACTTGTTCTGAGCTTATAGAGTTCTTTTCTGTCTTACGAGTTTCTTGTACTAGCTCATCTGCATCAGTGACTTCCCATTGAGCAGCTTTCTTCATAGCAGGCTGCACTCTTGATACCCTGGGAGCTTCTTCTTCTTGGTTTGAATTCATATGAATATGACCAGATTCATCCACATGTGCTTTGCGATCTTCATCTTCGTCGTCTTGCCAGTCTTGATGGGGTTGTAGAGGAATCCTCTTATTGTAGCAGAAAATACGAGTTTTTTACAGTCTCAGGAGCGTTATTTTACCATAGTTTACTATTTTTGCACCTTATCTATTATCACACCACCACCTACAATTTCTTCACCGCGATACAACACAATAGACTGACCAGCTGCAATTCCCCTTAAGCCCTTACTAAAGAGGAAATCTAGGGTATCACCATTGTGCTCTAGTATCCCGTCGTGCTTCTCTCCAAGGGAGTGGATTCGCGCTTGGAATTCGTTCTTCTGATTCTTTGGTGGAACCCATGAGACCCACCGGAGATCACTTGCCCTAAGCTCCTTTTTAAGATCAGCCCCATTTGGAGCCACATAGACAGTGTTAGTCTCTGGTTCTTTTCGCACGACATGGAGAGGGATTTTTAACCCTCCAATGCCAAGTCCCTTTCGCTGCCCAATAGTATAAAACGGAATTCCTTTATGTTGACCTACAACTGTCTCATCTTCCAGTTTAATTTCTCCGGGTTCTGAGTCTGTGATATAACGCTTGAGGAATTCTTCTGGCTCTTTTTCTGGAAAGAAGCACAGATCCTGACTTTCGCGATAACTCGTATCATCATAGGGAATGCCATATTTTACTGCGAGATCAAACACTTCTGATTTATGCAATCCTCCGAGAGGAAACATGACCTTGCTGAGTTGATCTTGATGTAAACCATAGAGGTAGTAGCTCTGGTCTTTCGTTCTATCAATAGACTCAAGAAGGAGATGCTGTACAGATCCATTAGTATTTTTCTCCTCAGCGACTCGTGCATAATGCCCTGTTGCAAGCTTGTCACATCCAAGACTGTCGGCAAGTTCAAGGAGCCTCCCAAACTTCACAGATCTATTGCATCCGATACAAGGGTTTGGTGTACTGCCTTCTCGGTATCCTTTGAGGAATGGATCGACAACATCTTTCTTAAATTCATCCTCCAGATCGAGTATCTGTAATTCTATATCAAGATCCTTTGCAACTTGATTTGCACGCGCAATTGTCTGCGCATTGCAGCACTTACTTGGCAGGATTTGAGCTAGAGGTGGAGCCAAAGGGTCTGTCCACAGTGTAAACCGAACACCTATGACTTCATGGCCTTCCTCTTTGAGCTTATGTGCTACTACTGAGGAGTCGATACCACCGGACATCGCAACAAGTATCTTCATATGGTTATTGTACGGTTATCGCCTTTAAAATCACTTAAAAAGCCGCTAGAGTATCTTCGATGAAAGCATTACTTTCAAAACTATTCGGCAAAAGCTCTAAGGAGCTGCATTTCTCCTACGAAGAGAAGAAGTACTCATTTGGAGTAAAGGTGCTTGTAGCCTTACTAACTCTTGTTATTTTAATGCTCTCAGAGAGGGCTATTGCAGACTTACAAGATGGCATTCCTCGTATTGACTATCCAAACTACTACGATCTACAGGAAAACAGAGATGTGCAAGTATATCGAAACAACACCTTAAATCCTCTGTATCAAAAGATGCGTGAACTAGAGATGAGAAATCGAGAAGTGCGCTCCGAATACGATACAAGTCTTCTCGAAAAAATTGCTGATGAAAATACAAGACTCTATGGAGATCAAGATACAGTACGTGGAGACGTAGGTGATACACAGAAAAAGCTATCTGCAGTTCAGGCGGAAATTGAAGATGCAGAAGATGAACTGGAAAGATTGCAGGTTCTTGCGCACCAAGCAGAGGCACCACTTCGTAAGGATTACATTGCTCGTATACGTATTCGCCAGCTCAAAGTATTCCTTTGGGAGGCAATCTTCTGGGTGCCGTTCTTCTTTATCACTCTTTGGTGGTACAGCAGATCCAAGCGAAAAGATTCTCGATGGGAAATTATTTCTATAGCAGCACTTATTGCTTCTAGTCTGATTAGTTTCCAGTCATTTTCTATTTTCCTATGGAGCTGGATTCCCCGCGAGTTATTACAGAAGCTATGGGAAATATTACAAGCAACACTACTGACACGCATCGTTGGATATTATCTCATGATGGCTGTGATAGTCCTTCTCCTTGGTGGACTGATTGTCTCTGTGCACCGAAGAGCTACGGACCCTGTGCGTGGAGGAAAGAAAAAGATTCGAAACAAGCAATGTCCTACTTGTAGCTACCCTCTAAGTCTTAGTGAAGACTTCTGTGGAGGATGCGCTAAGCAACTACAAGATAAGTGTGGCTCATGCGGTAAGCAGTCCTACACGTGGTCTGCTGTGTGTGAGCACTGCGGTAAATAGCTTCATTATGATTGATAAACTTCGTATCCTTGCGGCCGAATATGATGCTTTGCAGAAGAAAATGATCGAACCTGAGGTTCTGTCTGACCCTAAACAAATTGCAAAGATCGGAAAACGGATGAAGGACCTTGAGCCACTTCTAGGAATGATCAAGCAGTACGATGAAGCGCAGGCAGCAATAGAGTTTCTACAGGAGGCAGGGGATGACCCAGAAATGAAAGAGATGGCAGAGGAAGAAGCACAGGTCGCACGCAAGCGTATGCCAGAGCTCGAAGAGGAGATGAAGCTGTTCTTGATTCCTAAAGATCCTGATGATGACCGATCGGTTATCTTAGAAATAAGAGCAGGAACAGGAGGGGATGAGGCAGCACTCTTCGCAGGAGAATTACTTCGGTTGTATTTGAGATTTGCAGAAGAGCAAAAATGGACTACAGAACTGATGGATAAAAAAGATGCAGAGAGTGGGGGACTGAAAGAAGCAGTCTTTAAGATAGACGGAGTAGGTGCATATGGAATGTTAAAATTTGAGTCTGGTGTGCACCGTGTGCAACGCATTCCT
>JABIBA010000004.1 GCA_018652955.1 Candidatus Peribacter sp. | reverse complement strand
ATCGCCATTCTGGCTTCTATTGTTATTGTTGCTATCAACCCAACTAAGCAGTTGGCAGATGCACGTGACGCTCAGCGCCGCTCAGACGTTAACACCGTTTTGAACGCTGTGTATCAGTACGCAATCGACAACAATGGAAACCTTCCTACAGGTATTACTACTTCTGTTCTCGAAGTCTGTCAGACAGGTGGAACATGCGGAACAATGGTTGATCTCGCTGTACTTACCACAAACGGTACGTACCTCGTTTCTGTTCCTGTTGACCCAAGTCAAACAGGTGCTGATGAGACGGATTACACTATTGTGAAGAACGCAGATGGTCGTGTAACAGTTGCTGCTCCAAGCGCTGAAAACACAACAATCAGTGTAACTCGCTAGTTAAAGCCAAAATATAGAGCTTTACAGCCCTCGGTTTCCGGGGGCTTTTTAAATGGTTCAAAACAGCGATTTATGGTAAAATATAAGGATTACTGCAATTATGATAAAACATAAATCCAAGCTCCAATCGGCACGAAATGTCTGCCCTCCATCGAAAGAATCGGAAAAGCAGGTGCAGGCGCAGATGAGTAGCGTAAAGAAGGCGGTGCACCGTTCCATTGTGTTGGCGATGGTATCTTCTATTGCTTTCCTTCTGTCAGTTTCGATTGTGATGGGTGTGATGAACCCTGCAGGAGTATTTGCTCTTATTGGAACAGGAGCACTTCTTGTCGCCAGTGTTGCAGCAGCATTCGAGGCAAGAACACTGTTCCATACCATTGCAGAAGAGCACAGGGTAGATCAGCTAAAGACAGAATTTATCTCTCTTGCTTCTCATCAGTTGCGTACTCCTCTTTCAAGTTTGAAGTGGTATGCAGAAATATTCAGTGAAGAGAAGGGGCTTACAAAAGAGCAAAAAGGCTATGCAAAAGAAATGGTATTTGCAGTACGACGCATGAATAACCTTATCGATTCTTTGCTACATGCAGCGCAATTGGAGTACGAAGAGATTGTTCCACGTATGAAAAAGGTATCGATCAATACAGTGATTATGGAGCTGACAAAAGACCTTAAAATGTCAGCGGAAGAAAAGGATATTGCTATCTCTGTACACATGCCAAAGAAAACAATTTCCCTCAATACAGACTCTGCACTGCTGGGTGTTGTATTGCAGAACCTCTTTAGTAATGCCATTAAGTACACAAATCCAAAGGGAACAGTGGACGTGAATGTGAAGACAGTGGGCAGTGTGGTTGTTATTACCGTAACCGATAATGGAATTGGTATTCCTAAAAAAGATCTCACACGAATCTATCAGCGCCTATTCCGCGCGAGTAATGCGATCAAGATTGATACGGATGGAAACGGACTAGGGCTCTATATCACCCAGATGGTAATGGACAGCTTAGGTGGTACGATTGGTGTAGAGAGCACCGTAGGAAAAGGGACGGTGTTTACCGTAAAACTCCCTACAGGGAAGAAGGCCCTAAAGAGTAAGAGTAAGAAAAAGAAGTAGA
The DNA here is from genome assembly GCA_018652955.1 of Candidatus Peribacter sp. Lineage (GTDB taxonomy): Bacteria > Patescibacteriota > Gracilibacteria > Peribacterales > Peribacteraceae > UBA2170. The sequence goes on along the minus strand of JABIBA010000004.1, from coordinate 6,381 downwards.
TTAGTTACTTCCATGAGAGAGAAAAACATCTATAATCTGCCCAACCAAGCCACCTTAGCTCAGTTGGCCAGAGCAACGCACTTGTAATGCGTGGGTCCGGGGTTCGAATCCCCGAGGTGGCTCCATTTTATTGATAAAAACCCCTATTCGTGAGATAATAAGTATCCGCTCTTTTGGTGATCGCCCTTGGAAATTTTCCTTGGGAGGAACGTCCGGGCACCGCTGGAACATTATGCGGCTAACAGCCGTCACATGCGTCATAATTCATAAAGCGCATGAGGACTAGTGCCACAGAGACGAGCCCCTTTATTGGGGAGTGAAACGCCTCGGAGTACTGAGGATTCGACTTCTGCCTCGCAGAAGGCCAAATCGGTAAACTCATGGTGGTGTAAGGAGGATTTGGGTGATTGGAAATTGTGCTGGTTCCGGCACACCAATTACTCCTCCGCATTGAGGCAGTGCAGCAATGCCTGCCCCAGATAGATGATCACCCTCGACAGAACCCGGCGTACAGGAGAGCGGATCAAAGAACCCCAAAACAGGGGTTTTTTGGTATTTGAATGCTATAATTTTCTCTGTGAAGAAATCTGAAGCAATATTCGGCGTACTGCGTATCCCTGTGGATGCTCTTGCGGTGTTTGCAGCCCTACTGCTTGCATACCGCTTGCGTCAGATGAATATCGATCTGGTTCCTGGTATCCAGCTTTTGGACCCTGCAACGACACTCCCCGATCTTCCCGACTATTTATCACTCTTTGTGATGCCTGGTATTCTCGGGTTCCTCTTTTTTGCAGCGACGCTCAAAATGTATGTACTGCTTTCGACTCGTAGTGCGTGGAACGAAGTAGGTAAGCTCCTCATCGCCAGCTTTCTGTGGCTCGTAGCAGTAATAGCCTGGTACTTCCTTGTAAAAAAACAACTCTTCTACAGTCGAATGCTTCTCGTGCACTGTGCATTTCTTATCGCACTCTTTGGCATGGTCGGCCGTGTGTCTGTCTTGCTGTTGCAGCGTGCATTTTTGCACTGCGGCATAGGGGTACGTTCGGTAATCTCTATTGGCGGACAGTCGATTGTGAAAGCTGCCAAGGCAACACTCACTCGTGATATTCGTTATAACTATCTTGGACATTTTAGTACTCTTACAGAGCTCAAAAACCTTCGCAAAACGCAGGAGATAGATATGGTATTGCAGACAGATCCAGACCCTAAAAACTCAACGACGAATATGCTTATTGAGTATTGCAGGAGTGAACATATTCACTACGCATTCTTGCCTCCTGTCCTTGCAGAAAACCCCCATCAGTTACGTACAGATCGTCTAGGACTCGTGCCAATGCTTTCGTTTAGCCCTACTCCTCTAGATGGTTGGGGGCGCATACTGAAGAGAGTAATTGATATCCTCGGAAGCCTCGTTCTCCTCATCGTCTTGTCACCGATTCTTGTACTCCTCGTGATGCTTGCGCTTATCTTTCAGGGGTATCCTATTTTCTACATTTCTCGTCGCACAGGAGACCCATCACGCAACACTATCCCTGTCCTTAAATTTAGGACGATGATCAAAAATGCTGATAAGAAAAAAGCAGCGCTCAAAAGCAAAAGTCATCGCAGCGATGGGCCACTCTTTAAGATGAAAAATGACCCTAGGGTTACTGCTCTTGGTCGTATCTATCGAAGATTTTCTTTGGATGAATTACCACAACTACTCAATGTGCTTGTCGGCCACATGTCTCTTGTAGGGCCGCGTCCTCACCTCCCTGATGAAGTCGACAGATACACAAGTTACGAGCGCCGTGTGTTCGCCGTAAAGCCTGGTATTACAGGCCTCGCTCAAGTGTCTGGTCGCAGTGACTTAGTCTTTAAAGAAGAGGTGCGACTGGATTTAAAGTACATTGAAGAGTGGTCTCCCTTCTTAGATCTCTGGATCCTCTGGCGCACAATATTCGCAGTACTCAGAAAGAATGGTGCAGACTGAGAAAAGCTGTGTTACGCTCCTCTCCAATGGAAACACTCGATGTTCAGACACGGTTCGGCAAAGCAGTTATTGTGCTTATAGCGGCAATCAGTATTGCGCTAGTGCACGAATCATTTATTGCCGATAAAAGTGGAAGCGAATTTAAACCAAAGCAAAATCAGGCGTGTGATGGAACTCCTATCGAAGTAGATTATCCGTATCACGGTGGAATGCTTGGGCCACACGCATGTGAACCACAGTGTGACGATAAAATTCAGCATTTCGTGCTCTACACAAACGGAAAGGCTACACAGTGCCAAAAGCTTCCTGGGTGTCTCGACTGGGGAGAGGACCAAGGGGTGACCTGTCTGCCACCGCTTGCTGAATAATTAGAATAAGTTCATCTGCCAGTTCTCTGGAAAGTCAGAGGCAGGCTTTTTTACGGCAGTGTCTTCACTTAATTTTTCACAACACATTTCCATAAAGTTCTGCACGCCTTTTCCGTAGCGTTTTTCTTTGATACGGTTGTCAATCACGGTGACATCTGCACTTCCCTTTGCAATACGTCGGTACGTACGCAGTAGCCTAAAGAGTCTTTGTAGAAGACGCGGCATGGAGTATCCGATGAAGGCGTTATCAAAGTGTTCTGCACGTTTAGAAAATACTGGCTGAGATGGATTATCAAACGGGAGAGCATCGATAATCAAATGGTCCACCGTTCCTGGTGGAAGTGATATCCCTTCGAATGTCCACGGAGTCAGAACCCACACAGCAGGCTCTGCGGCTGCCAAAAATTCTGCCTGCATACGATTTACTCCTCCGCTAAAGCTTTGGCAGATCAGTGTAATGCCACGTGCTTCTAAGTCTTCGGTGTACTTTACAAAATATTCTTCAATCACACGCCTGCTCCCTGCAAGCACGATCGTTTTTCCATCAGGTGGATCACTGACAATGGTAGATCCTCGCATTTCTTCTGGGAATGAAATTTCAATAGGATCTTGCACACGTTGCACCGCTGTGTTGAGTGCAATTTTTGCTGATCGGTGCACAGCCTCTTGGAGGAGTTGTGCATTTTTTGGTGGGACAAGCATCGTAACGGGATATTTGTCGTACAGATCTTCTTTCATAAGTTCGGCAACGCTTTCGGGGACACTGTGCATGTATTGGTTTCCATCTTGGCGTGTCTCAATCCAAGTAATGCGTGTGAGTGCCTCTTCCTCGATACTTCGCATCGCCGCCTCTAGATGTTTGTGGGTCTGAGGTGGCAGTGTAGTGTCTTCTAAGAGTCCAGAAAGTAAACTGCGAAGTGCATCTGCATCTGGAGCCGTAAGGTCACTGTGGGCCAAGAAGCGTACATCTTGTTCGTTGCGAGTTTTCTCAAGCCATATCTGCAAGAGGTCTGTAAACTTTGTCAGTCCTTCGTGGTCACTCGCAGCTGCACGTAAGTCATTTAAGCTACAGTAGTGTCCGTAGGCTTTGTTTGCGGTATCTTCGAGCATCGATGCGTCATCAATAATAATATGCGCGTCGCTATTAAGTGCTCCGTGTGCTGCGTGCTCTGGGTCTGCAACAAATGCAAGGAGCTGACGGTGGTCGAGCAAGATGACAGAAGGTAAATTCGTAAATTGATCGGTGTAGGTCTTACTGGTTTCTGTACAGGTAAGTTTTCCATTCCACACAGATCGTTCTTCTCCATGAATAGGAGCATCTTCAAATACCTTTGGTTCATACCAATCAAGTTTTGTTACAAGAGTCGCTTCGTCTGCGCTATAGCTTTTTTTTGCGCGCAACGTATCTGCCGCCTCAGCATCGAGAAGTAAAAACGGTGGCTGTAGCACACGAACTTCATCGCTTAGCTGCAAACGCTTTGCCATTGTCGTTAGGTTTTTTACAGCTACCCAGTGCACGGTAGAGGTGTCTTTTGCAGCAGCATCGATGATGCTTTGTAGCATCATTGGGTCGAGTGATTCTTCGATCATGTCGACAATACCAACCGCAGGTTTATGCAGAGGGACCGTGCGCGTCATGCCTGGAAACTTCTTTGGCGTTGGCATCTGTATCCATGCAGGCCTGCTTGTTGCGTTACCTGTTGGCAGTGCATCAAAAAGTTTTGTATATCCTTCAGAACTTTTGTTCATCGTTGCTTTGATGTCCATCACCATATCTTGAGGAAGTTCGAGAAGTCGTTCCCAGCACTTACCAAGAAGCTCCATGGTCGCTCGCACATCTCCAAGTGCTCTGTGCACGGGTGCGTGATTTAATTCCAGTACGCGACTGACGTATCCAAGTGAATAGCTTTCGAGTTCTGGGAAGACGAGAGAGGCAAGCATAGAAGTATCGATCCAAGGCCTGTCTGAAAGATCTAACCCTTCTCCTTTCAGCATGCGAATATCAAACATAATGTTTTGCCCAACGATAATCGTGTCGTCTCCGATTCCCTTTTCGATTGCAGACTGATGTTCTTCAAAAGGCTTTTTTCCAGTGAGAGCATCTGGGCGAATGCGTGTAATAATCTGCACAACATCAGGAATATCAACAGGCACAGAAACCAGTTCGTCGTATTCATCTACTTGCTCGCCATCGCGAAACACCATGTGAGCATACTCAATAACGCGGTTTACTTTAGGAACGAACCCTGTGGTTTCGGTGTCGAGGACAACGAAAGGAATTTTTGGGAGTTGCATGAAGCCATCCTAGCGTTTTTTTCGCCGTATCCAACCAAATCCAGCCGCCATTCCTGAGGCAACTACTGCAACGGCTGCAGGTCCGGTATCTCCTACTGGTCCCTGTGTCTGTATAAGCGGTCGTAGCTGGGCAAGCGGCAACTGGTACGGTAGTGGCTGACCAGTTGGATGTTGTGGGAAGTATGCAGAGCCAGGTGTTGGTTGATGTGGAGCAATTGGGGCATTAGGAAGTTCTAAACTCGGGTCTGCCTCAAAGTCGATTTGTGCTCCAAGCACCAGTGTTCCTATCTCTTCTGTGCAACTCCAGTCACAGCCGTCACTATTGATACGGTTCCCATCATCACATTCTTCTTCAGGATCAACTATGCCATCTCCACAACGTGCCATGTGGCAGTTTACGCGGCAGGCAGAACCTGGTGCGTTGCTGTTTGCTGCACCGTTGTCACAGGTTTCTCCTGGGTCAACGTTTCCATCTCCACAAGAGACAGAGAGGAAAGCACAATCACTACAGCTGTACCCCAGAGCGCTATCGTGTGTTGACTCTTCACATTGCTCACCGAGTAGCTGTTGAACAATTCCGTCACCACAAATACCAAATTCAAGTTGGCAGACTGCACTGCACCCATCACCGTCACGGCCGTTTGCATCATCACATTCTTCCGGAGGGGAAAGTATTCCATCACCACAGACAGAAGCTGCAGCAAACAGTGCTTCTTCACTTAGACATGTGCTACTACAACCATCGCCATCTTCTCTATTGCCGTCATCACATGTTTCATTAGTATCGATAGTGCTGTCTCCACATGTTGGAAGTTTACAGGAGGTGCGACAGGTATTAGGTTTCGTGTCAGAGTTTGCAGGGCCGTTATCACACTCTTCTCCATTATCCAGAACAAAGTCTCCACAACGAGCATTGGTACAGTCTTTGCGACAGCCATTTTTCTTGCTGTCGGAATTCTCGGTTCCTTTGTCGCATTCTTCATCAATTTCCTTAAGACCGTTTCCACACGTAGACCCGCTACGTAGCAGAAGTTCTAGTTCTCCTTTGCAGAGTTCACTACAGCCATCGCGATTGATTTGGTTCCCATCATCACATTGCTCGCCTGCTTCTCGCAGCCCATTTCCACATCCATTCTCCCGTGCAATAGCTCGCAGCTCTTCTCTTACAATTGCTGCTGCTGTGCCTGGAGATGTTGGACGTCTGCTGCCTTCGAGTTCACAGCTACTACTACAGCCATCGCGGTTTCTATTATTTCCATCATCGCAGGCTTCTCTTCCTTCTTTTCTTCCGTTACCACACGCCGCTCGTGCAAATGCAAAGTTTCCACCAGTGCCACCACCATTCGTTCCACTTGTTCCTCCACCATTCGTTCCACCAGTGCCACCACCTGTTGAGCCACTGGTATTTCCTGATGTACCACCACCATCACCAGATGTATTTCCTGATGTACCACCATCAGTATCCCCACTCGTACTTCCGCCATCATCTCCAGCAGTTGCTCCACCGTCATCTCCACTCGTACTTCCTCCGTCGTCATCATCTACAGCAATGACAACAGGACAAGACCTCCCTTCGAATAGTTCATTGTTTGCAACCGCAGCAGTTTCTTCTTCTGTTAAGAATCGATCCCAAACATACACTTCATCAATAGCAACCGTTCCTCCGTTATTACCAGAGCGGCCACCAAACCGATACGTACCGTTGATGGTAGTCCATGCCGGTGCAGGATTGTCCTGTGATTCGGT
>JABIBA010000009.1 GCA_018652955.1 Candidatus Peribacter sp. | reverse complement strand
CACACGCTGTATTCCAGCAAGAATTTTTGTCACGAACACATTTACCTGCAGCTACACACTTGAATGTACCGTCACTTTCGAAGAAACAATACTGATTAACCAGAGGACCCTGACAAGGATTTGGGTTAGGCGGAGAACAATCACCATCACTACTACACATAGTTGTTCCAGGGCCAGGACCAGAGACTGTTCCGGGGCCAGGGCCAGAGACTGTTCCGGGGCCAGGACCGGGGCCACCTGGCGTAGCGGGGCCGGGACCTGGGCCAGGTGAACTAGCACCGCATAACGTAGTAACTCCTGGAATGGTACTTCCACATTGATATCCTGCAGTCTCACAATCAAGCGTTGGTGGAGGTGAGCTGCAGACTGCAACAGCAGAAGTGCACGTATATGTATCTGGTAGTGGTGGAGGATGAGAAATTGGCTGACAACTTCCGCAGTACACACAGCCTGAAGGTCCAGGACCTGGGCCATCGGCTGCACCACCTGTTGTTCCACCTGTTGTCCCACCTGTAGTTCCTCCAAATAGTCCGCCAGTTGTACCACCTGTTGTACCACCTGTTGATCCACCTGTTGATCCACCTGTACCTCCTGTTCCACCTGTACTTCCACCGCCAAGCTTACATCTCCAACGAGTTTCTGGAGGGTCTATTCCTGGAAATGTACCTATAACACTGCATCCATATCCTGTTGGACACTCATCGTCTTTACCAAGTCCATTGCAAGTGTTGCACCATGTTTGACCAGTACTACACGGTTCACAAATTCCAGGATTATAGTAAACGCATGATCCATCCTGAGTTTGAGCACAAGACTGACCATTACACCATTCTCCCTTAGCACACCACGGTCCAACTGGATCAAACATATTACAATTAGGGCACACTGCAGTGCAGGCAGATTCACTTGTATAGTGATCTGCAGAATTGCATGAAAGACCAGTCATAGGCGTACATGCTCCAGAAATTGCAGTGCCATCACAATAAAAACATTCAAGTTCGCACATGTCACTACATCCATCGCCACTTCTTGGCATACAGTTCGTGAAATCTGAACAGCCAGTATTTGGAGAGCAGCTCAATCCATTTAGACAATGCATTCCATCGTCACATTGTTCTATATCCCCTTGGGTGCCATCTCCACAGACATCGATATCTGTTGTACCTATATCCCCACCTACTTGCCCACGAAGCGGAATATCCTCTGCATTAAGCGAAATAAACATAGCGCCTCCTAGTAATACTAGTAGGGCAAGTAGTCGCAGAGGAAATTTAAGTGCAGACATGCAATGTAAAGGGTACCATTTAGCTACCCCAACAGAAAGACTCTTGTTGTTGCCAGTAAAAAAAAATCTGTTACGACCTTACTCTTGTTTTGCAACTCCACTCATCGCTTCGAGTATGCCTTGCATACGAGAAAGTAAACCCGGAACACCGTCATCAACGGGTTCGAGATTTTCTATGTCTTGTTGCAGTGTATCGATGTGTTCATCAATGTCATGACGAGAGAGTAGTAACCACCAAGGCTTTTCAACAGTAACGGTATCATCTGTCACAGAAGTCTCGATAATATAATTCAAAGGAATGAATCCAAAGATGTAGGCTTTTCTTCTATAGGAAACCACTACACTGTCTTCAATGACTTCGATTTTGCGAAGTTGAGCATCACTCTCGGCAAGTGCACGAGCAAAGAGTTTTAGCTGACCTACTGTGCGAACTGTGCGACGCAAAATTGCTGAGCGCTGAGCTGTTGGAAGGGGACTTCCGAGACTTGATGTACTCGTAATAACAAAACCTTCTTCGAGAGCTTCGATAAGCTCTTCGATATTTTCACTCGCCTCATTGGCATACTCTTCGAGCTGTTCGAGCGTAAGCTCATCTTGCTCCTCTTGGTCGACTGCAGGTGGGGGAGTGTATGGCTTTTCTGCTGGAGCTGGTTCGTAGTACGGCTCTGCAGGTTCTGACGCTGAAGACTCAGAAGATTCAATAACTTGTGAGCTTTCAGAAGACTCCTGAACTTCCATCTCTGGACTATCAACAGTCTCTTCTAAAACACCATCACTCGAACTTGCTGCTTCCTCAGCCTCACGTTCATTTTGCAATCGTAACTGCTCTCGATATCTACGAGCTGCAGCACCAGTAAGCTCTGATACATCACGTTCTTCAACTTGTATTTCAGAAGTGGCATACACTTGTTCTATAAGAAAGCTCACTTCCTGTGCTGCGCACGGAAGAGGGATAAGAGTAGCAAGAAAGAGAGTGTATAAAATTTTCATAGGAAGTTAGTGTACTACTTTTTACGCTTTTTAACAGAGCGATGAAGACTTTCATCGTGTTCTGGTCCAAAAAAGTATAAGTAAATGATCAAATTTGATAACCCGAATACTGCAAATATAGCTTGTGTGTAGACATTGTGAGTATCTGCTGCAAAGAGAAGTTCTATAGCAGAGGCAATAATCGAAATTTCAACAATATATTCTACAGAGATGTGATGTGTTTTAAGATACGACACTAAAATTCGATAAGCTTTGATCAGAATCAAGACTTCAGCAATAGAGTGTAATGCACGTCTACTGTGCTCATCCATAAACTCCATGTCGAGGTAATTTCCCATGGCAACATGTTCTGCAAACATAATAGCCTGCGTACCAATACGCACTGTCATATAGCCTGCAAGAAGGACTATTGTTGCAAGTACAAAAAGCGAGAAGAGTTTGTCGAGTGTGCAGGTGTAGTCGGACATGACCACAGTATAGATGAATACTGCAGAAATAGTGTATAGTCCTAAAGAATTTTCCCCCACATTTCATGCACCCGTACATGTTCGTTTCTAAATTAAGTTTTATCTTCTGTCCGATCACCGTTGTCGGAATCGTCCTCTTTGTATTCTGGGCTGTTAAATACCTAAAGGGTCCTCAGCTTAAAAAGTTAAGCATCTGGCTAGTAGCCATTGGTATTGTTGGAGCCGTAGTCTCTGGTGGATGCAGTAAAAGATTTGGCCACAAGGGCAAAGCAATGCAAGGTCACCAAATGCAAGTACAAGAAGTACTTGGTGAGCACGGTGTCGAATTCTCTGAGGAAGAATGGGCAGATATCCACGAAGAAGTGAAAGCTAAAATGAAAGAAAGTTGGAGCAAGAAAAAATACTAGTGGCCTACGAGAAACTCTCGTGCAGTGCTTCCACTCTAAACCAGAGGGGAGCGCTGCTATTTTAGTTGCTCCAATCTTTGGTCCCACTCATCTCCAAAACTTTCACCAAGGAAACGTACAGATTCCTTCTCTACGTTATATTGTAAAGAGAGCCACTTCGCTGCAGCTTCGATATTATCGAATGCTGAGTCCAAGTCTTCACGTACAGCGGCTGCCATTTCTTGCTCTCGCTCTTGGGTTGTCGTTTTTTCTCCTTTGTATAAATCTACAGCCAGTACTACGTTGCCTTCTTTTGCAAGACCTCGCGCTTGAGCCCAAATATCTTTTTGCAAACCTGACTGACCATGAATAAGTACTATGGCTTGGTACGGTCCTCCACCAACAGGTGATGCGTAGTATCCAGTTGCAGGTCCATAATCGACAAACTTCGCTGTTGGCTTATCGTCATAATATATATCATCAAAGAGATGACACTCGTGTGGCTCATGGAAAAACACTTCTCCACCAGCTGTTCGGCAGTCTTCATAGGTAAGATCGTCAGAAGTTTCTTCTTCGACAGAAGAAGAACACGCTGTAAGGAGTAGAGCTAAAAGGAGGAGTGACTTTTTCATAGGCGGGAAGTGTAGCATGGTATAATGGTATATATGATCAGAAAACTTCTATTTCTAAGCACAATTCTCCTTGTAGGTTGTATGACAGGTCCTGCAGCTGATATTCCTTCTACTAGTAGCTTTGCCCCTCTTACTATGCCAACAGATGACGAACTCCAAGAAAAGCTCACCGAGTTGCAATATAAGGTAACACAGAAAAACGGCACTGAGCCTCCGTTCGAAAATGAGTACTGGGATAATAAGAAAGAGGGGATTTACGTCGATATTGTTTCTGGAGAACCGCTCTTTAGTTCTAAAGAGAAATTTAAGTCAGGCACTGGATGGCCGAGCTTTTGGGATACGATCTCTCCAGAAAACGTGGTAAGCAAAAAAGACTTCTTACTCGTTATCCCTAGAACAGAACTTCGCAGTCGTGATGCCAATAGTCACCTTGGACATGTCTTCAAAGATGGCCCAGAACCAACCGGACTTCGCTACTGCATTAACTCCGCTGCCCTCAAGTTCGTTCCTAAAGAAAACCTCGTAAATGAAGGATATGAGCAATATATGGAGATGTTTGAAGGGTAAATAGTAGCTTTAAATGCAATTTCTGGTACTCTCTTGCGGAAACTCTTATGGATATCCGAAATATCGCCATTATCGCGCACGTAGACCACGGAAAGACCACTTTGGTTGATGCCCTCCTTGATCAAGGAGGGGCATACACCGAACATGAAGAGGTAAAAGAGCTCGCAATGGACAGCAATGACCAAGAACGAGAGCGTGGAATTACGATTTACGCCAAAAACACCGCTATTTACTATAAGGACTGTAAAATTAACATCGTAGACACTCCAGGACACGCAGATTTCGGAAGCGAGGTGGAGCGAATCCTTCGAATGGTGGACAGCGTTGTTCTTCTCGTAGATGCACAAGAAGGACCAATGCCACAGACCAAGTTCGTGCTAAAGAAATCACTAGAATTAGGTCTGAAGCCTATCGTCGTCATCAATAAGATTGATAAGCCTGCCCAGCGTGGTATGGAAGTTGTCGATATGGTATTCGACCTCTTTGGAACACTTGGTGCTTCAAACGAGCAGCTCGACTTCCCGTACATCTTTGCTATTGCCCGCGAAGGAATCGCACAGAAAGAATTGGAAGGAGAGAAGGGGACTAATCTTGATCCACTATTTGACCTGATTATGGAGCACGTAAAAGTAGCAGACTCCGACACAGAGGCGCCTCTGCGCATGCAACCAAGTAGTCTTGCATACGATGACTACGTCGGACGCATGGGTATCGGACGTATCTACGAAGGAACAATGAAAGTCGGACAGCAAGTATCTGTGCTCAAACCTGATGGGTCTGCACGAAACGGAAAAATTACGAAGATCTTTATCGCAGAAGGATTAAATAAGAAAGAGGTACAAGAGGCAGTCGCAGGAGAAATTGTGACAGTAGCTGGTATCGATGATATTTACGTAGGAGAAACAGTATGCGCAAAAGAGGTAACAGACCCTCTACCAGCTATTTCTATTGATCCGCCTACAATCAGCATGTCATTCCTCGTAAACAATTCGCCGTTTGCAGGAAAAGAAGGATCACAACTTACTACTCGACAGATCCGCGCACGACTAGACCGTGAAAAAGAGACGAACGTTGGTTTGCACGTAGAACCTATTGAAGGGACTGATAGTTTCCGAGTAGCAGGAAGAGGAGAGCTTCACCTTTCTGTGTTGATAGAATCTATGCGTCGCGAAGGATTTGAGATACAGGTTTCTCGTCCAGAAGTAATCTTCCAAGAAATTGATGGATCTGTATGTGAACCTATCGAACATGTGATTATCGATGTGCCAGAGGAATTCTCTGGGACAGTAATTAATATGCTCTCTCTGCGCAAAGGAGAAATGCAGGACATGAAGACAGAAGAAGGACAGTGTCGCATTGAATTCTTAGTCCCTACACGCGGACTACTTGGATTTAGAGGAGACTTTATTATCGAAACAAAAGGAGAGGGAATTCTTAATCACTCGTTCCTAAAATTTGAAAAAGAGAAGGGGCAAATTCCAGGCCGCACTCGAGGAAGTATGATCAGTATGACTCCAGGCGAAACCATGGCATTCTCTCTGTGGAATCTTCAGGAGCGTGGACGACTATTTATTGGTGCACAGACTCCTGTATACGAAGGAATGATTATCGGAGAAAGTGCTAAAGCCGATGACATGATGGTAAACCCGAACAAGAACAAAAAACTGACAAACGTACGAGCATCTGGAACAGATGAAGCCATGAACCTCACTCCAGTACAACCAATGACATTGGAACAGGCACTCGAATACATTGGAGACGATGAGCTCGTAGAAGTGACACCAGAAAGCATTCGACTTCGTAAAAAGCTTTTGACAGAAGTTGAACGTAAAAGAGCGAATCCTAAGTAGGTAAAACACATTCAGACCCTTGACAATAAGCTATTAAGGCATATGGTGCTTTCAATGGAATTGACTGCAACCAACGATGAAAAGATAAGTGTCATGACAAGAGGTCTCTTGAGACTAGAAAAAGCAGCACACGAGCAGCATCTATTTAAGAGTGATATTCAACCTATACTTAATGCTATCTACATAGAAGTCTGCATGATGCTTACTGGTGACTCGCATGCTGAATTACCAACATATGAAGATATTCTTGAACAAGAAGACCCTCTAGGAACATTGGAGAATATTGTAAGAAGCAATGACAGAGGTGGTTTTAATAGATTCTTCAATGACAATCGCCTGTCGGACGCAAGACGAGAGCAGCTAACGCTAGGAATAGGAATGACCATGATTGAACTAGAAACAGCAGAGAGCGAAAATCTGCCCAAGCTCACACAGATTCTTTTTGAAAACGATAAAGAGTACGACCAAACGGTATTTAGTGACCTCATGCTTAATGGAAACGAAATGGCACTAGGTGCAGATGAATTTCGGCGTACATTTTACGAGGCAGTTAATCCTCTAGCTGTAAAGGCGGGGGACGATGAACTCATGATGAGGTTACCTGCCCCTACAATAGACTACCTACAAAAAGACCAATACAAGCATGGATACTCAGATCCTACTCTAGTTGTAGAGTCGATTTGGGCCAACTGGCAAGAAGGAACCGGAGCAATCGTAAAAGCTGCAGGAAAACATAGTGTTGACTGCTTTGAGAATGAGGGTGACCCGCGTCTTTTTCGTTGGTTCCTTGAGGATATGTCTAACCCTTCCTCAGAATTAACGCTGGATGATAGAAAACAGATGATACTGCACGCAAACTGCTATGCACATGAAATCCATAAAGATGCTGCAAAAGCACTGAATACACAAGATCACGAGGGAGCATCTGAATACTTTGTCCATGAACTGACAAGGCTTATTATGCTACAGAGTGAAGTAGACTCAAGAGGAGGAACAGACCCTAGCGTAAATCTACACAGAAGATTCCTAGAACAACAAATAAGTATCTTGGTGTACTGCATGCAAGAGTATTATCTCACTTCTCAGGACTCAAGTGCGCAAGAATACGTAGAAGAGGTGTTCTGCAGCCTCGGTCAACAAGTAAGTCATCTTGGTCCATATATCTCCAAATTTACTACTCATTCTACTTGGAAGGAACGCGCAGAAGAAGGAGGAAAATTAAAAGATACGCTTTATAAAGGGCAACTTGATCTCGAGGAACAATCGAGACATGATGGAGGAGTACAAAAAATTAAAAGTGACCAACTGGAGAGTCAGCAATTAGAGCGTAAAAAATTAGCAGTAACACGAATAATGAAAGGGGAAGCAGAGTCTACTGCCGGATGGGAAGAGCCTCTAGAATTTTTAAGTGCAAGAGCTCGTGAACCAAAAGCAATATTCTATAACCGCGATACATGGAGAGCAGGAGGTGGAAAGCTTTCTAAGGCAGAGGCATTTGAAATGAGTCTTCTCTCAACACTTGCAGAAGATCAGGAAGTAACCAATTGGATTTTTACGGAGCCCAATAGGAATATTAATGACATACAAGTATGGCTTAGATCTGAGGGTATTATTATCTCATCTGAGCAACTCAAGCAGGAAATTCAGACGTGGCTCCGCTGTGACGGCCGATGGAAAGGGCTTCGACAGTATCTATTTGGTGAAGGCAAGTGGCCTGCAGACAGAGGAGCCATGGAAAACAATATTGTCACTGCCCAGGTAAATTACTGGCAATCGATCTGTAGAACAAAGCTAGACTTAGAAGACCAAGGAGCAGAAATATCTCTTGTTCTCCTATTTGCTGATGTAAGCCTAAATGAATCCCAAAAAGCAGCAAAGCTCATCAAGAGTCTTGGCGGAGAAAAATTTATTGATATTGGAGGATGGTCTAACGAAGTCCAAAGCAAGGGGAATCCTTTTACGAGAGAAGAAATGATGGTGATCCACCACACAAACATGACGCGCGGATACGAAAATAGTCACTACAATACAGAAGATGCGTTCAATCATGCGGCATTTGCTGTAGCGCAGGGAGAATGTGGTTATGGAAAAACACACCAAACATCAGCTATCGAGTTTGCAAATAACCAAAGAATAGAAAATCAATATGCAGACAGTGATGATTTGAAGTATCACAAAAATTCATTAGGGTGGTCTTATAAAGTACCAGGAAATCACAATGCTTTTGGCGTCTCTGACTATGTATGTTACACCCCAGGAGGACCTGCAGGGGCTGCTATAGAAATACTTGAAGATGCAGATGATACGCGTGAACCTGCTTTTAGTGGAAGTGGGGGATCTGGAGGAGATGGCGGAGGGGTTGCAACACTATAATTAAGAGGTATGGTAAAACTATTATGAGTGACCGCGGACGACCTTTAGATTGCATTCAATTCTCACATGAAGAAATGTGTGCAGGGGGAGTTGATGGAAAATGTAAAATTCACGAGAAGCAAGACCCAGTAATCGTTCAGTTGACATCAGACATCAAGAAGAAGACTATGGAGATACCACAAACAGCTATAGCATCATCACCGGCGGAAGTAGTGGAATAGGACTTGCGACTGCAAAAGCTCTCGCTGCTCAGAAGAGAAATTTGATCCTCGTCGCAAGAAACGAGGAGAAGCTTTTGGCAGCTAAAAAATCTATTCAAGAGTCAGCAGACATCGACGTAAAAAAATTCGCCGTAGATTTGCAAGACATGGATGCTATCGAGAAATTTTACGGAGAGGTGAGTAGTCTCGATATTGATATCGTGATAAATAACGCAGGCCTAGCACTCGGAAAGGCAAGCTTTGAAGACTACGACTTTAAAGATTTTGAAGGAATGATCGATACCAACATCAAAGGATTTCTCAAAGTCGCACAGCTTGCGATGCCACACCTTAAAAAGCACAAAGGTCACATAGTAAACCTCAGTTCAATTGCAGGGGTAGAAGCCTACGAAGGAGGGTCTGTGTACTGTGCCTCTAAGGCATTTGTAAAAATGATCAGTAGAAATTTACGCATAGACCTTGCGGGAACTGGAGTACGCGTTACAGACATCGCCCCGGGAGCTGTCGAAACAGATTTTTCTAATACGAGATTCAAGGGGGATACCGCAGTAGCCGAATCTGTCTACAAGGGCTACGCGCCACTACAACCAGAAGATATCGCCGACTGTATAGCGTTTGCAGTTTCTAGGCCTGTACACGTAAATATCGACTACATGCTCGTCATGCCAACCGCTCAGGCAAGTGCGACGAGGCTCGTTAAAAATTAACGGCCTGTTTCATAAAGTCATTCCACTTTGGGATAAACTCGTGCTTCTCTCCTTCATATATAACGTACGTAATATCTTTACCGAGAGATTCAAGTTTAGCCGCTAAGAAATCAGACCACTCTTTGGGGACATCGCTATCGTTTGTCCCCTGAAAAAGCAGTACAGGAGCAGTGAGATTTTCGAGATAGGCGAGCGACGAAATTGCATCCCAAAACTGAGGATCTGACGCACGCGTACCTATAGTATCTGTAGTTAATGTTCCTTCTTCTCGCTTATCTCTCCAACGATGAAAATTTTCCCATGCGTCTGTATGTACAGGTGCGTAGAGAATTATCCGATCAACAACGTCTGGATATGCAACAGCGATGTTCATCGTCACACCTCCACCAAGAGAGTGTCCAAGCATCGAGATATTCTCTGTATCAATCTGCGGAAAGTCTGCAGTTTGCAAAGCACGAATTCCATTGAGCACATCCATACTGTACTCAAGTCCTGCATCGTAGATTGCATGATCATCAGGCAGGGGGGATGGATCTGAGAATGCGTGTCCTCGGTAATCTGAGTGCAACACTGCATATCCTTGTTTTGCTAAATAATCCTGCTCTCTCTTTAACCCTCGACCATTGGTATAGACATCTGGATTTATGTATCCGTGATTTAACACAAACAGAGGAAACGGACCGTCACCTGTAGGGATATTTAAGATTCCACTAATCAGTAGGCCGTTACTTTTATACGTAATGCTGTAGCGCGTATATGAAGAATTTTTTGCTAGCGCATCACCCAACGTAAATTCTGTTCCTTCAAGTCGCATCTTCGCGAAGTAGGGGATGCTGATTTCTGAAGGAAAGGTTTCTATGGCCTGCTCAATCTTTTCAGGTACTGCGATTTCCTCTGGAGGAGTAGCGCTCTGCCACGAACAGGAAGTAAGAAGTACCGATAAGATGAATATGCGCTTCATAGTGTTCACGTGTTATCGCTTCTTCCTCCGCATCCATGACCAACCAGCAGCTGCCCCTGCTCCAATTACAGCCACACTTGCAGGTCCGGTATCTCCAATTGGAGCTTGCGTTTGAATAAGTGGCTGGAGCTGAGCCATAGGAAGTTGATACGGGATTTGTTGGAAATTTGGGAACTGCGGGAACCCGTATTGTTGCTGTTGCAACTGATAGGAGCTAAGCACCTGAGAAGGCAGAGCTGTACCATCAACATCAGAAGTAGTATCAGAAGCTATCACAGTAGTAGACTCAGTTTTGCAATAACGATCACATCCATCACCATTTAAGCGATTGCCGTCATCACAGAGTTCAGCAGAGTCTAGTGCACCATCTCCACAACGAGCAGAGGAGCAGTCTGGCCTGCAGGTAGCATTTGGATTACTAGAATTTCTTGGTCCGTCATCACAATCTTCTCCGTCGTCTACTTTTCCATCTCCGCAACTCAGTGAGAGGAAGCGACAATTTTTACAGAGGTAAGCAAGAGCTGGATTATGCACTGAAGATTCACACTGTTCTCCCAATAGAGTCTGCACGACTCCGTCTCCGCAAATTCCAATCTCAAGAAGACAAGTAGAGCTGCAGCCATCGTCATCCCTGCGGTTGCCGTCATCACATTCTTCTAACTCTTCTAAGGTTCCATTTCCACAGATGCTTGCAGAAGCTACCAATGTAGACTCGATAAAGCATTCACTGCTGCAACCATCTCCTGAATTGCGGTTGCCGTCATCACATTCTTCACCGATATTTTCGATACCGTTTCCGCAATTTACGTTCGGGTCGATAAATCGAATACAGTCACCGTTGTCACATTGAAGTCCACTCGGACAATCTGATGTAGAGCGACAATCCTGACACCCGTTGCGCACGCAGCGGTTACCGCTGCACTCTCTGTTATCGAGGCATGTTTCGCAATCGCCACGCTTATTACAGCTACCAATGGCACAAGACGCTGCATCTGTACATCCTGTTCTGCATTGTCCTTGATCACACACAGAACCTCCTGGGCAATCCGATGCTCCATTACAAGAAACTCCTGAAGAGAATGACTCGAAACTCGAAGAAGAGGAATCTGTAAGAATTATTAGACTGATGGCACTAGAGGCAATCGAAGAGGTAAATGTCGGAGGGCTCGGGAAGAGAGACCGTGTAGAAGAATTTGCAAAGAAGCAATCCGCTGGTGTGCTACAACTATCTTCTTCGTCACCTTCCGACACTATGCATTGGAAGTCTTCACATGCAAGATGGGACTCTTCGCAGTCTTCTGTGTTTGTACACAGATCCATACCAGGGCCGCCAACAACAATGCATTGGTCCTGTTCACAATCTAAGTGAGCAGGACGTTCGCAATCTGGATCTTCTGCACATGTATCCTCTCCAGCTCCTTCTACAGAAATACATTGCAGGTCGAGACACTCCAGGTGACTATCTCCTCTGCAATCATCTGCATCAGAACACTCATCATCACCAATACCAGTCGTAACAATGCACTGCTGATCTTCACAAATAAGGTGTATAGGAACTTGCGAAGAAAAAGAGGACTGAGAAGAGAAAGATGATGAAAATCGGTTGTTACAATCAAATGGTGAATCGCACTCATCTTCTCCAATTCCAGAGACGACAACGCACATCCTAAGATCATTACACTCTAAGTGCTGTTGTAAGCACTCGTCGCCACCCAGAGTACAGTTATCGATACCAGGACCGCGTAATTGTATACACTGTTGATCGAAACACTTTAGATGAGTTGGGTCCGTACAATCGCTATCAGAACCACACATATCCGACCCAGGACCTATTACAACTACACATCTCTGAAGTACATCACATTCTAAATGTCCTTCTTTCTCACAATCCTCTTGTGAATCACAGGTATCTCTACCAGCACTAAAGATAACAGTGCACTGGTTGTTGAAACATGCGAGGTGGTTCCTGGTTTTACAATGCGCATCCGTAGTGCAATGATTCATTCCAGGACCATTTACTGTAATACATTGCTCTAAGAAGCAATCAAGATGTGTTTCTGGAGGAGTGGAAGAACGTGTACTTGAAGCAGGAGTAGAACTACCAGGAACTCGGCAGTCAGATGCCTCTTGGCATTTGTCGTCACCAGCACCTTCTACGGAAACACATTGAAGATCGCGACAGACAAGATGTGATGGAATACAATCACTACTCTTATCGCACAAATCACGTCCAGGTTGTGTGACATGAACACACTGCAAGTCATTGCACTCATTGTGGTGATCGCGTGTGCAATCACCATCGACAAGACACAAACTTCGTCCAGGACCATCGACGACTACACACTGTTTATCTTTACACTCCAAGTGCTTCTTACCTTCGCAATGACGTGCGAAGTGGCACTCATCTTTACCAGCGCCTGGTTTTGAAACGCACTGCTTATCTTCGCATTCTAAGTGAGTAGGAGGTTTCGAGGAAGACGCTCCCGATGCATTAGAGCCGTCGGAACCATCGGAACCATCGGAGCCATCGGAGCCGTCAGAGCCGTCGGAGCCGTCGGAGCCGTCTGATCCGTCTGATCCGTCTGAACCATCTGATCCATCTGATCCGTCTGATCCGTCGGAAGCACCAGAGGAAGATGTTTGGCTAAACGAAACTGAACTTGCAGAACTGCGATTGATACAATCAAATGGGGTATTGCATTCATTCTTTCCAGGCTCCAATACAAGCTTACAGCGGTTACCATCGCATTCCGTATGTGTACTACAGGCAATATTATTAGAGCATTCATTGTCTCCATCACCAGAAACAACAGCACACGCATTACCTCTGCATTCCATGTGTTCTCCTTCTGAGCATCCAAGGAATACATCGCACTCATCATCTCCACCACCAGAAACTATTTCACAACTGTCACGTACACAAGCGAGGTGCGTACCAGGACCAGGGGAACCTGGGCCAGGCCCTCCACCCTGATCTCCACCCTGATCTCCACCTTGCTGCCCACCAGTATTTCCAGGACCAGGGCCACCGAAGGTAATAAATGATGATGACGAACTTTCTCCACTATCACCAGGGGAGCCAGGAGAACCTGGGCTACCTGGACTACCTGGACTTCCCGGATTACCAGGACCAGGACTTGGTGCAGGAGCGGGTCCTGGGCCAGGACCAGGGCTGCCGTTATTTCCACCATTGTTTCCACCATTATCTCCACCATTGTTCCCGCCATTATTTCCTCCACTGTTACCACCAGAATCTCCTCCTTGTGCACCTCCACCAATTGGGTCACTACACTGTGTAATTGGAGCAATACTGTCTGTGCAAAATCCCGAGTTGCACGAACACCAAAGCATGAATCCTGTATTCAGACACATGGTTTCACATTTTCCTGCACAATCTCCATCAGAAGTACAAGCTGCAGATGGACCTGCACAGAATTTTTTTCCAGATGGCT
Organism: Candidatus Peribacter sp.; assembly: GCA_018652955.1. Taxonomy (GTDB): domain Bacteria; phylum Patescibacteriota; class Gracilibacteria; order Peribacterales; family Peribacteraceae; genus UBA2170. The sequence goes on along the minus strand of JABIBA010000009.1, from coordinate 215,848 downwards.
GAGCAGTCTGACATGCTCCACTAGCACAGCAAATTATTCCAGATTCAGGGTCATTAGCATTGCAAGCAGAACGATGGACAATATTGCAGATATCTTCTGAGGCTGGCTCTCCTATTCCACAAATTACCATATTTGGATCCTTACAATTACAGTCAACATCTGTCGGAGAGGAGCATGCACATTGAGCATTGCATATTGCTGCAGTGCTATAGGAATTTGCGCAATTACCAGTAGTAGGTAATGAACATTGTCCAGTTGAACCATTGCAAACCCAACACTGGGCTTTGCAATCGTTACTACATGCATCAGAATTTATTGGGTTCCCATCATCACATTCTTCATTTCCTTCTGTAACTCCATTACCGCATACAGGATTAGCGCATGCTATATCGCAGGTATCCTTTTCAGCATAATCATAGACTGTGCCCTGCCCTGGAGCACACGCATCAGTAACCGTACAGGTCGTGTCGACGCCTAAGCATTTATAACATTCCACTTTGCAATCACTAGAGCACTTATCACCATCTACCGTGTTGCCATCATCACATTCTTCACTCGATTGGTTCTCAATACCATCTCCACACCTTGGAACTGGAGGAGGGTTGCACTCTTGCTCACAAGACTGATTGGTAAAATATGCAGTTGATGTAAGAAATGCATTCTGATCAGTACAAAACGAACCTATTTTTGCGACACACTCTGGAGCAGAATTTACAGATACACAACGCAAACATCCAATTTCGCAATTATCTGTACAGCCATCAGTGTTTATTGCATTTCCATCATCACACATCTCTCCTTGTTCTTTTATGCCGTTTCCACAATCAGGAACCCCTCCAGCAGTTGCCGTTCCACCTCCAGATCCTATTGGACCTGCATTAGATCCACCAAAAGAAGGATCAGCTCCACAAATGGGACTTATTTCGCATTCCTCCATTGAGGTATATGAATAACCAGAAAGATCACAGATGTCTGCACCGTATTGCACATTGCATGGCATCATCCCTGGTTCACAGATAAAACATTCTTTTATACAAGAAATTGTACACCCAGAGTTTTGTCCATTTAGAGAGCCTAAATCACACTCTTCACCTGACTCTTGAACAAAATTTCCACAACTGTTCCCTGTTGTAAGTTGGCTCAAAAATGGCATCCCACTTTCTTTACCAATTATTACTGCAACAAAAAGAAGCATGAGTGCCAAGGGCCAGTATTGTTTCAGGGACGTCATATTCCATCAAGAGAGTACCATTGCGCAAGCCAATCACTAAAACTCTTCGGCTTGCTGAAAAAAAATAAGAGTGTTCACTGTTACATACGAAACAGTGTACTTAAGTTCAGCAGCCTCTGTAAGCCGCTTGTTTAGTGCCTCTGTACCTGCCTGGAGCCACCTGGATAGCTTTTGTGCAAGGCGATCATTTTCCTCACAGCTAACAGGTTGTAGTTCGTATTCTTCCATACCACCAAGATAGAACTCCGCGTCGCTTTTTGCAAATGGGGGGGGTTGTTGTTATTTTTTACAACAGAAATCCTAGGCTGTTAAGAATGTTTACAATACCATACCTAGTATGAGAAGTATTATTCTAGGTCTACTGGCAGCAGTTCTTATTTACATCCCAACAGCTAACGCTCAGCTGTTTCACTTAAATACAAAGCATGCCACTGTATTAATTATTAGCTATGATGCACAGGGAGATATACTCGGAAGGGGAACGGGGTTTTACGTAGATGATGGAATAGTTATAACCAATATTCATGTTATTGACGGATACGCTCGCTATTATCGTATTTTCATAACTGATGTTGACGGTGAATATAACCCTAATTGCTATAAAGACATTACTCGCTCAGATATTAAGCTGAACCTGGAAGACGATGTCGCATATATTAGAGTCTATATTGAGTGTCCCCATACTAGTGTGTACTTCGCAGATGAAGACCCTGATATCGACAGTCCTATAAATATATACGGTTACCCTGCATTAGGAGATAGCTTCTACGATTCCTTCGAAATGATTCGACATGATGGTGTTGTTATAAGTGAGTGGCCAGCAAAAGTCGGGCTGAAAGAATACAGAGGGCCATGGCTGCTTACAGATGCATTAATTCATGGAGGAAACTCTGGAGGACCAGTTGTTCAAAATGGAAAAGTAGTTGGGATTGCAGTTGCGTCCCATGAAGACAGTACAGGCAAGGCTACTGATGGTGTATTCATACCTGTCTCAATTGTCAAAAGCGGATTAGAGAATGCAAACAATTCTACATTTGGATATACCCCTCAACTAGAGCAACAAAATGCTGCATATGTAGCACCGAAACCAGAATATCCATATGGATCTGCAAGTGACCCATTTGATCCTAAACGCAAAATGAAAATTGCCACGAATGGCGTATGTAGTGGTGCTTTGGGAGAGGGGGGAGAAGCAACAGGAGTAAAAGGTTGCAGATGCAAACCTAGTTACCACAAAAATGCATCAGAAACAGCATGTATTCCAGGAGCTGAAGGATACATAGATCCCTACAATGACCTCATGAATCAACCATCGACTGTCGCACTAAACAATGCAGTTGATAATGGTGCCACTTTTTCAGACTTAGACTCTAAGGATTTCGGATACAAAGAAGTAATGTTTCTAAAAAATTCAGAAGTTATTAGTGGATATCCCGATGGAAGCTATAAGCCACATGGAGAAGTAAACAGGGCGGAACTTCTAAAAATTCTTGTATCTGGTTTTCATTCACATGAGCTAAAAGGTGAAACAGATTGCTTTCCTGACGTGACAGACGAATGGTTTGCAGAATATGCATGCGCAGCTAAGAGGCTCGGATGGATCGAAGGATACCCCGATGGCACATTCCGACCAGCAAACTCTGTAAATAGAGCAGAAGCGATAAAAATTATTATTAGCTCTGGGACGGATGGTCCAGTGCCAGAACAATACATGCCTACAGATGTAGAGGAGGGGAGCTGGTTTTATGACTATGTTGCCAAAGGTCTTGGCGCTGGAATTATTACATCTCATGGGATGTTTTTCCCAGGTAATAACTTAACAAGGACCGATGCTGCAGTTTGGATCTATAATGGAATTAATGGAGGCTAGCCAATGCTCTTTAGTCTCCTTCTCTTCAACCACCACTGAGTTCCGAGAGTAGCGGCTATTCCTGTTGCGAATGGTATTCCAGGATCAGAATCTTGCGAATTCTTTAACTCTCTATTTTCTCGCTTGGTAAGCGATAACTCTTTTTCCAATTCTTTAGCCAAGTGAGTCATCAATTGCATTTCTTCGGTTGGTGGGACAGTACTCAAATCCGTCTCGGTATCTTCCTTCTCCGCCACTTTTTCCTCCTCTTCTACAATGGGTTCAGGTTCAACTACTTTTACTACCTCTTTTACGCAACCATTTCCAATCTCCTCGAAACCCGTATCACATTCCCACACGTCTGTAGTGCCGTTACCTTTGTGGGCATTAGTCGGTATTTTTATACAACTGCTTCCGCTTAAAGATTTAGCATATCCTGAATTGCAATAGCAACTACTACCACTTCGGTAAGAATTGTACGGACAAGTTGGGGTAGTAGGTGCCGTGTATCCACCTCCTCCGCCACCATGACAATGACGCGCTCCGTGAACTTCGCCCCATGAAGAACAGTTTGTCCTGCAATAGTGGCAACCATCTCCAGCTGTGCGTCCAGGGTGGGCATCTGCAACAACCGGAAAAACGAGAAGTAAAGCAATAATTATTCGTATGCAATTCATAATGTTTAGTATACTCTACATTTATGATTATTAAGCTACTCTTAGTCATTGCATTGTTGCCGAATACTACAAATGCTTACTCACTAGACTGTTACGATGTTGAAGGTGCCTCAATATTTGGTTGGGATTCTTGGGATGATGAATATGAATTTATTGGAGCTGTATCCAATGAGTACAATAGCGAGTCTATCGCAAATGAATATGGAGCCGGTAATGAGTATAGTTCAGATTCTATTATGAATGATTACGGAGATTACGGTAGTGACTACAGTTCTGAAAGTGCTTTTAATGACTACGCAAGTAATCCACCAATTCTACTAGATGATGACCTTGATTTTATTGGATACCTAACAACCAATTCTTCAAAGTCACCGTATATAAATACTTATATGGCCATGGCCTGTGCAAAAGAGACATATGTTAGTGCTTCCAGTAGACATGAAGATTACCGATTTGATCGCATACCTGGATCTTCTTATTCAAGAACTAGTGGAGGAGGGTATACCGAAGAGCAGCTGCGGTTACTGCTTGAAATTCTTAATAAACAAAATGAAAACAGTGGCTGCCCATCTAACTCACATGAAAATCCGTATGACTCGACAAAGTGTCTTTGCAATGAAGGCTATAAAATTAACAGTACTAAGACTGCATGTTTAATTGAAGTGCCCACATATACCTGCCCAATTAACACTTATCAAAATCCACAAGATTCTACAAAGTGCCTATGTAATGCAGGATATATTATTAATAGTACAAAAGACGGGTGCATACTAGAACCAGCTAAGCCCGTTGTTAATACATGTCCTAACAATGCCCACATTAATCCTAATAACAAAACTAAATGCATCTGTAATTATGGTTTCATAATTAATACCAAAAAAGACGGTTGCAAAAGGGATTTAGAGCAGCGCGCCAAAGTTAATACAACTACTGTAGTAGGGCATAAGCCTCTTAAAAAAACAGCGTGTCCTTCAAATTCCTACAAAGAAGGGGGAGAATGCATATGTGATGAGGGTTTCGGAAAATCAATAAATAAGCAGCGATGTGTAAAAATACCAGATAACGCATACTATGTTGATAGCCCTACAGACATATGGCTTTGCAATGAGGGCTTCAGAGAATCTGGTAACTCATGTATTACTATAATGGATACTGCATCTGAAGACTTGGAAAATATGAGCATGGAAGAAGATGATAAGGAAGTTCCACAGTCAATATGGGATAAGATAATGGCATGGTTTGAGTAGCTGTTATTATTTTTTAAAGCAAAACAGGTAGCATTCACATAATTGAATGAGGATTAATATTAACTACTTCTTACTTGAGCACCATTCTCGTTAAATGTCTTTTCTAGTTTTTGTGGTGCAGGGCCAGTAATACTAAAATTTGGTGTTACATCTTGACTAGAAAGGCCTTCAGAATTGTTATTCTGATTCTGGGTAGAGCCATTATCATCTCTATTACGTGACATTAGTATAAGCATACATAAAAACAGTAAAGGCAGTCAATATAATTGTTGCCAATGTAAAACGATACGCCATATGAGCAATGAATAATTTTTTTTCAATTATAGCTTTGTTTTTATTTATGGCCTTCATATTAGACTCACTCATAGCCCAAATAGCATTGATATAATCGTTTTCCTTGAAAAAAATTAAAGAATCAGGATTAACAGGAGTTCTATAAAATGTCTCAAATTCTAAAGAAAGTATATATAGAAAAAGTGCTATATATGCAGAGATTCCAAGTGAAATAAAGCTAACAACAAAATAATAATCTAAACATGAATCAGCAGATTTCCAGAATTCGATGAAGCTAAACAATTTAATAGCAACTATACCAATAATAAAAGTTATAAGAACAGAGTACCTGGACATTTTCGCTTCAATTTTATCAAATCTTACCTCAGTATTTTCTAATTCCTCCTTTGTTAAGGCATACCATTCTTCCCATTTTTCTAGCTCTAACTGCTTCTCTTCTTTAGTGTCAGTACTCATGAATTAAATTGTAATAAACTACCGTGTTGCTACAGTTGCTGCTTCCTCAATCCACTTTCCTAAATTTGAATATCCATTATCAATAACGTAATCATATGTAGGATAAATCTTGTCTAAATTGACCCTTCTCCCACTGCCTTGGTAATTATCATATCCAAGGTGGGAAAGAGGGTTACGCCCCCTATGATCAACTTGTTTCTGAAAATTTTTTAAACCATTAATATAAACGCCTATTAATCCATGACCCATCGCGCATGTTTGCTTTATTTCATATTCAACCCAACGTCGATTTGCAGTCTCCGCTCCTATTAAAACAATAGTAACAGAGGTGTTTTTCAGGCCTTCATCTATCATTCGTTTAATTACATCATCACCTTTTATCTTCGCCTCCTCTTCAAGCGAAGCATTCCAAAATCCAGCCTCTTGACGATCCTGTGTTAACCAGCTGTTTTTTACCTGACTTGCACGGATAATGTCTCTTTCATAATGAAAGCTAAAGAAAACACGACGGGCCATATAAAAAAATGAAAATAATAAGAGATAAAATAAAAATTACACCATGAAATACTAAGTTGCATTCTGCTACCATTATTTTTAGCACACTCTTGACATCAGCTGTAAAATCTCTGACATCTAAAGAAAATAGCTCGATACTATTATCCTTACTAGAAAGGACCTTATTGTAGAAGTTGCGAAAGATTTTTTCCTGCCTTAAATAAAAAGCATCTAAATACCATAGTGCAATAATTGTAATTACCGCAATTAACGGAAATCTAGCACTGCCATCTTTTGCTGCTAAGGCAAAAAGAGCTGTCGCAATAGATATGCTCCATCCCTTAATGAGAAAAGAGTTATGCGCCATTCGTGAAATGACTGTTTGTATAAGCTCTAAATGCTTGATTCGCGCTGCGGACAGGTATTTAGTTGCCATCAACTATTAAATATATATTTAATCGAGTCAATAGCAACAACATACTTGTTTTATTTTTATCACAATTCCTATCCTGTTGTTCAAAATAACAACAGAACCTGTAGGAGACACTACCTCAACTCCACCGTCTCAACAATATCATCAAACGTGTCGTACCAAAGCTGCGCTTTATCTCCACCTCTCCCAAGCTTTAGCTGAGCATAGAAAAGATCTTGTTTATCGTGGTGCCACATGGGGTAGTCTCCACAATCCGGCTCATACGTTTTAAGATAGTCAGAGGATTCTTCTGTAAGAGCATCTCTGTCTCCGCGAAGAGTGAGAACGATCTGATGTTCATTGTGGAAAAAGTAGAGGATGCGGTCGAAGGCGACGTCACAGACTTCAAACCGTGAAAGCACACCAAAGTCCTGCGCATTTACAGATCCTAAAGAACGAACCATCTGAGAGGAGGGGAGCGCGAAGTCGACTCCGCCACCGAAATTCCCTTTACTGAGGGCTAGGCGATTAATTTTCGCTGTCTGTTCATTGTATCCCATTGGAGTATCCAGCCCTTCTATAAGATCTACACGAATATCAAAATCTACATCTGCTGGATACGAAACAGAAAATCCTGCATCTGTGTTGTCGTATGTTTCCCAACCCTCTGGAACAGATGATCCACAGGCTACGAGCAAAAGACTAAGACAGAGGAGGGGAGTTTTCATTAGAGGAACAAAGGAATCCAATCTGGATAGTAAGCATGGATCAATGCTAGATATAATACAAGATCTAGCGAGAGGTGAATGGTAATAACATAGAGCAGAGACTCTGTTCTATGAAATACATATCCTTGTAGCAAGGCGAAGGGGTAGAGGACCAGCGGACCCCATCCTGTAAACCCAAGCTCGTATAAAAACGAAGTGAACAACACAGACTGGACAATGTTCGCCCAACCAAACGGCAAAAACCTGCGCAAAATTCCCAGAACAGTACTGACGAAAAATAGCTCATCCCATATTCCTAAGGCATTCGTGCCAATAAACAGCCGTGTTAAGAAGCTGAGACCCGGTTCTACCGACCAGTTGAGATATGCACCAGTGCTCGAGAGGTAGTAGGGGAGTAGAAGATAAGAAACTGCAACCGTAAAGAACACATAGAAGATTTCTTTTTTGTACCAGTTACGGCCATGGTGCCAGCGAAAACGGACAAGATAGTCTTTGTAGACGTAGCGCGAGACGAAGTAGGGGATTGCGACGGCCAGAAGCAGGGTGAGGCCCATCGCGGCCATATGCCCGTACCCGACGTCGGTATCGATACGAGTAATACCAAGAAGTGCGAGTGACAGGTAGATGAGTAAGATATCTTTACGAAAATGCGGTGAAGCAAGAAGAAGCAAGGCGACTCCAAGACCCATCGCTACCCATCCTATTGGAAGCTGAAGTGCTATAAGTAAGACTCCTGTTGCGCACATACACGCAAGAGAACCGAGTTCTGAAGACTTAAGTCGAGGGAGGTCTAGGGTGGTCATATAGAGAGCCTACTCTAGAATCCATGGCTCAGCATCAGGATCATCATTTGTTCCAATAGTGACATCATCAGGAGTTATCGTTACATCAAAACCTTCACTTGCAAATATCTCTGAGAGCAAAGCAGCATACTCTACCTGCTCCCTTGCTACCTCTTCAGCCGTTTGCCCTGGTATAGCAGGAAAGTAGACATGTACTGGAAATTCTTCACTCATACTCTATTGGATCAACGCATCTAAATCAGCCTGATCTAAAAATTCTATATGTCTCTGATTAAATTCATCTCGCAATAGCTCTAACCCTGTTCCATCAAACTTATCGAGACAAACACCACTGGTCAAACCCTTTTCATCAAATTGGATATCGGCAACCACTGCTTGGAATTTCTGCTTTTGCTGCTCATCAGAGATCTGATCTGCAAACCGTTCTAATTGAGTGTTTCTAAACATAATATAAGAGGGGATAGAGGCACACTATGGCACAAATATATATTAAAGCAACTACTTCCCATAATTCTTTACAAATACGCGAATTAGTGAATAATACTCTTCCTCTCAGCTTGTAGCTGAGGTGGAATGGTCTTTCACAGACAGTTGATGAACTTTACAGAAAGCGAGTGCAGGAGACATGGCTAAGAAATTTTCTAAACAGAGCCTTTGGCGCCACACACAGAAACGTGTGGACGGAAGTGCGAGAACTTCCTTGGAAGGGTTACGCAACCGTGCAAAAATCTTTCCTTCAGTTCGCCGTCCCGTTGGCCGAACGTTCTACGGAGCAGGCAAACGTTTGCCATTCCATCCGGATGACTTTTACCCTTTTGGCGAAAGCTCCAGTGTTGGGAGCGCTGCAGAAGCCGAATTGGCACTAGGAATCTCCGAGGAATGGTACCTCAACTGCGGCGAAGTCGTCACAGGAAACAGAAACCCCGAAGATCAAGGTAAACCCTTCTTTATGGAGGGAGTGGCTCACGCCATCGATGCAGACGGGGATCTGGTGCCGTTCCAGAATTTGATTCAGGAAAATCCGGCATTCATGATCGGCCTCGCGACGCAGAAGCTCGCCCTGGAGTGCTTTGATGAAGTGACGTTACCCATCTACGACAAGCATTTCGATCCCGATCGGGTGCTGATGGATCACCGTCATAATGTGAAGTGGGAATACTACAATTTTGACCCACTGAACAACAAGACCCCTCCGACCCCGGGCTACCATACGACTGCAGCTGGGTACTATCCTTGGGTTACACCAGAGATGTTACTCGATGCACTCGAGATGTATGGTGTAGGGAACAGTATGGCGATTCGCCGACTGCAACCGCACGTCCTCATGCCAATCGGTTGTGGATTCGCAATGCCATACGGAGTCGACCACGCCCCGACGAACTACTGCACGCAGGAACCTCAAGCTCGTTACGACGAGCACCTGCTGGTGGAAGACAATTGTGGTGGTCGAGATCTCTCAGAGATCGCATGGTCTGCCGTCAGCGAGGATGACTACAAACCCGAAGAGCGAAATTGGGAAGAAGTGGTCAAAAGGACCGACTTTGACCTCGTGACCGATCCGGACTTTGTCCTCAAGCACCAGTGCCGACCCGTTCGTGATACGAAGCGGACAAGCGATGGTGACGGAAAAGTGGCGACCGTAATTTACGGCGATATCTACGGCGAGCAAATGGCAAGCACGCAACGTATCGTCATTCCTCCTAAGGGCAAGCATGTCCTGCATCACCCCTCGTGGAGCATTTGCCATATGCTCCAAGGCGAAGGCATTGTTGGCGGCCAGGAAGTCAAATTCCAACCGTTGGCGCGACTTGGCCAGATCACGTACGACAGGTGGTTCACACCATTTGAAAACGCGATCGCAGCAGAGGGTATCGCCGTCGAGAATACGGGCACAGAAAACCTCGTTTTCAAGTGCACGTTCGGCCCGAATGCTTTCCCTAAGGGCGAAGAACCCTGGAAGCAAGATTAGTATTATCAATTGTTTTTCGAAGATCTCACCTCGGCAGTTGCTTTTAAAGCAGCAGCCGGGGGTTTTTATGTACCACTCATCTTTCTGTTGTTCAAAATAACAACAGCACCACTTTTATGCTACACTAAGGGCATCGTTCATTTCTTTTTCCGCCTTAACTTATAGGAGGTGCCATGTGATATTTCAACCGATGGAGCATCAGGAAATCAACCCGTTGCTCGTCATCAACACTCTGCTTATCGTAGGTTTTGCCCTCGCTACGTGGATAGTGATTCATCAAGCGCGAGGAATAATCCTCGGTAAAAATAGCTCAAAGCTAATATGGTTTACCTGCATGGTCATGGGAATAGCTGCTGCCGGAGCATCGTATATCCATTTCCAAATGAATGACCTTTGGGCATTCAATGTCGCAATAATTACTGCATCCACCTTCTTTAGTTTTGTCTTCTACATAGCAGTGCTTCTGGTACTGAGAAGATAGACGAAAAAGGGGAGCGAACAAGGGGTACCACCATTGGTGCCCCTGTTTCAATGTGCTTAGAAGGCATATGTCACTACTTCCCATGATGCTTCTTATGGAGTTCTTTGCCTCCTCCAAATAAGAAATAGGCCTAAGGAAATATTGGCCGCAGCGATAGAAACAAGATACGTCAGCGTAAGAGCATTATAGTTTTCTAGAGCAAGTATCGAGAGAATGTTTGTTGCTCCAAATGCAAACCAAAATGCAGATGTCTCGGTATCAGGCAGTGAATAAGATTTTCTAAACGTGGGAATATATCCAGAAACATCGATAGAAGACATGAGAATAACTGCGAGTAGGGGATTTTCCAAAAACCACCAAATTCCAAACCCGAGTAACGCTAGTGCTAGTACAAGCACATCACTGTTTGTGATATTTCGACTGCCACGAAAAAGCAGCAAGATAAATATCGCAAATACAATTACCGTTCCTATTGTTAAATAGATAGCACCCTTCCCTCCACCTGCTTGCCAAAGGATTGCCGTAGCTGTGCCTTGGGTAATTGCCCAAATCAGCCACGTAAACTCGTGAGGCTTTGTGTCTCCAGAGAAAATACTCTTGGTATAGAGAGTAACCGTCGAAATACCTACTAATACAGAGAGTGCGGCCCAGATGGTATTGAGATCTACACTACTTCCCATGATGTTTCTTGTGAACTTCTTTAAGCTGAGGGTTCGTTACGTGTGTATATATTTGAGTAGTCGATAAGTCCTTGTGCCCCAGCATCTCTTGTACCGACCGAAGGTCTGCTCCGTTTCGGAGCAAGTCTGTCGCAAAGCTGTGCCGAAGCGTGTGTGGTGAAGGATTGCTCATGATGCCAGCTGCTCGTGCATATTTTTTGACAATGTTATAAATAGAAATGCGCGACAGGCGAAAGTTTTCTCCTGGCGGCAATTCTTTGTTTGCTTTCTCGAAATTTCGAATAAATAGGGGAGTGAGATGATCTAATCTAATTTCCATGTACCTCTTAAGACATTCTGCAGCTTTATCGGAGATGAAGACCACACGAATCTTCCCGCGCTTACCACGAACAGAAATTTCTAGAGTCTTATAGTTAATATCATCTATGTCGAGCATCCGAAGTTCTGTAAGACGAAGCCCTGTAGAGAAGAAGAGTTCTAAGATCGCTTTATCGCGCTTACCAATCTTGGTATTAGTATCTGGAGCGTCTAATAACCTATCCAGCTCTTCTTTAAACAATACTTTGACCTTACGAGGATCCTCTTTAAAGCGTTTTATACGATCTGGAGGGTACACATCCATCTCTTCCTCGGTAATTAAGTACTTTAAGAAGGCACGAACTATAGTTAAGTGATGATTCTTTGTACGAATCGCGAGTTCCCCATCAGATTTTGTCCTATAGCTGTGTAAAGCAGACTTATACATCCTCATTGTGGCTTTAGTTACAGCAGAAGGGGAGTTTACCCCTCCAAGCTCTATGAACATGTTCAACGATTGTCTGTAGGTATCTATCGTAAGGGGACTTTTGTTTTCTTCTGCTTTTAGAAACACTAAGTAACGATCTATTGCGCTGGAAAGTTCGCTTTCCGCTTTGGTCTGCCGTTTGCTTACAGGGGAGAGGTTATCCACAATTTATACTACTTATCATAATGCATTTTATGTTAACTATCAATTGACATTGTCCAGCAATCACAGTTTGTTAATTGAATACAAAATTTAGTATTTAATCGCAATTTCAAATGCAAAGTTTGCTTACATTGGTAAAAACATAGAACACTACTTTGCCCACTTCTCTCGACTTAACCTCTCTTCACTATTTCTCAAATTTTCAAAAACTAGCGCTCACTCGTAAACTTCACTGTATTGGTCCACAGGTACAATGAGCCCCCTTCCCCACCCCCGTGGGTGAACGATTGAACACATTTTTTGTTCTATCTAACTACTACACTCCCCTCCAATCGCCTGTTCTATAAAGAATTTGGCACCTCAGGGCGTATTTGCGATCTGAGCCGTTTTCTCCTTGTATACGGGTAAAACCTCACTAGAATGCTGATCTATGAGATTTGGAATAAATGACACCACTGGCCAGGTCCAAATACCTGATCCTGTCGCAGAATCATATCGCCAATTAGGTAGGTCCTACTCTGCTGTACTTAGTGGAACTGAATATACAGGAACGCAAATTGCAAACCTTATTGAAAAAAATGATCCTATTGGAATGTGCGTGCGTGCGGCTTACATTCGTGAAGAAAAGAAATCATGATTACCCCAGCAGACGTAGCACCGGCAGCAGATGTCATAGTAATAGATGCTCCTGAGTCTGCAGTAGCTACTCCAATCGTATTCGACCGTGCAGTTATTGAGAAGGCAGCAGAAATTGCTCCTAGAGAAGACGCTCTGCAAATTGGAAGATTTGATGGTGAACATGTTATTACACTTCATGGAGCGCTCTATCATTTGGATCACGACACTCCTGCTTCGTCTATCGTGCGAGAGCGTATTACAGAAGTCGTTGCACTATCAGAAAAAATCCTTAGTCGCTCATAGTTCTCTTTCTTCGTCTTACCCATCCAAACCCAGCAGCGACTCCACTAGCAGCAACCGCTACTGCAGCAGGTCCCGTTTCTCCTACTGGACCACGAGATTGAATAAGTGGCTGAAGCTGAGCTATTGGCATGTGCATTTGCATTTGTTGCTGTTGCATTGGGAATGGGAACTGATACTGCGGAGGGAAAGCAGGGTATTGGAACTGTTGCCCTAAGATGTCGTGCTGCAATTGAGCCTGCACATCTGCAGGGAATTCTATAGAAGCTTCATTCCCCTGCTGCGCAGCAACAACTGTAGAAGTCTCTTTCGTACAGAACCTACTACATCCATCTCCATTTAAGCGGTTACCATCGTCACAAGTTTCTGCACTATCTACGATGGCATCACCACAACTACTGACATGACAATCTGGGCGGCACTTCGCATCTGGAGAAGTAGAGTTACGGGGTCCATCATCGCATTCTTCTCCTGCATCAATGGTGCCATCACCACAATAGATCGACAGATACAAACACCGTGCACAACCGTACGTTAGTGACGCATCGTGCGTTGACTGCTCGCACTGTTCTCCGAGAAGTGACTGCACGATACCGTCTCCACAGATACCAATCTCAAGCAGACAAGTAGAGTTACAACCGTCCTCATCTCTCCTATTACTGTCATCGCATTCCTCCCTACCTTCTAAGACACCGTTTCCACAGATAGACGCTGCGGCTACAAGTACTTGATCGCTGTCTTTATCTGCAGCAACTATGGACTGCCCGTCATCATCACTGTCACTACTATCATTGTCGTCATCGTCATTACCTCTACCGTTACCACTGTCATCGTTATCTGTAAGAATGATTGTAGGGTCCCCTGCTGAACTAGAAGAAAGGAACATAATCGATATGCTTTGATCTGATGAGCTCAATGTAAAGATGACACGTGAACTACTCGAAGAACTCGACGAACTCTCTGTGGAACTTTGGTCTGATGAACTCTCTGAGGCAATAAGAGAAGCACTAGAAGATGACTGCGCATCCGATGCTACAGAAGATTCACTAGACTCTGTATCAAACGAGAAGGAGAAAGACGAAGACGAGAGTGTAGATGACTGCATATCCGATGCTACAGAAGATTCACTAGACTCTGTATCAACCGAGAAGGAGAATGAGAATTTGGAAGAGGCTGCAGAGGAACTATCGTCGTTACACACCAATTCACACGCTGCCTGAGATTGAAACGGACTCTCACAAGCTCCGAGAGCACAGAGGTTATCTATACAACAAACACCTTGTGGCAATGAAGACGATGAACTAAAAGAAGACGCGACCGAGGACGAGGACGAAGAAGAATTACCGGAAGATGAAGAAGAGGTATTCGAAGACGAAGAAGAAATAACTGAACTAAGATTTATCGAAAACGAGAAGTCAAAGCTCGACGCTGAAGAAACCACAGATGTTGATGACGTGCTTGACCCTGCACCATCGTCGTCATCATCGCCACCGTCATCCCCTCCACTTTCCCCGCTGCAATATTCATCACAATAACGAACACATAGCTCAGAAGGTGCTTCTAAGTTACAGGAGATCCCACTCTTAATCAGGGTAACGAGGCACATCTGACACTCATCCAAGCAAGATTGAGGAAACGTGCCACCACTTAAATCACACTCTTCATCCTCATCACCGCCATCGTCCCCACCATCATCTGAGCCTCCATCGCCACCATTATCTGTGCCTCCATTGTTTCCACCTCCACCGTTATTTCCACCTCCAGTTGTACTACCACCATCTCCACCACTACCGCTACCACCGTCATCCCCATTTTCTGATCGGCAATACGGTTCTCCACTCGAAGTAGACTGACATGCAGCAGGTGCACAACACACAGTTGTTCCTGCTCCCGGTTCGACGCTGCGAATTCCACACTCTATCTGTTGTCCAGATTCAATTGCTGCATCATCACAATTCACATTACACACCGGGCTTCCCTGTATCACTTCACAAGAAGAATCATTCATTCCTGGAATGTTTTCGCATGCTGATTTTGTATTACAGGAGTCCTGATAACAGAAGTCGGTTGTACATGGGTCTTTATCATCGCAATCTCCGTCTCCATTACACCCTATGCAAACATCAGTCTGTCCAGATTGAAGAACAGTTCCGCTCGGGCACTCGCACCCACCTGCAAAGTCGTCCACAAGATCCCCCGAACAAATATCTTGGCACTTATCATTCGCACCACACTGCTCTCCTGCACCGCAACACACAGTATTATTACTACAACTATCTGAGCGACCCGAAGCAATAACTACATTAAAGCACGCGCCAGCTATACAGGAATCAGAGGTGCAAGCATTGTTATCATTACAATTTACTCCTAAACAAGGATCCGTATTTTGTGCGCCGGAACAAAGGTGTGCGACGGCTGGCTCAATCTGTCCTCCTGAATTTATACAGGGTAAACAATTTCCTGTCAGGTCACAGTAATCACTTTGTGCACAAAGCAGCTCATTTGGGCCATAACCATCACAAGATCCTTGATTACAAACCCCCTGCATACAACCGAATATGCAGTGTGAGTCATTGTTACACTCATTACTATTCTGCCCTAGCAACGGTAAGGTTTTGCTTTGATTCGAATAGAAAATAACGCCCCATACCAAAATGATAAGTAACAAAATTATTCCCCGCTTAAAATTTAGTATGCTAAACATCCAGATAATTTTAGCAGACGCTACAAAAAACCCCTATTCCATCACAGGTTCAATAATAATACTCGTCGCAATTGTTGGTAAGTATCGGTTCCAAAACGGCCACACCGATACCTCTCCTCGTTTTACTTCTGGATAGTTACTTACGATGCGCTCTGCATCATCTTTATGGATTCCGACGACATTCTCCCGGACTTTCTTTGCAAACACAGCCCCTGTAGGAGAAAGCGGATCTAAGATGTGTTGTACTGTTCCCGAGAGGTCTACTGTCAGTTTGATCCATGAGAAATCATTCTCGTAGTCGATAACGTGCGCAACAAGACGCGAGAGATCTAGTGTCGTCTCCAAAAGCCTCTTACCCTCTCCTACGTGTGTCTTGAGTTCTCGGCTCAGCATGTTTAATACCTCTTGTGTGTCATACGCATACATCGTGTACATCACACTTCCTTCTATTGGTACAGAGCCTACCTTCTGTCCCATGAATTGCTCAGGCATGACAAAGTCTAAGTACTCTACTTTGGTCAGCTCGTCGTAGTGCAAGATTTCGATAAACGTTAAGTCGCTATCCGCATTTATTACATCGCGCTGCTCATTTACCAGACGTTTAGCCTCTGCAAGAAGCTCTGTTTTGAGCTGTTCTTTTCCTATAAGTATATCGTCCTCTGAAAGCACCGTATTATATTTACTCTCTCCGCCCTTCCCAGGTTCTATGTTTACGGCATACACCAGCTGCTGCTCGTCCGTTGTAAGCCCAGGTAAGTACCACTTAAGGTCCGCAGGCACATTTCCGCGTTCTCCTACAATCTCTCCATACAAGTCCTCAGGCTCTGCTTCTGCTACGACAAGTACTTCATCTATAGGATCTACTTTGATGGAATCTCTCAATCGAAACGTCATGCCTGCCTGGTTTCTTACTCGGGTTCCTGTCTTCAGCCAATAGGTCTCATCGGAGTGATTTACTACTTTCATCATCGTTGTAGAATTCTTCCCGATAAACTGGCGGCTGATTTGATCAAATGTAATTGTACGGTCGACTCGGACAACAATAGGAAGAAGTTCCATAACGCGTACACGCTTTGGGAGATCCACAATCGCACCAGACTGGGCCAAGAAGATGTTTGCAGTTTGGGAAATAGTTTCTTCTCGTGGCCATACCTTCACTGTCGCAGACGGCAGTAGGCGGAATACGACAAATCCAAACAAGAACGTACTCACGCCAATAAGCGCCCAGATACGAAGCTTCGGTAGAGACAGTAGTCCCATAGTCTGCAAACGCGACCGCAGTTGCTGGCGCCAGATGTGTGGTTGAAATTCTCGTAGAGCATCGTCGAGTTGATCACTATCCCGTAAAAACTTTTTCAAATCTGCAACAGATTCGATCACTCGAATTCCCTTGGCTCTTGCAGCACGGATAACTACCGTGTTGCGCGATGCAATACGTAGCCTTGTCGAAAACTTCTTACAGACGCTCATCATACGCTTGCGTGCCTCCTTCTCTTTCGTGAGTGGTAACTCTAAATCTGAAAAAACGACGAGCATATCACCCTTTGTTTTTGTGATGCGTCTTTCAAATGAAGCCAGTGATTCTCCTTGGTCAGGAAAGAGAACCGTTACGGAAGGTTTTTGGGTCACAGACTAGATAATACCACGAAGCGCTACGAACGCAGAGCTTCGAGTGCAGGCAGCGGCTTACCAGAGATAAAATCAAGCATCGCCCCTCCTGCTGTGGAGACGAATGTGTAGGCATCGAGCGAGTAATCATACCGCTCATGAAAATCGAGCGTGTCACCTCCACCGATAATAGAAACCGCTCCAGCAGCAGTCGCATCGCGTACAGCCTGTGCAAGCGCCTTGGTTCCTCCGGCGAATCCTTCTACTTCATACATTCCCATAGGTCCGTTCCAGACTATCGTCTTAGAGTTTGCGATCACCTCTGCGTAACTCTCCATGGTTTCTGGCCCGATATCAAACATGATGTGATCTGCGGGGATACTCCCAATAGAGCTTTCGGAGATTTCTCCATCAGGACTATTCGAGCATGTCCCATCTGTAGGCAGGTGAATCGTAGCGTTATCTTCTTTGAGCCCTTGTTCGAGGATCAAAGCACCTTTTTCTGTGAAGTCATGGTCTACCTTACTTTTGGCAACGTCCTTACCACTGGCAACGAGCATCGTGTTTGCCACCCCTCCACCTACCAAGATGTCATCACCTTGATCTAGGAATTGTTCGATGACGGGGACTTTGGTCTCCATCTTGAGTCCTGAGATAATCAGTGTCACAGGATGTTCTGGATTCTGTGTAACTTTCGAAAGCCCTTCAACCTCTTGCTGCACATTAAACCCCATATATTTTTCACCTATAAACTTGGGTACCGACGTCATCGACGCATGGTCTCGGTGGCAGTTAGTGAAGGCATCGTTCACGTAGACATCCGCAAGTGAAGCGAGCTCCTTTCCGAGGGCGTCGCGCTCAGATTCATCTGCACTCTTCTCCCCTTTTTCGAAACGCAAATTTTCGAGAAGCAATACTTCTCCGGGTTGCAGTGTCGCAGCTAATTCTTTTGCATCTTCTCCGTCACATTTTTCTGCAAACTTTACGGTTACTCCGAGTATCTTTTCGAGCACCGGTACAAGTGGTTTCTGGGTAAACTCTGGATTGGGCTCTCCGACCGGGCGACCCTGATGGGCCATAAGCACTAGGGAAGCACCACTATCTAAAATATGCTTCATGGTTGGTACCAATGCATCGATACGTGTGGTGTCATGCACAGCGCCATCTTCTATTGGTACGTCAAACCCTGCCCTCATGAGGACTCGTTTTCCCTGTAAATCTGCTTGGTCAAGTGTTGGTAAATCCATGTGCTTATTGTGGAGATAATGTGTTCAGATGCAAGTGTGGAAAACTTTACAAAGCGTCTGAAAGAGACCTGCACACAATCTCTTATCCCAGGACTGGGAATTAGGGACAAAAGACAGTCAGAGTCAGGATAAGTGACCCCTAGTGTGCAGGTCTATATACACAGTACAACTCCCCTACTCCTTCTCAATCCATATCTTCCACATTTTATCTCGATCTGCGCCTGCAAATCCTGTCATCACGCCGCTAGCGTTAGATACGAAATCAACCCTCCCCTCCCCTTCCGCTGACGTATCGAGAGCATCTAGAAGCGGAATTATGGCTTCCTGTAGCGGTTTTCCAACTATGTATCCTCTGCGATCGAAGTGAAACATCTCCGATAAGCGCTCTGGAAGCTCTTTTTCCTTCGAAGGATAGCTATCCATGAATGCATCTATTCCCTTCTCCAGAAACTGGGCATTCCACCACTTCTTCTCTGAAGAGACATCTTCTACTGTCCCAATGATGCCAAAGAGTTCCCTGTCTGGATTGGTTCTTGGTTTGGTCATGCTATTATTCTACTGATGAACCTCGTAATAATCCCAGCAATTGCCTTCACAATTTGTGCGCTGCTCCACAGAGTAGCTCTCACGGATTTTGTAAAACTCAAACTCCTCGATAATCCAGAAAAATATGGGATGACGCGAAGGAAACTCCCCTACCCTACAGGGATACTTTCGGTACTCACCTTCCTTGTAATATTTGCATACCTCGCTCCGTGGACTATTCAATCTGCAGGAATCTTCGGCTCAATCTTTATACTAGCACTAGTCAGTTTTATAGATGACCGCAGAGGGCTCGATCCAAAGCTCAGACTCTTCATGCAGGCACTCGTCGCATTCCTAATCTTTGCCACAGGTAGTCGCGTCTACACTCTGACAAATCCTCTCCTAGCAGATGGGCTCATCAATCTCGACACCATCGATATTCCCTCTAGTCTGTTCGGCCCACTCCCTCTGCTCAGTGGTATCTTCACTATCTTCTGGCTCATGCTCTGCATGAACGCACTCAACTGGTTTGATGGAATCCCTGGACAAGTGAGTACTCTCAGCACTATTGGCTTTTTAGTCATTGGACTTCTATCACTCAGCGAGCGTGTTGGCCAAACCGAACTCGCACTAATCGCTTTTGTGTTAGCAGGAATAAGCTTCGCTGGACTACTGTTTGATTTTCCACCAAACAAAGTGCTCATGGGAGACACAGGCGCAATGTTCTTTGGGCTGATGCTCGGAGTGCTCACACTCTATACAGGAGGAAAAGTTGCTACGGCATTCCTTGTATTGGGAGTACCGCTGATTGATGTCTTCCTCGTCATTATCAGAAGGCTTTCAAAAGGCGTAAACCCTATGCGCGGTAATGCCACAGATGAACATCTCCATCACCGTCTACTCTCCAAGGGCTGGAGCGAACGCAAAGTGATACTACTCACTGCAGGGCTTGGAACGTTGTTTGGTGTGAGTGCCCTGTTTTTATCATCCACAGAAAAACTCATTGCAGCTGGCGTTTTGCTACTCGTAATGATTGGACTCGGGATCTATAGCCGCAAAGTATAATTACTCAGCCTGCTTCTCTATAAGTAACCCAGACTCTGGAAACCGCGATCGCTCTAGAGTGATAGTAGAATCACCATTTTGTATTTGCACTTCTCCATATGGATCAGATAACACCTTTAGCGTAGAACCTTTTTTCATTGATAGAGCAGTTGTATGCCCATTCTTAGAGACATCAAAATAGACAGTAAATTGCTGCGCAAGAGTCACCTCCATACCCTGCTTTAAGTCGCTGACATAGACACACTCAACAGGAATCTGTTCTTCAGAAATAATATCTCGTAGATCACTCTCGATTTGATCTGTACGATGCCGAATAGCTTCTGGGTCAGAATATCCGCCAATGGAATTAAAGATTTTTTGATACGTAGAGGCTGATACATTAGCAATAGCCTCTTGCAACTGCCCAATGGCCTCGGATGTCGACTCCGCCGCAACTGCTCTAGTCTGCGCGTAAATATTTGCTGTGTGATTATGCAGCTGCAACTGATCCTGTTTTTTCTCACTATCGCTCATACTTCATAGCAGAAGACATGATATTAAACGGTAATACCTTGATTACCACAGCACGCGTTCCACTTGGACGCATGTTCACTGTAATCTCTCCCTGTTCAAAGTCTAGTGAAGAAATCACACTAGGGTGGAATTTTGCATTACCAAACTCAGATCGAAGTACAAGGTCACGATCGAGTTCAGGGTTTATAACAGTATTCCCATCGCTATCGACCAATCGAATACGAACCTTCTCCCAACCACGAGCAGAGAATGAACCATCATGAGAGATCTCCACTGAGTCTACTTTTCCTGTGCGGTTTGTCACCACAGTCTTTTCTGCAGCAACTTCTCTGACTACAGGAGCAGGAGCGATGACAGGGTCAGATGCAGATCGCGTAAGACCAGTCTGCAATGCGACAGCCTGTCTTGTTTCTCGCACGGCAAGTCGCTGCCTGATACGAGACTCACGTCTGCTCTGGAGTCGAGCAATAACCGTCTTGTGACTTTCTTCTGGAGTAGGGTCTGGAACAGCAATGACTCGAGGTGCAGAAGACCGAGATGTAGACACTGTAACTCTCCTTGGTGCGACCACCTCTGCAGGATTGTCTGCTCTGCGTGACCTTCGCTGGCTACGAGCAACGACAGTTGTAGGAGTTGCGACACTATCGAAGTTACTCTGAACGTAGAGCAATGGGTTTATCGTGTAAGTATATCCTTCTGATTGGTTACTCGGATAGAACGGGTAGAATGGAGCATCTTCTTTTGTAAGCGAGAAGTGCAAGTGTGGACCAGAGCTTTGCCCGGTGTTTCCAGAGAGTGC
Source organism: Candidatus Peribacter sp. (assembly GCA_018652955.1). Classification (GTDB taxonomy): domain Bacteria; phylum Patescibacteriota; class Gracilibacteria; order Peribacterales; family Peribacteraceae; genus UBA2170. The sequence goes on along the minus strand of JABIBA010000009.1, from coordinate 194,201 downwards.
GATGCTGTCTCCTTTGTGCACGATGTCTCCTACCTCTACGTACTGAGCACTCAAGTGAGCGTACTCACTAAAGAGTGTAATAGTTCCACCATTAGGATCATCTGGATCTGGAACGTTTGGATGCTCGAGAACAACGTACCGACCAAATCCCTTTGGCTGGTTTCCTACCTTCGATACCCTACCCGTCATCACAGCTTGCACAGGAGTTCCTGTTGGCACACGGACATCGATACCAGAGTGTGTACCAGAACCCTCTGTCGTTTCACTGTAGCTACTCATGTACTGCATAGAATACACTGAATGTCTTTCATGACTTGAATACTGTGCCAGCGGTCCTCGACAATCCTCTGGTGACTGACGGAATGTGTGCACTTTGTAGTCTCCACCAAAGTCTGCCCAACATCCATAATCAACAACATGTTCGAGCGGTGCTACTGTCCCCACGTACGCAATCGCGCTAAGATCTTCTTGGCCTAAAACAGAAGCCCAGAATCCATACCACCCATGTTGTCCCATCATATTTCCAACCAAGAACGTAAACAGCGACAAAGACGCTACCCAAAACGACGCCCTCTGTTTGAGATAAAACAGCGGATGCGGCTCTTTGCTGGAGTGCAAGGAGTTGTGTTTGAATCCCACGTTTTTGTTTGTATTAAGCCCTTTCATAGATATTTGTTTTCATATATATTTTAACACTTTTTACCTAATTTGACAATGCTCGATTCGTGCTCTATTTGGCTTCCTGATGCAGAATTTACGCGTAAAGCGGGGGTTTCTCTGGCATCTACTCTCTATCGCCAAAATGTCACTATTGGGTTCAATGGAGAGCTTGGAGCGGGAAAGACGACATTCATACAAGGATTCCTAAAAGGACTAGGAATTTCCGACTCTATCACGAGCCCAACCTATGCTTTAGAGCAGAGATACGAGAGTGATTTAGGAGAAGTAATCCATATTGATTTATACAGACTGGAAGCAGGTAAAGCTGATGAGTTCTTACATAGCAGTGACGACCACTTAGGAGTCAGATGTATCGAATGGATAGAGCGATCTACACTTAAGCCCGATATCCTCGTAACGCTTACAGAAAAAGACGAAGGACGAGAGCTCACCGTAGAGTTTAATGACATGCCTCTGCCTACTGAGGAAGATATAGTTGCTTGGAGAAAAGAAGTCGCACTCCCCGACCGTATCTGCCAACACTGTGACGCCGTACGTACACATGCATTAGATCTAGCAAAGCAACTACAAGATCGAGGGGTAATCTTGCGTCCTCAAGCACTGACCATAGCGGCACTCATCCATGACTTGTTGCGCTTTATTGATTTCGTACCCGGAGGAGGACATGGCCCAGACGAAAGCACCGAAGCCCCTGAATGGGAAGTATTCAAAAAGAAATATGAAGGCAAAGAACACGAGGCTGCTTGTGCTGCTTTACTTCGTGAACGAGGCTACAGCGAACTTGCCTCGATTGTAGAAGTACACGGTCTTATGACTCCGGCCCCTGACCGTCCAACCATCGAACAACGACTCCTATTCTATACTGATAAATGTGTAAAAATGGATGAAGTCGTTACACTCGAAGAGAGATTCGAAGATTTTCGTGTTCGCTATACAGATGGAAAGCACACTAAAGAAGGAGACATCTGGTACGCGCAATCCCTGCAAATAGAAAAAGATTTAGGCTTTACGGCTTAAAGCCTCCAAGGGATAAGCTCTTCAGCCAAGATCTCTCCGATAAGGCTCCATTCGACATGCATCAACGGTGCGGCGAATATTAGCAAGAACGCACAGAGACCGAGGAAGTAGAAACAAAGGAAGTCCAAACCAGACCACCCAGCTCTATGTTTAGGATGTACCTGTTCTAAGTAGTGGTGCAAGTGCGCAACAATCTTTAGGAAGTGATGCAGAATCTTTAATTTAGGCACAAGCATCGCAAGCATCCGCAGCACACTCACTTCTGCACGCATAAGTCCCGCCACACTCGCAATTCCTACTCCGTGATGTAGGTACACAGAGAACACGAGACCAACAGCAAGTAGTGTGACATCAACCAAGCTCTCACGAATCACTCCTTCTGCCGTAAGCTTCCAACTAAAGTTATGTCGCTCGCGATACTTCACAACATCAAGCGTCATGTGTGCAAGTACTAGTAGTCCAAATGCTCCGAGATTTAAGAGTCCTGCAGTTAAGAATGCGAGGATAAGAAATGCAGCATGGAATGCGGGCAAATCATCATGCTCGTGAGCAAAAGCCTTAAACGAAGCTACTGGTGAATTCATGTTTGTTTCTTAAGTATTATACAATATATTTGAATATTTAGCAATTACTGAATCCCCTCATTTTTACAGTGCACAGAGCCTTTTTACATACTTCTCTATTTACGGTATAATTAAAGATAAACATGGCTGATTTCTTTCAAGCAGTGGCGAACGCAAAAGATCTTACTCACGAAGATCAGAAAAAAGCAGGTACCCCTGTTTCTGGAAGTATTGGTACTGAACACAGAGACTTTTTAAAGACGCTTACAAAACTTCTCGAGTCTGGAGAGATAGATCCTCACCAGCCGAAGTCACTCCTCAATATGGAAGTGTACGAAACGCTCGACGAAAGCTGGACTGATAAAACAGATCTCATCTTGGCAAACGTCTCACATCAGTTGCAACTAATCGCGGAATTCATAACTTCTGCAGAAACTCCGGCAGAATCTCCTCAGCTTCAGACCATGGTAGAACAACTATGGCAGAGTAAGCAGACGATTGAGGAACACTACGACGTATTCAAATTTTAATTTTCTCTTAACCCGTACCATGGCAAACATCGAAAAACTCACACCAAATGAAGACAACAAAGACGAGCTCCACCACCTTGCAAAGAAAGAGGCAGAGCTTGATTCTCAAAAGAAAAAGGCGGAAATGCCAAGAGAGTTTGGAAGTTACGAAAAACTCGTAGCATTTGCTAAAGACGAGGGAGGTAAACTCGAAGAATTGGTTTCTGCCCGTGCAGATCTTGAAGCAGGAACTCCAGAGCACGAACTTCTATCTCAGAAAATAGGTGCTGCAAGAGGAATGCTCCCGAAGGTTCTTACAAAGATTGCTCTCGCAGATGAGGCAAATGCCATCGCTATCGCCAACGAGAACGATCCTGACTTTGTCGACAACCATACAAAGCCAATCGACTACACTAAAGTTGAGACACAAAATGCTTAAAGCCAGTTAATACGCGTGTCCCCTTTCCACCAACCTTCGCAGAAGGTTGTCCACCGAAGCCTTGGCGTAGGTGGGCAGATCAAATTCAATTTGTGTACATCTGCTTCGGTTGGCAAGCCATTTTCACTATAACCATTGAATTCTTGTGTCATTACGCCACCAAGTAACCTGCCTTCTGGCATATTGGCGTGTCTTTGCTGCTATCGAACTTTTAAGTTCTTCAAGATCCGAACCTGATTCTAAATACTCCATAATCTCACGATAACCACAGGCCTTCATGCCAGGGTCATCTTTGGTGTATCCCTTATCAAGTAGTCCTTGCACTTCATCAATCCACCCTGCTGCAAATAACCCCTCTGTTCTGTTGTTAATTTTAACAACAGTTTCACTTCTTTCCTTTCCTAAGCCAAATACCAAAAGATCATACTTACACTCGGCCTCAGGTGAACGTAGCTCAGTTCGAATCGTCTCATCAAAACTTAAACCATCAGTGATACCAGCAATATAGAGCATAGACCCTCCTACGAGCATCGGAATCTTTCCTTTGCTGTGTAATTGATCGATCTTCTCCTGCGCAACTTGTTTGTACCATGCAGATGTTGCTTTCTCTTTGGGGTCTAGTACATCTATTAAATGATGAGGAACCCCCTGTTTTTCTTCTTCGGTAATCTTTGCCGTACCAATATCCATACCGGTAAACAGTTGCCTGCTATCAGCATTGATGATTTCTGCATCTAACATCTTCGCTACCTCTATAGAAAAACTCGTCTTTCCAGAAGCCGTCGGCCCAAGAATCACAATCAGAGGTTTGGTTGATTTTTTTGCGTGATCTTTTATGAGTGGTTGCCAACTATGTTTGTCAGGTGTCATTAGAGAGATTATGGCTTAAGTAAGAGAAATACCCAAATGTAAAATCTAATTTGCATGATTACATCACCATATTCTGGGATTCATGCACACTGCCACAGACCCCGAAAATACGGTATGATAGTAAAGAAATCCAATCCCACCTCAGACACTATGGAACCCCTACAAAACACGCTAATTCCAAGCGTTATAGAAAAAACACAATTCGGTGAGCGCACCTACGATATCTACTCACGCCTTCTCGAAGAGCGCATTATCTTCTTAGGACAAGGAATTGAAGATACCATCGCAAACTCGATTATTGCGCAGTTACTGTTTTTGGAAAAACAGAGCCCAGATAAAGATATTACAATGTACGTAAACTCTCCTGGAGGTCAGGTAACTTCTACACTTGCAATGTACGACACCATGCAACTGATTAAGCCGGATGTTTCAACCGTCTGTCTTGGTATGGCTGCTTCTGGTGGAGCTCTTATCTTACTTGGAGGTGCTAAGGGAAAGCGATACGCATTGCCGCACTCCGAAATTATGATTCACCAACCACTTGGTGGAACACAGGGGCAGGCAACCGACATTGCTATTCACGCAGACCATATAATCAATACTAAAAAGATTCTTAATGAAATGATCGCCGATCACTCTGGTCAGCCATACGACAAAGTGTGTATCGACACAGAGCGTGACAACTTTATGGGTGCAGAAGCAGCCGTCAAGTACGGACTTATCGATAAGGTAATTAAGTAATTAAAAAGGGCTCACATGAGCCCTTTTTTAGTATCAGCTATTTTCTACTACGACTGTTGTCCTCCTCCGCTACTAGTTCCGCAGCTAGAGCCACAGCAAGTACACATCTTTACAACAAGTGCGTAAATAATGAGCCAGATGAATGCGTTGATCGCAGCTGGCATAACATCAGGAAGTGCAACACCGGAAAGTACAGGCTTTAAAAGCATTCCAACAGGAATAGAACCCAAAGCAACACCAGCACTCCAAGCAGCAATTTCGTAGTACATTCCTACAGCGAATAGTGCGCCTCCAACAATCTGAAGAGCAGGAAGTACGTACGCCCAGATAGTTCCGAGGAACGTAAGAGGCCCAAGACCGTCTGACGTCATCGCCATGAACATTTCGAGGTTCATATAGTGGGCTACTCCCACGAGAAGAAGAGAGAGTCCAAAGCCAAGACGAAGAGCAAGCTTCGCTGCAGTCTTTGGGTCATTCATATTACAACAAGACATAAAATTAAGGGGTAAGAGAAAGATTAACTCCACGTATTGTCCTTTAAATACGCAGATTCAACAAGATACCTGTTCACATAACGTGAAATATGCAACAGATTTTTACTATTTAGCTTCCTTATCCTCTTTCTTTGGTGCTGCAGCCTTAGCAGCTCCAGAAGCCTTGATCTTAGTTACTTCGATCTCTGTGTATCCCTGACGGTGACCGTATGTTCTGCGGTAACGCTTACGACGCTTCATCTTAAATACGCGAATCTTGTCTCCTCTTCCGTGATTTAAGATCTTAGCCTCAACAGAAGCACCTTTTACAGTAGGAGTTCCGACTGTAACGTCAGAATCTGTCTTTGCAATGAGGTATACCTTGTCGAATGTCACAGTTTTGCCCTCTTCTGCCTTTAGAGTAGGCACAAAGAGCTTTACTCCCTCTTCGAGTTTCTCTTGAAAGCCGGCAACGTCTGCGATAGCGAACATAAGATTATAGAGCCCAGATGGGCAAATCGGGGAAATTCTACGGAAACCCTTTGGTTTCAGCAAGTACAAACAGTGAATTTCTTGCTTATTTCTCTATGAATCCTACAATGATCCAAACTTTTGTTCTTTTGTACCATTACAAGCCTCGCTGGGAGATCTGGTGACAAATGTTGCCGCCAGGTTTCCCCGCAGACGAACTGTATTAGTCTGCTCACTTTTGATTTATGGAGTTACGGATGACCGCTTCCAGCCCCCCAGTCAGTACTGAAACATCAGAACTGGCGCAACTACTCGAAGAACTCGGCGATTACTCGCCAACCGAACAGTCGATCGCTCGAAGTTTGGGTACACCAATGGGCCACATTATGCCCATCGGACAAATCTTCGACCATCTGTCGACAACCACGACTGAGCCAGCGGTAATCGAAACGAGTCTTATGACATTCGAAATCCGCCGACCTCGGAAACACCTCACTCGCAGCGGCGAAATTGCCCTTTCCTGGGACGATAAGCTGAAGCCATTGATTCAATCCCGAAACCGACTCATCGAGGCCTGCCGCAGAGATGCCGCAGCACACTAATCAAACGTCTGCTACAACAAAGACCGCCCCACGCCCACTTGGTGTGAGGCGGTTTTATTTTTACAGTTTTACACCAAACTCATCTTTCGCCGTCAGAGACAGAACAAATTCTGTAAGAAGCGTTACTGCGTGATCTGCATCTTGAATGTTTGCCATCTCTACAACCGAATGCATGTACCGAAGCGGGATAGAAACAAGTGCAGATGGGATCCCCTCTTGTACGTGGTAAATCTGGTCCGTATCTGTTCCGCTGTAGCGACCTGCAGCTTCGTGTTGGATCGCGATCTTCTTTTTCTTTGCAGTATCAATCAAGCGGTTTACAACCGCAGGGTGATTACAGGCACCGTGTGTAACGGTAGGCCCTTTGCGCATTTCTAGTTTGCTGTGTTGTTCTTTGCGAATCCCTGGAGTGTCTGTGGAGTGTGTAACATCAAACACTACAGCGATCTCGGGGAGCAATCTGTGTGTGATCATCTTGGCACCGTATCCTCCGATCTCTTCTTGTACAGCGTTCACCGCGTGCACAGTCCAGACAGGCTTCTTCTTGGACTTAGAAAGATTGCGCAATACTTGAGAGACGATATATCCACCAATGCGGTTATCGAGTGCGCGTCCTGCGATACATTCTTTTCCAAGTTCACGAAGCGTATCACTATAGACCATTGGGTGTCCTACACGAAGACCCATCTTCTCTACTTCTTTGTCAGTTTTTGCACCAACGTCTACATAGAGCTCGTGGACATCTGGAGTTTTCTCTTCTCCTCCTTTGCGATCACGAATGTGAATAGCAGTGTTCCCGATAATTCCAGGAACCTCACCCTTGTCTCCAAACAATGTCACCCAGCGACCTCGCGCTGTTGCGACATCAGATCCACCAATGCGATCAACTGCGAGGAATCCTTCTGGAGAAATGTATTTTACGATGTATCCAATTTCATCTGCATGCACCTCAAGCATCACACTCTTCTCTTTATCAGTCCCCTTCACGGTAGCCCAAGTGTTTCCATAGGCATCGTTTTGGACTGTATCTGAATATTTCTTTACGTATTTTGCCCAGACACGCTGCCCTGCAACCTCAAATCCTGTCGGGCTTGGGGTTGATAGTAGATCGAACAAAAATGTCTTGGCTTCTTTATCCATGGCCAGATTGTACAGGGCAAACCCATGCTACACCACAGGATCCCACTTCTTCTCTGAATTATCTTTCGGATCACGCACTCTAAGTACATACGTAGATTCTCCTGTATCTCCACCCTTTCGAGGAAGAGAGAAATTAATCCTCCCGCCATCATTTGGATGAAAATACATGCCCTCATTCTCAGAATTAGCACTACGACCAAAAACAAGAAATACCTTTCCTCTAAACACATCAAACTGAGATTGATCTATTTGAGCAACCATCAATTCCCCCTCATCGCAGAGCTCGATAGGAAGATCTGGATCTTCGAGGCCAATAACTAGTTCTATAGGAACTGCATTTGTCATAGTTGCACAATATTGCAGAAAGGCGGTTCACAAGAAAGAGTTTTGCTATACTATTGCCCGTAATGGGGCGTCGCCAAGTGGTAAGGCAGTGGATTTTGGTTCCACCATTCGGGGGTTCGAATCCCTCCGCCCCAGCCATAAACAATACATTTTATGACCACATCCGAATTTGCAGAACTTCGTAGGCGAATAGTAGATGCAGGATTACTCAAAAAATCTATACAACCAACTGTCATCTCTTTTGCTATCAACCTTGTGCTGCTGCTTTGTAGCATCAGTATATTTTTTCTATCACAACACATAGGAGTGCTCCTACTCAATGCTGTATTCCTCGCACTCATCTACGGCCGATTTGGTTTACTGACACATGACTTTGGTCACATGCAAGTATGCAAATCCACAAAAATTAATAATCTCCTCGGACACATTTGCGGAACTGTTGTTGGCCTGAGTTATCCATGGTGGAAAGACAAACACAACGCGCACCACGCACATACAAATCATGACCACGGAGATCCAGATATCGATCTCCCAATTCTTGCCTACTCCGAAGCGCAAGCAATGCGCAAAAAAGGTATCTGTCGCTTTATCGTTAAGCATCAAGGATGGTTTTTCCTTCCGATTCAATTACTCGCTGCATTCAGTTTGCGTTACTCCAGCTGGAAATATGTGCTGCGTAAACGCAAACCAACAGATTGTATTCTCGATCTCTTCTTAAGTAGTTTGCATTCAACGATCTATCTTGTATTGATCTTCTCTACGCAAACGTGGTGGATGGGACTCCTCTTTATTATTGTCCATCAGCATCTTTGGAGTTTATACATCACCTCTATCTTTGCACCAAACCATAAGGGTATGCCTATTATCGAGGGTGAGACTGTCGACTTTATGCGCGAGCAGATTCTGACAGCAAGAAATATTAAACCCGGCATGATTACCGACTACTACTACGGCCACTTAAACTATCAAATAGAACACCACTTGTTTCCAACATTGCCTCGGCACAATATGCGAAAGGCACGAAAGATCGTAAAGCAGTTCTGCAAAGAACAAGAGATTGAATACTACGAAACAGGTGTCCTGCGTTCATACGTAGAAATTGTTCAGCACATGCATAAGATTAGTTTGTGTCTGAGGTAACTGTCTACTTCCTTTCTGTGTGAAGCGGAACAATCCACTCCGCTGGCCACACAGACCACTCAATTTGAGCAAGATCATACGAAGGGTCGACAAGCCTTTGCTCTTCGCGTCCGTTAAGCGATGCGAATGAGTCGACATAGATCTCGACGTTCTTCATCCCCTGCTCTCGGTAGTTATCTCTTAGCCAATGAGAAAACTGCAAGATCATCATCGGGCGTGTTCGCATTTTTCGCTCCTGCCTATTATTCAAGTAGTCGTCAGGATCAATCTTAAAAGCACGACCGGAGTCTGGATCTTTGATAGTAAATTCTGTACGCCCTCTCTTACTACGCAGCTTCATATGCCAAGCGTACATATGCCCCTCTTCGGTCCAGTGCACTGAGCCTGGATAGAGGAAATGTCTAAACGGAAAGAGAAATTGATACGCGAAGAACACCACCATAAACCCTGCAAGAAGCCTCTGTCCTGCCTGCCAGTCCGTAGCTCTGGAAGAGCGAAGGCTGGTTGTAAATTTGAACCCTCCTTCGCTCCTTGGGAGCTTCGGGCGGGCAAGCAACAGTTTAGCTTTTTCGCTTGCTAGAAGGGAAGCACGTTTTCCACATGCCTCAACGTGTTTTCCACCTTCTATTGTGCAAAAGTCCCAGAACCGCTTAGGCCAATCGGCTTCAAAGAAAGTAAATGTCCCAATAACCATGAACAGTGGGAATATCCCAATAGAGAACATTTGATCATTCATAAAATTAAAGGCCAGAGCCAGTACAAATCCTAGCCATCGCGTTGGCTTATAGAGAAGAAGTGGTACGAACAAAAGGTCAAGAATAAGGCCTGCGTAGCTCAAAAATAATCCCATCCAGCGCTCTGCAACCCACTGACCTATAAAGATGACATCGGTTTCATCAGCGATCCAGTCTGATAATGGGTACCCTCGGAGCCAATCCTCGTTAAGCTTTGCCAGTCCTCCATAGAAATACGTGATTCCGAACTGTGCACGAATAGCCCAGAGGCCCCAGTTGTCTGTGTAGGGACTGCAGTTTTTGAGAAATGGCCACCACGAAACCCGCTTTTTAAGCCAAGAATCGGCGCTCCAGCTACGGTTCGCTGGGATAAATATCATCGCTACGGCTACAAGAATGACAAAGTAGAAGTGATTTAAGTATCTCGCTTGCTCCAGCAAGTACACATAACTAAAGGTAACGGCCAATCCTGCAGCTGCGACGCGGTAACAAAGGCCCAAAAAGACCATCGTAGACAACACTCCTATAAGGATAAAGTGCGCCTCCATAAGCTCCAAAGATGGCCACGGAACGACCCAAGAGAAGCCCGGATACGTAAAGTAGAATTCTTTGCCTGAGTAGTACGATTTGATCCAGTTATGGTCAAAATACCGGGTTACCTCCCAAAGCATAATCCCTCCGTATCCCATGCGAAATAGAGCCATAGATGAGCCATCTATAGGGCGAAAAAACCACGCCAAAAGTTGCTGATATCGACTACTGCCAATGAGACGTTCTAATACGCTCATAGGAGACAAATTTACCATGTTAGGAGGGCTTTTCCAAGCTTAGAAGCCCTTTTTCCTAGTATTGACAAATACCTGTTTGTTATGTATAAATACCTCCTTTTTTCCGCATATGCATATGGAAAATCAAAAAATTCGGCGCTTCTGGGCCAGCATAACCATGCTGTGTCTCGTTGTTACACAGTTCACAACTGGGGTATTTCCTATCCCGATTTCACCGGTCCAATCTGCATATGCAGCTGGATTCTTTATTGAGAAAGAACGTGATGACGCACCTGAAAGTGAGCCTGTCGCTCCTGGTGATACTATTCGATACAAGATCACCATTCGAAATGACGATAACAAAACTGCCAACGCTCGTATTATCGATCCCCTTCCGCCAGAGCTTGAGTACGTATCTGCAACGAACGGTTGTAGCTTTGTACCTGCCAGTCCTGGTCGTGGTGACGAGGTGATCTGTGCTGAGCAACCACTTGCTGTTGGCGCTAGTCGTAACGTGAAGATTACCTTTCGTGTTAAAAGCAATGTCCAACAGTGTACAACTATCGAAAACCAGGCAGATGTCTGGAACGATGATGCGAACTATCCAACAGGTATTCCACCTGCATGGAGTAACCTTATAGAGACTCCTACTATTTGTGATGACCCAGAACTTGATATTGAAAAGCGCATCGTCACTCCGAGTAGCGGTCCTGTAGAACCAGGAGATAATTTGCACTACAGAATCGACGTAGAAAACATCGGAACAGGAACTGCGTATAACGTTGTCGTTACAGACAGCATTCCTAGTGGATTGATCTTTGTATCAAGTACACCAGGTATTTGTAGTAATAGCAGCACTACAGTTACTTGTAATCTTGGGGCCATCGACGAAGGAGACACTGAAGATGTAATACTAAAGTTTACAGTTGATCCTAATATTCAGCCGAGCGATAGTCGTTGTGGAAACGATATCGTAAACCAAGCAAGAGCGAATGCAAACAATGCAGACCAAGTAACGAGTAACTCTGTAAACACACGGCTGAACTGCCCTGCTCCAGATTTGAATATTACAAAGTCTTCTAATAAGACAGAGGTTACGAGAGGCTCAAATGAGCAAATTACCTTCACACTCGAAGTAGAAAACAGTGGTAACGGAGATGCAACAAATCTCTACGTAACTGATGCAATTCCTGCAGGCCTTACGTATGACGACGGAGCTTCTGATAACCGTTGTAGCCAAAGCGGTAACCAAGTGGTATGTGGAGCATTTGATCTTAATGCAGGCGACGATACAAGATTTCAACTAAAGTACAACGTCAGCAACACAGCTCCATGTGGAAACGGTACAATTACAAATACCGGTTACCTAAGAGCAAGCAGCTATAACGGTGGAATCATCGATACTAGTAACCAAGTTACTGTCGATGTTCTCTGTCCTGTTCCTGATCTTGATATTACAAAGAGTGTTGATAAGTCTCAGGTAACCAGAGGGAGTAACGAAACTCTTACCTACACCGTGAATGTCGACAACTCTGGAAACGGAGATGCTACAAACCTCTATATTACAGATTCGATCCCTACAGGTCTTACCTACAACGACGGAGCATCTGATAGTCGCTGTGATCAATCTGGAAACCAAGTGGTATGTGGAGCATTTGATCTTAATGCAGGTGATGACACTAACTTCACTCTAAAGTTTAACGTGAATAACTACGCAGTTTGTGGAAACGATACCATTCGAAACACTGCCCACCTTAAACAAGATAGTGCCTACGGAACAACAATCGATACAAGTAACGAGGTAGTAACAGATGTTGACTGTCCTGTTCCAGATCTTGATATCACGAAAAATGTTGATAAGTCTGAGGTAACAAGAGGGAGTAACGAAACTCTTACGTACACACTAAATGTTGATAACTCTGGAAACGGAAACGCAACAAACTTATACATTACCGATACGATCCCTACTGGTCTTACCTATAACGACGGGGCTTCCGACTCACGCTGTAACCAGTCTGGAAACCAGATTTTCTGTGGTCCGTTTAACCTAAACGCTGGTGATGACACTAACTTCACTCTAAAGTTTAACGTTAATAACTCTGCATACTGTGGAGATAACACGATTGCAAACACAGCGCACCTCAAACAAGACGGTACATATGGAACAACAATCGATACAAGTAACACTGTATATACCGATGTACTTTGTCCTGTTGGGATTCTTACCGCAGAAAAGATTGCAGACCACCAAAATAGAGACTTTGGTCAGCAGGTACGATTTACTATTCGTCTGCGTAACACAGGAAATGCAACTATTCCTGATGTTAGATTTACAGACAACGTCCCTACAGGGCTACACTTCAAGCTCGCAAAGATTCCAAGTTCATGTACCTACAATGCTGGAAACGAGATTATTTCATGTGGTGATTACGATCTAGCTCCTGGAGCAGTAGAAGATATCGATCTCTACTTCCAGGTAACTGTCGACGCTCCTTGCGGAGGATCTATTACCAATACAGCTACGGTAACAGCTCCAGGCCAAACAACTCTGTACCCACAGAGCACGATCCAAATTGGAGACTGCCCAAGTCTTGATATCACAAAGACAGGACCAGGGACTGTTAATGCAGGAGACACTGTCACTTACGAGATCACTGTAAGAAACGATGGCTCTGTGCTTGCTAGTAATGTGCGAGTATACGACTTCTTCCTAACAAGCCTCTTAAACCGATGGGAACCTGCTCCATTCCAGTATCTATCTGCTAGTGGTGCAAGTTGTACCTACGATAACAGTGAACACCGCGTAGAGTGTGACATTGGAAGTTTGAATCCAGGAGACGAAGAAACTTTCACACTTACGTTTAGAACACCTGCCAATCAGTACTGTGATGAAACCATCATGAACCAAGCAGATGCACACCTGAACTACGGTCAAGGTACAAGTGCATCCGACTGGGATAAACACATGGTGACTATCAACTGCCCTCAACCAGATCTTGATATTACAAAGAGTGTAAACAAGACAGAAGTAACCAAAGGAACCAACGAGCTTCTTATGTACACACTGACAATAGAGAACTCAGGTGCTGGAGATGCTACAGACTTGTACATTTCAGATACTATCCCTACAGGTCTTACCTACAACGACGGCGCATCTGATAGTCGCTGTAGCCAAAATGGAAACCAGGTATTCTGTGGAGCAATCGATCTTGATGCTGGAGACGATACAGACATCGTTCTTAAGTACACGGTTAATAACTACGCAGTCTGTGGAGTAAACACTATCGAGAACTCTGCATACTTAAAACAAGGTAGTGCATACGGATCAACTATTGATATTAGTAACATCGTATACACCGACGTTCTCTGCCCAATTCCAGAACTTCAAATCGAGAAGACTGGTCCTGCATACGCAACTGCAGGAGAAAACGTTACGTATAACTTCACTGTAGAAAACACCGGTGCTGGAGATGCCATCAATGTATACGTCGCTGACTACTTCTTCGACTTCATCGGTCTTCCTCTAAATTTGCCACTTCCCTTCCAGTACATCAGTGCCAGTGGTGCAAACTGTACTCCAGATGACTACAAAGTATCTTGCTCCTTGGGAGATATAGGTGCTGGTGATTCTGAAGATTTCTCTATTACATTCTATGTACCAGAAAATACACCACAGTGTGGAAAAGAAGTACGCAACAGAGGATACGTAGACCTCGGACCTGTAAACGGAAATGGAGATGGCTACGACGAGCACAGGCTCACCGTACGTTGCCCAGATGCAGAACTCGTAGCAACAAAATCAGCAGACAAAACTGAAGTACGCTTCCACGAATTTGTGACCTTTACGATCAACGTTGAAAACATCAGTGTAACTGATGCAACAGATGTAAACGTAGTAGATCCTGTTCCTAGCCACTTGATGTACATCGACAGCTCTAGTGATGCTCTCTGCGATCAAGTAGGAGCAAACATAGAGTGTGGACTCTTCAACTTAAATGCTGGAACAGATCGTGACATTGAAATCACCTTCAAGGTACTCGATACAGCACCATGTGATGGGATCATCGCAAACCGTGCTGATGCATACGCAAGCAACGCTCCTACGGTATGGAGTAACCAAGTAGATCTTGATGTGATCTGTCCAGACCCAAGTTTCACTGCAGTAAAGACTGCCAGTGCTACACAGGTGTCTATTGGAGATACTCTTATCTACGACATTGTTATCACGAACACAGGAAACGTAGACCTAGAAGGACTATGGATATTTGATACCATTCCTACAGGTCTTTCATTCGAAAAGACAGACCCACGAACAGATACACGCTGTTTCCAAGGTGGAAACCAGGTACGTTGTGGAGACACGACTATTCCTGTTGGCGGATCTGATACGTACACATTGGTATTTACCGTAAACAACTACGCTCCATGTGGAGATGATATCAAGAACACTGCAGAAATCCTCTTTACTGGAAATGGAAACCTTGGAGGTCTTACAAACGAGACAAGTACAGATGTCCACTGTGACACTGTTGAACTTGATGTTACAAAGACCGGTCCTGGAAACGTAACCGCAGGAGGAAACGTTACCTACGACTTCAATATTAAAAATAACGGTAACTCAACTGCAACAAACGTATTTATCACAGACTTCTTTAAGACAGGTCCTCTCGGAACCCTAGTAACCCCAGCCCCTTTCCAATACACCAGCAAGACCGGTCCAATCTCTTGTACGACAAACGTATCTCACGTGTACTGTACATTGGATAACCCACTTGCATCCGGTGCAGACGTAGACTTTAGTCTTACATTCATCGCACCTATTAACGATAACTGTAGCGAGAACGTCTACAACCAAGTCGATGTACAAGATGGTAACGGAAACACCGACTGGGACGACCACACTGTGTACGTAAGCTGTCCTCAGGCAAATATGAATGTTAGCAAGACTGTTGATCAACCAACTCTTAACGGAGGAACAGGACAAAAGTTCCTTGAGTACCAAGTGATCGTTGAGAATAACGGTCAGGTAGATCTTACAAATGTACAAGTTGAAGACGCGTTCCCTGTGGGAACCGTATACGTAGATGCATCATCTGATGCTCGTTGTGATCAAGCAGGACCTAATGTTGAGTGTGATGCAGCACTCCTTCCTATTGGCCAATCAACATCATTCAATATTGTTGTTGAAGTAGATACTTCTGCTCTCTGTGGAACAACTATCTACAACGATGCAACTGTAAGTAACGACCAAACAGCAAGCGATACGACAAACACTGTTCAGACTATCGTTAGCGACTGTCCTGATGCAGTAATTACAGCAACGAAGTCATCAGATAAGACCGTAGTCGAACACCTCGACTTCGTAACCTTTACTATCTCAGTAGACAACTCAAGTATTACCGATGCAATAGATGTAAACGTAGTAGACCCTATCCCTGCTCACCTTATGTACATTGACGGTTCTAGCGATGGAATCTGTAGTGCAAACGGGGGTAACGTAGAGTGTGGACTCTTCGACCTAGCAGCTGGAGACAGCCGCGATATCGATATCGTCTTTAAGGTTCTAGACACCGCTCCTTGCGGAGATGATCAGCTCGTAAACCGTGCAGATGTATACGCAAGTAATGCACCTACTGTATGGACGAACCAAGTTGAACTTGATGTGTACTGTCCTCAGGCAGGTATCAGCGTTAACAAAATTGTTGACCCTTCTAACCTCAGTGGAGGAACTGGTGTTCAAGGAATTGATTACGCTGTCGAAGCTATTAACACTGGAAACGTCGACCTTGCAAACGTGCAAGTAGTCGATGCTATTCCTACAGGGCTAACGTTCGTTGCTGGTGCATCTGATGCACGATGTAGCGAAGTTGGTACAGATATCATCTGTGATGAAGCTCTCATCTCGATTGCTGGAGATACCACATTCGTTCTCGTATTCGACGTAGACACAGATGTTCACTGTAGTGAGATCATCTCAAACAGTGCTGTTATCAGTTCAGATAACACACCAGACGCTACAACCAACACTGTAACAACTACGATTAGTAGCTGTCCTACAGCAGGTATCGAAGTACGAAAGAGTGTTGATAAGACAACTATCGCAGGAAACCTACACCTTCCTAATCTTGAGTACACCATCGAAGTAGAAAACACTGGAGGAATTCCACTTACTGATGTCGTCGTTACAGATCAAATTGCCGACCACCTCATCTTCCTTCCTGCACCTGCTAGCGACAGCAACTGTTCATTCGCAGCTGGAGTTGTTACATGTGATGGAGATGACATTCCTGTCGGTCTTACAGAGACATTCGTCATCGCATTTGATGTCGACGTACAAGAACTTTGCGGAGAGACCATTGAGAACTACGCATCTGTAGACACTACGAATATCATAGGTGCTCTCAGTAACTCAGTGCAGACTGTAATTGGTGACTGTCCTGACCCAAGCCTTTACCTAGAAAAATTTGCCAACAAGCAAAGTGTAGGTATCGGAGAAGCATTCCACTACTCACTCTTCGTAGAGAACCAAGGACTCGGACGTGCACACGATGTAATCGTGACAGATGAGATTCCTTCAAGTCTTACATACCTTCCAGGCCTTAGTTCACCTGAGTGTTCTATTGTTGGAAACATCGTGACTTGTGGACCTATCGACCTTGATACTGGCGAAGACGAAACCTACACCATCGCTGTAGAGACGAACCAAAGCACTCCATGTAACTTGCCTATCTTTAACCAAGCAACAGCAGATGCAGATAACGCAGTACCTGTAAGCAGTAACTCAGAACGTATCGATGTTGTCTGTCTAAACCCAGACTTCACAGCAGTAAAATCTGTAGACAAGGCAACTGCACAGAAGGGTGAACAGGTCACCTACACCATAGATATTACAAACACTGGAAATGCAATTCTCTCAGGTCTATGGATTATTGATACAGTCCCAACAGGACTTGCATACGTAGACAGCGCAAGTGATGCACGTTGTTTCCAGATGGGTGGAGATGTTAAGTGTGGAGATGACGATATCCTTCCAGGAGCAAGCGACTCATATGAAATAGTATTTACGATTGTAAACACTGCAACGTGTGGAGGAGACATCTACAACACTGCAGACCTCATATTTACCCTCAACAATAACCTTACTGGAACGACTAACCAAGTAAGTACAACTGTTGACTGTCCAGATCCAAGCTTTATCGCAACAAAGACTGCAAGTCAGCAAACTCTTCAGATTGGTGATACATTCCACTACACAATCTCTCTAGAGAACACTGGTAACGCAGAACTTACAGGACTCTGGGTTATCGACCAGATCCCTGCAGGACTTACCTTCATCGATGGAAGCCCATCAGATGATGACTGTTTCATGCAAGGAAACGCTGTGAAGTGTGGAGATGAACCAATCCCAGTTGGTCAGACTGATACATACGATATCTACTTCACGGTAAATAACTATGCTATCTGTGGACAGATCAGCAACATTGCTCAGATCCTCTTCCTTGGAAACAACATCGACGGATACACCAACACTGAAAGTATCACTGTTGAATGTCCAGATGCTCAGCTCCAAGTAACAAAGACTGCTAACCGCCAAGAAGCAGATATTGGAGACGTTATCCTCTACACAATCCGTGTAGACAACACCTCAACAACAGACGCGATAAATGTAGATATATTCGACAGCTTGGTAACTGCTCTTAATCCTCGCCTAGACCTTAGCTCTCCTCTTTGTAGCATCGACCACATCAATGACGAAGTACGATGTGGACCACAGGATATTCCTGCTGGAGGATACATCGAGTACACATTGGCATTCGAAGTAACTCCGTACGCAGTATGTGACTCTATTATCTACAACCAAGCAGAAGCTACTGCAGATAACGCAAGTCCTGCACTCTCAAACTCAGAAGATGTAGATATCATCTGTGATGTTCCAGAGGCAGACCTCAGCATCCAAAAAACTGGACTCAGTCAGATCATGCGAGGAGACACTCTTGTCTACGAGCTTACCGTAACAAACAACGGTCCAGATGCAGCGCAGAACGTTGTTATCACAGACTTAATCCCAGATGTTCAAATACAGGATACGAATAACCGTACAGACCTTACCTACAACTCAAACCAATCCAGCAACAACTGTGTACAGTCTGGAAACAGCATTGCTTGTAGTATCAGTAGCATTCCTTCAGGAAGCACTGACACTGTGTACGTAGCATTCGATGTACCGAGCGTCGCTCACTGTGCAAAACCTATTAGAAACTTTGCAGAAGTATGGGCAAGCACATTCGACCCACTAACATACAACAACGATGATGAATTCTACACAACAGTAATCTGTGCAACAGGGACACTCAACATCTTCAAAGATGGTCCTAGTACTACTACAAAGGGTGACCTTATCACCTACACAGTACGTGTCGAAAACAACCTCGGATACAACACAACACGTAACCGTATGATCGACCCAATCCCAGGTCACCTAGAATACGTAAGCGCTAACGATGCAAGTTGTTACGAGGAGACACAGACGAACGAAGTAATCTGTGGAGAATTCGATCTTGCAGCTGGAGACTTTATAGAGTTCGAACTCACATTCAGAGTTGAAAGCAGTGCCATCTGTAATAAGAACATCGTGAACATTGCAGACGTATGGTCACACCACCCAGGTGTTAACCCAGAGTGGAGTAACGCAGTAAGTACAAAGGTACTCTGTGATGCAGTTCTCGAAATCTCTAAGACGGATAACCGCACAACGGTAAAACCTAACGAATCTGTAAACTACGAAATACTCGTAAGCAATGTCTCAAGCTCTGACGCACAAAACGTTACAGTTGTAGATGACCTTCCTAGTGATATCACCTTCGGAAGTGCAAGTGCAGGTGGAATCTACAACGCAGGTTCACACACTGTGACATGGGTAATCGATATCGACGCCTTCGATACAGAACTCCTCACTGTAAACGGTACAGTAAAGAGCACTGCTTCAAACGGAGACGTACTCACGAACGAAGCGTGTATCTACAGTGGAAGCAACTGTGCATATGACAACACGACTGTTGTCGTAGACACTCCTGCATTCTCTATCTACAAGACTGATAACAAGGCAACTATCGAGCCTGGAGAAGACACGCAGTACCAAATAACTGTAAGTAATATCTCTACTACTAACGCTACAAACGTAGAGATCATCGATACGCTTCCTACAGACGTACTCTTCGATAGCGCAAGCTCAGGTGGAATCTACAACGCAGGTTCACACACAGTGACATGGGTAATCAACCTTCCTGCAAGCACTTCCCAGACACTCACTATTGATGGTGACGTATCAGCAACTGCTGTAGACGGAAGCACACTCTTCAACAATGTAGAGATCACAGGAGGTCCATCAGCGACAGATACTACTATCGTCATAGACCAAATCATCCTCGGGTGTATCGAGATCATCAAAGAAACCTTTGAACCTGACGGTGATGAAATCACTCCAGTACCACAGTTCACCTTCATGTTGGACGGAAACACTCCAAAGCAAAACAGTGGAAACGGACGTGTTCTCTACTCAAACGTAACTCCTGGAACACACACAGTTTCAGAAATCACTCCTGCTACATGGAACCTCCTCTCAGTAACACCTGCTGGTGGAGTAATCCAAGTTCAAGAAGGATCTGACTGTGCAGTAGCAGTATTCAAGAACCAACAGGTTCTTAGCACTCCTTCGTTTACTATCGCTAAGACCGATAACCGTTCTACGGTAAAACCTGGAGAGACACTTACGTACGATATCTCTATCACGAATACGAGTAACTCCGATGCTACAAATGTAGAAGTTATCGATACACTTCCAGAGAAAGTCACATTCGTAAGCTCAAACAGTGGATCGTTTGCAAATGGACTCGTAAAGTGGACTCTTGATATCGACGCAGGTGAGACTGTTAACCTCGAGGTTAAAGTCACTGTAGATAACACTGCTCCTGATGGGTTCTTCCTCTACAACCACGTAATTATTACTGGTGGACCAGAGGACGATGATGTAACAAAGGTTATCACTGATCCAGTTGCCGAAGGATGTATCGATATCAAGAAAGAGACGTTCAAGTCTGATGGATCTATCCTTACACCTGTTACACAATTCACCTTCACACTCGATGGTGGAACACAGACTGTACAAAATAACAGCGCTGGTAATGCAAGATTCCTCAACGTTCCTGTAGGGTCACACACCGTAACAGAAGTTGTTCCAACTGGTTGGACACAGCAAAACGTTACTCCTACAGACGGAACGGTAAACGTTCTCTCTGGAGGAAACTGTGTAACCGTAACCTTCAAGAACCAGCAGAACGCACTTGGAACTCCACGATTTATCATCTCGAAGACGGATAATAAAACTACTGCAGAGCCTGGTGAAGACCTTACGTACAAGATGGAGATTCGAAACATCTCTACTGTAGACGCTACAAACGTAGAAGTTACCGATAAGGTTCCAGATGATACGGACTTCATCTCTGCAAGTGACGGTGGAGCAAAAAATGGAAGCACTGTTACATGGCTATTCGATATCTCCGCTGGAGAAACAGTAAGCTTTGAAATGAAGGTCGAAATCGACGATAAGACAGACGATGGCGATGTAATCTTCAACGAAGTAAAGGTTACCGACGGACCATCAGCTACAGATACTACTCGTATCGACGATGATGACGATGACGACGATGACGATGACGACGAGGAAGATGACGATGACGATAATGATGATGACATTCGTGTCACGATCAACGATGATCCAGACCCTATCGATATCTGTCACGACGACGACCTCGAGTACGAAATCCGCCTCACAAACTCTTCTAACTCTAACGAAGAAGTAGATGTTATCGCCATTCTCGATAGCGACACCGACTACCAGAGCTCAAGCGATGGTGGAAAAGAAAAGAGTGGTGACCGTGTCGAATGGGATGACGTAAAGGTAAACCGCAACTCTAACCGAACACTCCGCCTCCGCGTAAAGGTAGAAAACGGTGGAAAAGACGGTGACACTCTACGGCTCCGTGTAGCAGTAAGTGGCGGTGACGAAGATACAGAGGTAACAAGAGTACGTAACAGAGGATGTGATGATGACGATGATGATAACGGTACTCCAGACCTTACTATCGATAAGACTGCAAACACCTCAGAAGCCCTAGCTGGAAGCTCGGTATCGTACACCATCACTATCCGAAACACTGGTGGAGAAGATGTAGACAACGCGGTACTTACAGATGACTACCCAGAGCAGTACGTAAATATCACTGATACTGGTGGAGGGTCTGATGCAGGTGGGCGACTTACCTGGAACCTCGGAACTTTGAAGGCAAACTCTACGACTGTCGTTCGCTACAACGCAAGACTCAAGTCTGGAGTAACCCGCGGTACATCTGTACGCAACACGGCAACAGTTCGAAGTGGAACAATTACACGAACAGATGATCACGTAATTATTGTTCCTACCCCTCCTGTAACTGGACTTGGAGGATTCATCAAGAGTCTTACACAGTCCGAAAGTTACCTCTACAAAGAGGGTGGTAAGCCACAAACTGGATCTGATAGTTCAACACTTGTTGCAGTAGTACCACAGCAGCGCATCGCAGCAACTACAGGAAATAACGATGCCGCAGGAACTACAACTAACCTTCCACTCGTCATCTGGATTACAACAATGATGACAGGAGTCGGAATGGGAGGAATGTTCGGACGCAAATTCCTGTTCTAAATAAGAGTTTAAACGCAAAAAAAGCCTCGTGTACGCCACGGGGTTTTTTATTTTTCGCAACTCAACAAATTTCCTTATAAGGAGGTGCTCTTGGTACACTCCATTGGATATGATGCCGCAACTGTATCGTTGGCTCGGACTCACTGCACTTCTTGCACTTGCTGTGGGGCTTACTTTACAAGGACAGATAAAAAGCAAAGAGGCATATCTTGTCACAATGGCTGATTGCTATGTTTGTGATTCGTTCACAGCTGCATGTCAAAACATGGGTCCTATGCCTGAATGCTTATTACCAAATAACATAGATGAAGCAGCATGTTCTGACGATTGTGCTTTAGCTAATCAAGTTGGCGGAGGTGACACAGGCGTAGTAAATGATGTACAAAATCAAAACGGACCTCCTAATAGTGCCAAGGCATGCC
The DNA here is from genome assembly GCA_018652955.1 of Candidatus Peribacter sp. Lineage (GTDB taxonomy): Bacteria > Patescibacteriota > Gracilibacteria > Peribacterales > Peribacteraceae > UBA2170. The sequence goes on along the minus strand of JABIBA010000009.1, from coordinate 171,547 downwards.
CAAGTGAAAGCTGTACAGCTTGTGGAAATCGCTGTATGGCCTTGAACTCACCTGCTGCCTGGGCGAACTGCAATGGAGATCCTTTCTGTGAAAGCAACTTAGCAACCCTGGAAATGAATTGCTCAGTTGCCTGTAGTAACAGCTATGGATCCTCTTGTGATTGTTGTGGAGACGGACACTCAAACTCTTCCTACGAAGAATGTGACACTGGAAGCCCAGATGGAGTATGGACAGATGATAGCTTTTGTCGGCCACCAGGTGACGCACATGCCTGTAGGATAAGACGATGTGGTGATGGAATAGTCGACCCTGCTATTCTCGACCCAAATTTCTCAGATACAATCATTCACCCAAAAGAAGAATGTGATGATGGGAATACTAATGATAATGATGGCTGTACTAATATATGCACAATACCAAGATGTGGAGATGGAATGATACACGGAGATGAAGAGTGCGATATAGGTGAAGATAACTATAATAATATGGGATGTCGTCCCGACTGTACCGAAATGCGATGTGGTGACGGGATAGTAGACACGAATTATAGTGAAGAATGTGATGACGGAAATACTACTAATGGAGATGGTTGTGATAGCGCATGTAGAGATGAAGCCGTCATGCCACACTGTGGAGATGGCATCTGTGATGCAAATGAGTGTGCAGAAGATTGCCCAGCAGATTGCAAAGCCTGTAATGATGGATGCGATAATGATAACGATGGAAACACCGATGCAGCAGATGTCGGATGTTGGGAATGCGAAGATTGTTCTAAGGCAGGAGAGAGGTCTCCATACAATCCTGAAGATACAAGTGAATACGATGAATGTTCAGACTTTTCTAGTGAGCCAGTACTCGAAAACGGAATTATGGAAGAGGGTGATATAGAACTCGGTGGACCAAACTTTGCGGCAAGCCTTCTTGCTGCAGGTCCAGACGATGCTGCAGCTGCTTGGGCTGATAAATGCAAAAAGTCAGGTGGAATACCAAAGCTCGACAAAGAAGGAATCTGTAAAAGTTGTATCTGCAATTTAAATAGAGGGATCAAAGTTAAAAGAGTTGCAGGCGGTAAAAATGTGTGTGCTCCTGTTATTGATGAATGCCCAGACGATCCAAACAGTCCTGGACTAGATGACATTTGTCTAAATGCATGTAAAGAAATAGTAGATGATTACGTCATACGCACAGAAGAATTTGATAAACGTGAATACGCTCGTGAAGGATGTAGGGCTGCTTGTGTTTGCAAATGCCGCAATGGATCGGATGCGGAAACCTTAACCTGCTTTAATGAATGCAGAAGAGACCGAGGTGACTACGAATCCTGTGTTAATGAAGGCGATAAAATCTCTTACGAAGAAGCAGTGTGCTGCAGAGGATCTTGTGTTGAAAATAACTGCCCTCTTCCTAAAGAGGAAAAGAAGGTAAACAACCAGCAAGAAGCGTGTAAACCTCCGTTCCAAGGAGCCTGTAATCCAAATGCAAATCCAACAGGGTGTCCGCAGAACCAAGTGTGCAGAGTGTCTGCTGGAGAACGTGGCCCAAAATGTACAACCTACTGTCAGGATCTAGCGGCTGGTGGTGGATCTGGCGGCAGTAATACTACTGGTGGAGGAAGCGGTGACGAGCGTCCTGCAGCTCCTGAGCCGGAACCAGAACCTGAGCCAGAGCCGGAACCAGAGCCGGAGCCGGAACCAGAACCAGAGCCGGAGCCAGAGCCAGAACCAGAACCAGAGCCGGAGCCAGAACCAGAGCCGGAGCCAGAACCTGAGCCAGAACCTGAGCCAGAACCTGAGCCTGAGCCAGATGAAGATGAAGGGGGAGATGATGAAGGTGGTGAAGAGGGAGGTGTTGAGGGTGGTGACGAAGGCTCTTTCTCTTCTGGGATTAGCTTTACATCAGAAGTCACTACAAGCACTGCATCAAGTGAAGATCCTCTTCAGAAATGTGGTGATGGATTCCAAGAATTCCCTGAACAGTGCGATGATGGAAATCGATTGGACGCTGATGGGTGTAGCAAATTCTGTATCATCGAGCCTCTTCCTTCCTGTGGTAATGGAGTACTAGAAGCAGATGAAGAATGTGACGATGAAAATGTATTGAACGGAGATGGGTGCACATTTGAATGTACAAAAGAAACTATAATCGCCTATAGCTCATCATCTGAAACGATGAATGCTGATCCTATCTGTGGAGACGGAATCATCAATCTCAATGAAATCTGTGACGATGGTAACGCCCTCAATGGCGATGGATGTAGTAGTGCCTGTCTACCAGAAATTACCTTAGTAACAGATGATGATGACGATACACCTGCTTCTAGCTCTCAAATAAGCATACAAATTGAGGATGATGATGGTAAAACTATTGGAAATGATGATGACGATGACAGCTCTTCAAACGATGATGATGGAGATGGTGTAGATGACGACGGTGTCCGAAAAAACCAAGTTGATACAGAAGAAGTTCTCGTAGCCGCTGCATCTGTCTGCGGAAATGGTTTACGTGAAAGCAATGAGGAATGTGATGATAGCAACCGACGCGATAACGATGGTTGCAGCTCTACGTGTCTTATGGAAATAGGCATATGTGGTGATGGAGTTGTGCAAGTATTACTTGGAGAACAGTGTGAACAAGCAGTACACGACAGCACACTTCCATATGATTGCGTAGACTGCTTACTCTCCTCTCGTTCTTGTGGTGATGGAAAAATTGACCCAGGTGAAAGCTGTGATGACGGAGCACGAAACTCTACTTCACCAGATGCGAACTGTAGGCCTAACTGCCAGCAATACTCATGTGGTGACGGAATAGTAGATTCAGCAGAAGTGTGCGACGACGGAAACCGCCTTAGTGGAGATGGTTGCGATAGGTACTGCAAAGAAGAATCAGTAGAGCAACCAACACCAACGCAGATCGCTTTTGAGCAAAACACTCCTACACAAGTCGCCGCAGAGTTTACCAATCCTTCGCAGCCTGCAGCACTCCAACAATTCCAGCAATTCCCAGGCTCTCCTTATAGTCAGTCTCCACAAGTTGCAGGCTCTCAGCAATTTGGCTTCCCTCAGTATCCAAGCTACCAACAACTCCCCTTCCAGTTGCCGCTTGCACAGTTGCAACCACTCGTAACAAGAAGAGGTCCAGTGGGTGAAACCGGGCCTGCTGCTGTAGCAGTAATAGGAGCAGGAGCTGCTGGAGGACTGAGTTGGATCCGACGAAGAAGAAAGTAAACTACGAGCTTTCCCCTAATACAAATTCCTCAATCATCTTTGGAAGCTCTTTAAAGCTTTCTGACAGCGTATCAATTTCCTCTTTCATAAATGTACTCAGTACCCAGTTGCTTAAGTCTTGTCCGGCAGGAGCACCTCCAAGTCCTATACGGATACGAGGAAAGTCTTCCCCGAAACCATCGACTATAGATTTAAGTCCGTTATGCGTCCCTGGGCCTCCCTTCATGCGCAGCCTGAGTTCTCCAGGTGCAATATCAATATCATCAGACAGAACTAGTATCTGCGTTGCTGCATCGAGCTTGTAAAAATCCACTACTTTTCGTACAGAGTCACCAGAGAGATTCATGAATGTCTTTGGTTTTACCAGGAGTACAGGAGCAACTCCAACTCGTGCCTCTTGTATGAATGAATCAAATTTCTGCTTATCCTGCCATTCGTCTTGGCCGAACTCTTTACTTAAAACATCTAAGGCAAGATACCCTGCATTATGCCGAGTACGCTCGTACTGAGCTCCAGGATTTCCAAGGCCAAAGATGACTAGAGAGGGCTTCATAGGAAAATTATAACAGAGAACGCGTGGCTTTTAGTAGGGCTGAAACGGCAATTTCTGCCTCTTGCTTAGAGACAGTCACCTGAGGCTCATGCGCAATGCGATTGCGAAGCTTATGTGCTTTCCACACGGGCTGCTCGTTTGGCAATTTCGATCCATATCGCTTCAGCAAATCCCCCATCGACTTATTAGATCCAAACGATTTTAACGCTTCATGCAATACCTTATCTGCTTCAAGTACTTTTTTAGCAGGGTCATCTATCGATTGGATATGACTCACCAGCGAGCGAACGCGAGGCCTCGCATGAAGAGGTACTTTCTTCTTTCCAAGAAGAAGTGAAAATAGAGATTTAAGTATCTTCATCATCGTCGTCGTCATCAAGATAATCGTCGTCGTCATCGTCGTCTTCATACTCGTCTTCATCATCTTCATCAGATTCAAACTGTTCTAGGTTTACCTCCCTTGCAACAAGCTGCGCCAAGATATCTTGAACATGCTTTGCATCCGTTAAGTTTTTACCGTGCAAGTACCCTTCCATCGCCTGTAAAATAATAGCTTCAATAGCGCGAGGATTTTTTACACTATCCATAGACAGAACACTTCCCGTAGATATTTTTTCTACTCCGATAGTTCCAAAACGCATCATGGTTCCGAGTACTCCCTGAATCTCATAACTCACTCCTTGAATATCACTATACAAAACTCGTGTCGATTGGCGGTGAAACCAACCGTGCCATTCTACATCGATAATTCCCTGGTCCGTAATAATCCACGCATCAAGATAGTAATCATAAAAACTGCGCAATGCCCATACCATCGTTGCAAGACTTGAGAGGGCTGCGACATAAAAAATAAATTTATTTTGTACAAATGCAAAGAGCACCCAAGAAAATCCTAATGCTAATATTGGCCAGAAGAGATACTTCAATCCTAAAATCCAATGCTTGTGAACAACCATGATGATCTCTTCATCATCGTCGACATGCCGGTGAAAATGTTTCTGACCTACGAGCACAGTAAGAGTATAGGGGAAATTGGGAAATTGGGAACTTTCGTCCTATACTAACTACATGAAAACCGCCAAACAACACGGTCTCTGGTTCCACCTGTTCGATGTATTACTAAACATCGTCATTATTGTGGGTGTTGTAGCGGTCATCCGAACATTCCTTGTATCACCATTTCAAGTAGAAGGAAACTCTATGCTCTCAACACTCGAGCATAAGCAGTACATCATCATCAATAAACTTGCCTATCACACTGGCTCTCCAGAAAGAGGCGACGTAGTCGTCTTTCGGCCACCTAATGACCCAAAAAGACCATATGTAAAACGGGTAATCGGAATCCCAGGAGACCACATTGTTATAGAGGGAGGATTTGTCTTTGTGCGCCCAGAGGGTACGCAAGAACAGGTTGCCATAGACGAAACCTATCTCAATAGTAAAAATGCAGGAAAGACGTTTCAGGCTCCTCCGAGCTCTGGAAACGATAAGTATATCTCGTATACAGTCCCAGAAGGCCGATATTTCCTACTTGGAGACAATCGCCAAGGAAGCCTGGATAGCCGTAGTTTCCGCGATGGATCAGGAGATGCGATTCCCTACGTCCTCGAAGACAGTATATTAGGTCGAGTTTGGCTAGTAGCACTCCCTTTGCGTAAGTTTCATGCCCTCGAATCCCCTATTTATGGCATCTAAGGAAACTGCCAAATTCCTTGCGTATGGTAGCCTGGGGTGTATAATGGTTACGTAAATCCCCTCTGAGGGGTTTTTTAATAAGCAAATCTATGAATATTGGAACCTACATCAACGAAGCAGTAATCGAACTACGACACGTTCGCTGGCCTACCCGCCAGCAGGCAATCCGTCTTTCTATTATCACTATCGGATTTACTACAGCCGTAGCCATATCCTTTGGTGGAATCGACTACGCATTGAACCAAGTCGTCAAAGTCCTTCTCTCACTCACTTACTAAATACATTATGGGAAAGCAAGATCCGTCCGCAGGAAGAAATTGGTATGTTGTTCACACATACTCAGGATACGAAGATGCTGTAAAAGAAGCTCTTGAGCAGCGTATTGAAAGCTTTGGTATGGGTGACTACATCTTTGATATTCAAGTTCCTAAAGAAAAACAACTCACCTTCCGCAAAGGAGAACCAACCGAAGAAGAGAAGAAGCTCTTCCCAGGATACGTTCTTGTGGACATGATTGTTACCGACGAAAGTTGGTACTTAGTTAGAAACACACCAAACGTTACAGGGTTCGTAGGATCTGGAAACATTCCAGTACCTGTTACTCCAGAAGAATTCGGAGTGATCGAACGCCGTGTAGGAGAACAAGAAGCTAAATTCAAATCAGACTTCCAAGTTGGTGACCTCGTGGTTATCGTCGATGGACCATTTAAGAACTACGAAGGTGCAGTTGACGGTGTCGATATTAACAAAGGAAAGATCTCTGTTAATGTGCTGATCTTCGACCGAGAAACACCTGTAGAGCTCGACTTTACACAGGCAAAGAAGAAATAAGCAGCTTCCCAATTATGCACATGCCTAGACCAGGAGAAGATTTACCAGAGGTAGACACTAACAATATGGTTAGTGCTGAACTTAGTCGATTTAGACATCAATGGAGCCCGGCTAATCCTGCAATGGGAGATGCGAAGTGGGAAACTGCTGTTGAGCTTGCTAATCGAATAGATAAGGGAATTGATTTTGTAAGAAAAATGGCAGGACCTGGGTTCGAAGTTGATGAAGCTATGGCTGCAGCTAGGTCAGAAATTCAATTGGCCCTAGATAATTCAAACATACCGCGAAAGCACAAAGATGATTTACAGCTCTACGTAGAAATGTATTCAATTGAAGAGGTTGATGTATAATCAAATTGATGATCGCCAAACAGATTCGCGTAAACGGCCTCGTCCAAGGAGTCTTCTTTAGGGTATCCACAAAAGAAAAAGCAGATGAGCTTGGTGTAAAAGGTTGGGTACGAAACTGCAGACGCAGAAGTGACAGTGTAAAGATTTTCGCTGAAGGAGAGGAAGAAGCAATACAAAAATTCCTCGATTGGTGCCACAAAGGACCAGAAAATGCAGAAGTAGAAGAAGTAGAAGTTGCTGTAGCAAAGCCTAAAAACTCATCATCCTTTGAGGTAACTGACTAAATCTGTTGTAATTTTGAACAACAGTTTTTACTAAGAATTCATTACTGATCGAACTCTTTTTGGCAGCATAAGGCTTAACCCGATAAGTTGAATCACCTGCCCCACAGCAAAACCAATCGCAAGGCTGTAAATGCCAAACTTTGGAGCCAAATACCAGGCAGTGGTGATAGCACTGAGACCATTAATAACACTAAAGATCGCAGGCGTAACTGTATGTTTAGTGGCATAGAATGCGCGAAGCAATAAATGATTGATACTTTCGAATGGAATCGAGATGCAGTAAAAGAGTAAGCACAGCGAAAAGATTGGAAGCACGTGCGTAAGACTGACGAGGCTTGCTGCAACCGGTGCAAGGAAATACAGAGCAACTGCACCAGGGATTGTCATTATCAACATAAAGAGAATGCCTTTGCGCAGATAAATGTAGTAGCGCTTCTTTTCTTTTTTGGCAGCAGCCTGAGAGAGTAAAGAGAATGCAGACTGAGCAAGAGCTATCCCTGCTACTCCTACTGCAACTGCCTGAAAGTTCCTCGCGTATGCATTTATCGTAACAGATCCTGCATCGAGTCCAGAGGCTACTTTATCAAACAGAAGAAGCTGTGCTTGCAGAGCTCCAAGAGCTGCCATACGTGGCCACATCAAACTCAGTAATTCTTTTAAGTCTGGATGCAGACCAAGAGAAATCTTAAAGCTACCAACAGCGCACAAGCGCAGCACTACATAGATCACCGCTCCTCCAAGTGTTCCATACATCGGTCCGTAAGCACCGTGCTCGGGTGTAAGATAGATCGTTCCCAAAATTGTCCCAAGCGTATAAAGCATAGGAGTAACTCCATAGACCCAGTACCGCTGAACGGTAATTAAGTATTGTCCAAAGGCATTTCCAAAGACAAAGAGGAAGTTCGTAATAAGTGCGAGACGCGCGAAGTCTATATAAAGATCTAATGAAGCTCCTGTAAATCCAACAAGATACGGAGCGAGCTGATCCATAAATATACAGAGCACTATGGCAACTATTCCAAAGACCACTGCAGCCAACGAAACTACTGAGTTTAAGAGCTCACTCATCTCTTTCTTTTTATCCTCTGCATGGTAGGCCGCAAGCATCGGAACTAGTGCTACCGAGAACCCTGCCATAATCATCATTTGAAAACAGAGGTCCGAAGGACGAAACGAAGCGATGTAGACATCTACTGTGTCGAGTCCTGGAAATGTGGACGCAAGAGTTCTATCACGGACGAGTCCCATAATAGAAGCACCGAGTTGCATAACCGCCAAAACGGCTGCTCCACCGAGGATACGATTTTGGCCAAAGTGAGAGAGAATCTTTTTGATATAAGTAGCATATCAAACAAAAACCTTCTTGCCACAAATAATGAATTTCTTTGGCACGATATTTTGTAAAGTTTTAAAACGTGTAGATGAAGAGCAAAACTTCAAATACACAACATGTTGTGTCGAGGTTTGCATGCAGACACTAGATAATCCATACTCAATCTTATTCAACCCCACGCATATGTCTACCGCATTCAAAACAGATCACGGCTCAGTTCTCTCGGCTATTCAAAAATCAATCGTCGTGAAGAAAAGAAATGGAAGCGCAATTGCCTTCGATGAAAAACGAATCGCTGATGCAATAGAGGCAGCATTTAGATCTACCTTCGAACTCACCGAAACAGAAACACTAGAACCGTACATGCAAAGTAATATTGCAATTGTTGTACACACTGTTTTGCTAAACATCATCAAGCTTGCATCTGATAATAAATTCATCGATGTCGAACTCATCCAAGACACGGTTGAAGAGTCTTTGATGAGTAGCAATTTCCATAACGTTGCGAAAGTGTACATCTTGTATAGAGCGAACAGAGCTGCAGACCGCAAGCGTGATATCTTTAAAAAACGTCTTTGCTTAAAACCCTATGAATACTCAGAACTTCTTGAATATACAGATGCTATCCGTCACTCATACTGGATCCATACAGAATTTAACTTCACGAGTGATATTCAAGATTTTAAGGTAGGAATCAATGCCGCAGAAAGAAATGCTATTAAGAACACTATGCTGGCGATCTCTCAGATCGAAGTTGCAGTAAAAACATTCTGGGGAAACATCTACAACAAAATGCCGAAGCCAGAAATTGGAGCTGTAGGAGCAACATTCGCCGAGAGTGAAGTGAGGCACCACGATGCATATTCTCATTTGCTTGAGATCTTAGGACTCAACGAAGAGTTTGAAGGTATTATCGATAACCCTGTCATGATGGAGCGCGTGCACTATCTAGAGCTCGCCCTCAAAAATGCGCAGAGTGAAGACAAAGAAGAGTACGCACAATCTATGCTGCTGTTCTCTCTCTTTATAGAGCATGTGTCTCTCTTCTCTCAGTTCCTTATTATCATGGCGTTTAATAAGCACCGTGACTCGCTCAAAGGAATTTCCAACGTTGTAGAGGCAACATCTAAAGAAGAGCAAATTCATGGAAACTTTGGAATAGAAATTATTAATATCATCAAGAAGGAAAACCCAAGCTGGTTCAACGAAGAGCACAACAAGAATGTGCAAGCGCTTTGCAAGCAAGCATACGAATCGGAAAGTAAAATAATAGACTGGATCTTCGAACAAGGGGAACTCGACTTCCTCCCAAAAGACGTCATTCTTGAATTCATAAAAAACCGACTCAATAACTCTCTTAAAAGTATCGATATCGAACCTGTGTTCGAAACAGATAACGCACTCGTCGCACAGTCTGACTGGTTTGACGATGAAATCATTGGAACCAAGCACGGCGACTTCTTTGTAAAGAGGTCTGTGAACTACAACAAACGAAGCAAGAGCGTCACGAGTGCTGACTTATTTTAATCCCACCCCCTCCCCACCACCTATGGAATGGCTTACAGAAAATAGTAGAAAATTTTTAGAACTTGGATACCTCGTCGAAGGAACAACTCCAGAAGAACGTATTCGCGAAATAGCAGATAGAGCGCAGGAACTAAATGGTGTAGATGGATTTGCTGACAAGTTCTACGACTACATGTCTAAAGGATACTATTCACTAGCCTCTCCGGTGTGGTCGAACTTTGGAAAAAAGCGTGGCCTTCCTATTAGTTGCTTCGGATCGTTTATTGGAGATGACATGGGAGAAATTTTGTTTACCGAGGCAGAAGTAGGAATGATGTCTAAGCTCGGAGGTGGAACATCTGGCTACTTTGGCGATTTACGTCACAGGGGATCTGAAATAAAAAATAATGGAGCATCATCTGGAGCAGTACACTTTATGCAGCTCTTTGATAAAATGGTCGACATCGTCAGCCAAGGAGCAACACGTCGTGGGCAATTTGCTCCGTACCTTCCTATAGAACATCCAGACGCAGATGAATTCCTAGAGATTGGAACAGAGGGAAACCCCATTCAAAAGCTCACCCACGGAGTATGTGTCGGCGACGAGTGGATGAAAGAGATGATCGACGGAGATGACGACAAACGAGCTCTCTGGGCAAAAGTAATTCAGAAGCGTGGAGAAATAGGATACCCGTACATCTTCTTTACCGATAACGTAAACAACAACACCGTAGAAGTATATAAAGAGAAAGACATGAAAATTCGAGCGAGCAATCTCTGCACAGAGATCATGCTACCAAGTTCCGAAGATGCTTCGTTTGTCTGTGTCCTCTCTTCGATAAACATTTTGCACTACGACGAGTGGAAAGATACTGACGCCGTGCAAACCCTTGCGTACTTCCTCGACGCTGTAGTCTCTGAGTTTCTTGAAAAACTCGAAGCGTACCGAGACTCAGATCAAAGAGATGATCAGAGAACATTCCTCTTTATGGAGCGCGCATACAACTTTGCTAAAAATCACAGAGCACTCGGCCTCGGGGTTCTTGGGTGGCACTCCTACTTACAGAAAAATATGATCACGTTCGAAAGTAGAGAAGCTGCAAAACTCAATCACGATATTTTTAAATTGATCAAAGAGCGCGCGTATGCAGCATCCGGAGAAATGGCAGAAAAATATGGAGAGCCAGAAGTACTTAAAGGATACGGAAGAAGAAACACCACGCTGATGGCAGTAGCCCCGACAACATCCTCTGCATTTATTTTAGGACAAGTGTCTCAAGGAATAGAACCCGTGTGGTCAAACTGCTACGTCAAAGATATTCAGAAAATGAAAACAACAATCAAAAACCCATTCCTTGTAAAGCTTCTCGAAGAAAAGGGGCAGAACACCGATGATATCTGGAAAGACATTCGAGACCATGACGGATCTTGTCAGCACTTAGACTTCCTGTCCGAAGAAGAGAAAGAAGTCTTTAAGACCTACCCCGAACTCGATCAACTCGCAATAATCTACCAAGCCTCCACTAGGCAAGAGTTTATCGACCAAGGACAGTCGCTCAATATCATCGTGCATCCAGATACCCCTGTAAAAGAGATCAACGAGCTCTATATAACAGCATGGAAGCAGGGAATCAAAACCCTCTACTACCAGCACAGCATGAATGCAGCCCAGCAACTCAACCTAAAAAAAGTTTGTAAAGCATGTGAAGGATAGCTAACGTACACTCATCTTTCAGATCTACGCTGAGAGGTATCCTGTCTGCGCTTGCCCGCAGCACAGGTGCAGAGATGCACAGGGTATCTCTAGGAGGCAGAGTGGGAAAAGTACTGTCGTTTCAAGGGCTTTCACACCTGTGAGTAGCTCAGCAGCCAGGTTCAGATTTCGCGGGGTTGCTCCCGTATTAGGTGGACCTAACGACTCATGAGGAATTACAGGCACAAGTCCCTCCTCATGAAAAAAGTGCGGCTCCCACTCCGCCTTTTTTAAAATGCAAACCAAACTTGATTCTCAAGGCATCAAAGATGATGCATACTCTATACGTGAGTATATCCCCTACCATCAAAACACTTCCGTTCTCGACCGCGAGTGACGACGAAATTTCTGCGCTCTTAAAAGAATATCAAATAGGACTTACCGTAGATGAAGGAAAGAAGATTGTAGAACTCCTTGGGAGAGACCCAACACTTACAGAAGCGGTTATCTGGGGAATACAAGGAAGCGAACACTGTAGCTACAAATCTTCTCGCAGGTTTTTAAAAAACTTTGTTACAGAAGGTAAGCATATAATTCTCGGCCCCGTTGAAGATAGTGGAATCGTAGCGATTACCGACGGAGAAGACGGGAAGAGATGGGGATTTGTTGTGACACACGAATCCCATAACCACCCAAGTCAAATCGTTCCGTTTGAAGGTGCCGCTACAGGAGTTGGAGGAACCGTCCGCGATGTTGTTTGTATGGGAGCTCGCGTAATAGGTTGTATGGATATGTTGCGACTCGGAGACTTAGAAACAAAAGAGTCTAAGACTATCGCTAAAGAAATCATCAGAGGAATTGGTGGATACGGAAACCCTTTAGGGGTTCCAAACCTTGGAGGAGATACGGTGTTCGACAGTTCCTATAACAGTAACTGTCTCGTAAATGCCATCGCACTCGGAATAGTAAGAGAAGATGAAATTATTCATAGCTACTGTCCAAAGGAAGCAGGAGAAGTTGGCTACGACATTATCCTCGTAGGAAAACCAACCGATAGATCTGGTTTCGGAGGAGCATCCTTTGCCTCAGCTTCTATGGAAGAAGAAAAGAGCGAGCAAAACTCTGGTGCTGTCCAAGAGCCGAACCCATTCCTAGAAAGGCATCTCCTTGCCTCTTTCTATGCACTATTTGACTGGCTAGTGGCAGAAGGTAAATTGGATAAGATCAGCTGTAAAGACTTAGGAGCTGGTGGAGTGGTGTGTGCATCTGTCGAACAAGTGGTAGACCAAGGGTTTGGTGCTACGGTTAATTTGGATAATGTTCATGTAGGGCTGCAAGGGCTTCCTGCAGAAGTGATCGCCTGTGCAGAAACACAGGAGAGGCTTTGTTTCACCTGTCATCCAGATCTCACCGAGCATATCCTCACGCACTTTAATGAGACATGGGATCTGCCAAGTGTTATGGAAAATGCTAGAGCTAGCCTTGTCGGAAAAGTAACAACGGACGGTGTGTACACCTGTACCTATAAAGGAGAAGTCGTGTGTGAAGCATCTGCAGAGGCACTCACCTGTGGAATTCAATACAAAAGACCAACAGACTTACAGGTAAAAGAACGATCTGAACCCGAAGTAACGTGTGATGCAGATACCATAAGCGTGCAAGGATCAACCTACAAGATACAAGCGGTGTTCGAAGCAATGATCAGTCATCCAAACCATGCCTCTAAATCCCCTGCCTTCTTACACTTTGATAAAAACGTTATCGGAAACGGAATTATAGAAGCGGGAGAAGCAGATGCAGGTGTAATAGCCCCGCTACAAGATCTAGAAAGTTATGTACTCGATGGAACGCACCCCGGGTGGGAACTTTCTGAAGAAGAAAAATGGAGAGGAGTAGCAATCGCCGGAGATGGAAACGGACGATACGGACGCATCGACCCGTACTGGCAAGGAGTAAATGCAACAGTTGAGTCGATGTGTAACGTTGTTGCCGTTGGAGGAACACCAAGAGCTCTGACCGATTGCTTAAACTACGGAAATCCAGAAATCCCTGAGCAACTCGCAGAACTTGAGGCTGGAGTACAGGGAATTGCTGATGCAGGAAAATCTATTCAGTTTGATGGCGAACCTGTTCCAGTTATCTCTGGGAATGTCTCCTTATACAATGGACAACCAGATGGATCATCCATCGACCCTACGGCAATAGTCTCTTGTACAGGAATACTCCCTGATGCCAGAAAAGCAGTTACCATGCAGCTGAAATCTTCAGATTCAGCAGTTATTCTGATAGGAGAACGTCTTGATGAATGTGGAGGATCTGCGTACTACCAGATGCTAGAAGAGCTTTCTGAAGCCGACCGAGATAGTGTCCTAGGAGCAAACGTACCAAAACCAGAGTTTAAAAAGACCAATGCTATGTTACAGCTTGTACTTGATCTTATAGCCACAGGAGACATTAAATCGTGTCACGATATCTCCGAAGGAGGCTTAGCTCTCGCCGCTTTTGAGATGACTCTTCCTCAGAGGCGCCAAGGTGGATCTATAGGACTAGAAATGGATCTAGATGCCATAGAGAGCCCTCTAGGAAGCGACAAACTGCTCTTTAGTGAGTCTCACGGGTTCCTAGTAGAAGTAGATGCTCAAAAGGCCTCTTCTGTTATGTCTAATGCCCAGAAAGCAGGAATTGAGGCAGTTCAGATAGGTAAAACCACTAGTACCCCATCCTTGAAGATTTCAAAGGGCCAAACGTCACTAATTGATCAGAAACTAGAAGATTTGGTCGAGAATTGGCAAAACGGGCTAAAAGACAGGCTGTAGATGTAGACTATGCTTGACATATATAAATTATGGTGTTTTAATAGTCTTCCTATTTTCGTGGCCTTACCCCCTTTCGCCATGGTACAACTGTCTACTTTCTCACCTATGAGAACTCTTAAAGCTTTATCCACCGGGCTCGCAAGCATCGCTCTCCTCATGAGCGTTGGAATAGCTGACCAAGCTTACGCAGCTGGAGGTACACTCTTTATTGATCAGACAAGCCCTGTCGGGGAATTTGGTCACTGGATTGTATCTATGCCTGCTGATGCTACTTTCAGAAGCTCACTTAAGACTAAGCTCTTAAATGATCTTACTGCAGGAGATTACTCAGTATCTATTACAAACCCAGCGGGATCATTTACAAAGATGACCCTCGTTCGTAGTGGAACAGTAATCCAAGAGGTATTAGGAAACACCATCGACTTCGAAGTTGTTGATGACTCTTCATACCGCCTAAACATTGAATTTACCTACACAGGAAACGTAGAAGTACGTTCAGATCCTGCAAATGTTTTCTTCACAATGGAAAGCCTTGCAGATGGAAGCACCTTCACAGGTGTTACACCAATGATCTTTGCTGACATGCCTCCTGTAACGTACAAAGTTCGTTACGATATCGAGCCTTCATGTGAAGTACAAAAAGATATCCAGCGTGAACTTATCTACGGTAGCCGTCTTATCTTCTGGTCTGACTTCACTTGTGGAGAACAGCGTATTCCTCTTGCAGGACGTACGGCTGAGCGTATCGGTACAGATACACCACGTACTCCATACGTAGCTCCAAACGCTCACGTTGATATGCCTGCAAAGCGCATTGTTCAGACAAGCTCTATGTCAGAAGTTGTTGCTGGTGGACACATTCGTTACACCGTTTCAATCTCTAACATGACTCGTGGAACACTGCACAACATTGATGTTGTAGACCGTTATAACCCAGAGATGGTTGATATCGTTCAGCCTCTTACTGACGGTGGTGTCATTGCTGGAAACGAAATCGTATGGAACGTTCCAGAGCTCTTCGCTGGTCAGTCTTGGACTACAACCTTTACTGCTCGTGCAAAAGACCACCTCGTTGCTGGTGACCGTATTGTCTTTATGGCTCACGCTTACAGTGACGAAGCAGACTTCGATCTCTACCCAGAGGCTTGGAGTTCTGTAGCTGGAGTTGGAATCGCATACATGCCACAAACTGGAGGAAAGTACGATGTACTCTTCGCTCTTGCAGCCCTAATCGGTGCTGCCCTTATTACGAACCTCACAATCAGTCGAAAGCAATCAGTATAAAAAGACTTCCTAAGAAATAGGAAGGGTTCCGTCCAAGCAGCCGAAAGGCTGCTTTGTCGGTTCTGAGCATAAAACACAATTTTGAGTATTGCACTTTAGAAGCCTAAGCCTCAAAATAGACACTCAAAACCTTCTCAACTCCACCTATGAAAAAGCTCTTCTTCTCTTTAGTTGTTACAAGCCTCGCACTTACTTTTGCCCCCATCTCTCAGCTACAAGCTCAAGAGCTTGAGGGAATAGGAAGTATTTCATTGCAGCAAATACCGCCAGAAGAAGACCGAGATGTCTATGGAACATGGACACTAGTTAGGCCTGGAAACGTACGGACAGAAGGCGAGGAACAGAATTTCTCATTCGAAGAACTAGAGGGAGGAATGTATACATTCTCATCGCAATTACCCGATGGAACATCTGCGATCATAGAACTTCTTCTCAATGGACAACTCGTAGAGACCGTAGAACGTCCACAAATCTCTATCCCTCTTGATGGACTAGATCGCTATCTGATTAAAATAACATACACCTATTCTCGAACAGGAAAGATCGCAGTAAACAGTACACCATCTGGATTAACATTTACCCTAAAAGGACCAAATGAAACTGTACACGTTGGACAAACACCTACGTCATACAATGGGCCTGCTGGTCAGTGGACTGCATACTTTGAAGAAATTGAAGGATGTCCAAAAATGCCTGCTCAATCTGACAGACTAGAGAAGGACAGCCGCATTACTCTTTCTGTAGACATAGTCTGTGACAACCTCAAGGATACTGATATTGGTAAGCAGCAAGAGAAGTCTCTGGAGTTCGTAACAGTAACTATTGATGGAAGAACTGTCATCTTTGAAGATGTAAAGATTAGTGAATGGTATGCGCCATATGTCTACACAGTTGCAAAAGCTGCAATTATTAGTGGATACCAAGACCGCTCCGGAAACCCCAACGGTTTATTTGGTCCTACAGATAATGTAACCGTTGCACAACTTACTAAGGTGGCCCATGAGTTTAGTGGAATCGATGAAGAAAAAGTCCGTGTTCCTGTTATTAACACTAGAGCAAAAAATCAGTGGTTCGAACGATATTTCGCATCTGCAGAGCAGCTATGGTGGGAGGTATGGAGAGACCGCAGAGTAGATCCTTCTAGGCCTGCAACGCGCGGAGAAGTAATTGCTACAATTTTACGAGCAATGAACGTGCGCACTGTCTGGGCAGAAGGAAAAACATTTGGCGACATAAAGCCTACTGATAAATATGCAAACGCTATCGAAACAGCAGCTGCAGATGGTCTCGTAGATTCTGGAGGAGACTTCCGATCTAATGACCCAGTTAACCGTGCAGAAATGGCAAAGATTATCGCTAAAGCAATCGAACTCTACATAGAAGACACTGAAGAAGCGCGCGGCAAGGTTAGCCAATAAGCTCAGCTGCTACTTGCGTAACATCTCCAGCACCCATAACAACCAAGACATCATTCTGTTGTAATAATGAACAACAGAGTTTCTCTTTGGCTTCACTAAGCGATCCTCCATAGATACTCTCTGCATGGATATCTTGAGTTAACTGCTTTATATCAATTGTCTCATCTTCTATATCTGGACGTGCATCGTAGACATCTGTCGTTACAACAAGATCCGCTGCATCAAATGCAATGAGGAAATCGTTATAAAAGCGAATAGTTCTCTCATGCGTATGCGGCTGATACAAACACACAAGTCGCCTACCAGGATACTTTTGCCGTGCTGCAGCAATAGTTGCCGCTATCTCTACGGGATGATGAGCGTAATCATCAATAACAGTGACACCTTGGTCTGTATCACCTTTGATTTCAAATCGACGCCACGTACCTGTAAATTTCTTTAAAGAATCAGCAGCATCGATAGCAAGATGATCTGCAAGTGCTGACACAAGTTGAGCATTCTGCTGCATATGCAACCCTGGAACAGAAAGTTCTGGGAGTGACAATTGATCTGCATCAATCGTATTAGAACCTGCAACGCGCTTACAATCAGAATCATTCATATGCGTAATAACCACTCCATCTTCTGGAAGTCGATCGATAAATTCCCCATAAGCATTCTGATAATCTTCTAGACTGTCGAACGCATCAAAGTGATCTCCATCGACATTCGTCATTAAAATAATATCCGGGTGAAGATTGAGGAACGATCCTCGATACTCGCATGCTTCAAGTAAGAAGATTTCCGAGTCCCCTTTTCGCCAATTCCTTCCATCAAGCTGTGGAACTTTTGTTCCAACAATAACTGTCGGGTCTTTCCCTGCATCGATAAGAACTTGCGCTGCCATAGAAGTTGTTGTGGACTTTCCATGCGTTCCACATACCGCAACTACGGTGTGATCTTTGCTAAGCTCTCCAAGGGCCGCAAAATAACTGAGCTGTGTTACTCCAAGCTCCTCGGCTTTTACGCGTTCAGGAGCACTCTCGGGGATAGCTTCTGAGTACACAAACAAATCTGCATCACTTGGAACATGTGAACCATCTTGATTTTCAAATACCTCGATACCTTGTGACTGTAAATCTGCTGTAAGCGCAGAAGAATTCTTGTCGCTTCCAAGCACTGTATGACCACTCACATTCTGAAGGGCTGCGTACGCAGAGAGCCCAATGCCACCGATACCTGAGCAGTAGATTTTCATAGAGCACCAGAATACTCTACTATTGCGGCAATGTCCTACCAACATCTCGAACCACTTTCCAAACAATTGACGATCGTCATTGGGCTTTCTGTAGTGGGATTTATGGCATTTGGACTGGCACTATCCTTTTACAGAAACCTACTATTTGAGCAAACCCTTGAGGGAATATCTAAGCAAAATAAGATATTACGCATGCAAATAGACCAGGGATATCAGGATCTAGAGCACTTTAGGAGTGCTCAATATAAGGATAAATACGCCAAGGAAAACCTCAATCTTGTACGCCCTGGAGAAAAAACCCTGATCATCACAACAACGCCAGATAACCCTCTTATTCTCAATAAACCGCAAATTGCCCCTACCGAGCAGCAAGAAGCCGCCTATTACGAACTTCTCCGTCAAATGCCCACTTTAGAGCATTGGAAGCTCTATTTGTTCCATAGAGAAAAGATTGAAGAGATAAAGATGGGGCTTTAATATTTGCGTAGAAAGGGCAATACTGCTTAAATGCTTGCGCAACGCGGGGTGGAGCAGCCTGGTAGCTCGCGAGGCTCATAACCTCGAGGTCGCTGGTTCAAATCCAGCCCCCGCAACCAATTTTTCTCAGTATTCCTTGCATATACTGCAAGAATCCTTAAAATACTCCCGATATGGCACATAAAAAAGCCGGTGGCTCCACTAGTAACGGCAGAGACTCGAACGCGAAACGTCGTGGGGTTAAGCGCTTTGGTGGCCAAAAGGTAAACGCTGGCGAGATCATTATCCGTCAGAAAGGACTCCAATTTAGAGCTGGAGAAAACGTTCACCAAGGAAAGGATTGGACTCTCCACGCAGACTGCGCTGGAATCGTCCGATTCTCTCAAAAGCGTCTTCTAAAGTTCAACGGAAAACGTCAGAAAGAAACATTCGTGTTTATCGAGCCAGTAGCAGCGTAACCTTCTCACATAGAATTATTTCTGGTTTGGAGTTTTTTGCGATAGGATAGCCCCATGTCAGAAACTGGAGGACTCGATATCGGCTTACCAGACGAAGGCCAAGGTGGCGTTTCGGAAGAACTCAGTGAAGATGCCAAGGCACGCTTTGCAGCAGCAGGTGCTGCCATGGCACAAGCCAAGAAAGAAGAGAAAAAGAGTAAAAAGAAAGACGATAAGGTCGCTCAAATAATCCTCAAGTTCTTAAACGATACGAAAAACTCACATCTCTTTACACTCATCTCTCGGTTAGTCGCTCGCGACTGTCCAAGTATTTTTATCCTTTCCATCATCTCGCTTATTGATGAGGAAAGCCAAAAAGAAGTCTCAGAGTATCTCAAAGAGCAAACAGAAAAAGATGCGCACGAAACTGTTGATGAAAGTATGGCCGTTATCAAAACTGGAGAAATAGATCCAGAAACTAACCGTGCTCTGATCGACTGGATTACACGAATGCAAATGGTGCTCGCACAAAATCCTGAGCAAATCCTGACGAAACTCATGATCGACAATAAAAATATTGATGGGTCAGTATTACAATTAACAACATTTGTATTACAGCGCTTCTTTGAATCGAGAAAGAAATCTGCAGAATTCGAAAAACTCCAGCCGCTAACAGCGAGTATCCTGCAAACCGTATTCGAGCCATTTGTCGCTGCAGCCAAAAAAGCTATTCTCAAAGCTGCAGAAGAAGATACTGAAGATGAATAATATCTGTTGTTAAAATGAACAACAGTATTAGTCTCTTTTAAGTACACTCAGGAACGCATCTTGCGTGAGAGTTACTTTTCCCATCTGCTTGAGCCTCTTCTTTCCTTTTTTCTGCTTCTTGAGCTGCTTTTGCTTACGAGAGATATCTCCTCCATATAAACCTGCCGTAACATCTTTTCTAAACGCAGAGAGTGTTTCACGGGCAACGACTTTGGCTCCGATTGCCGCTTGAATAGGAATAACATACTGAGCCTTTGGAATCACTTCTTTCAGCTTTTTGCAGACGACGGATCCTACGGTGTTACTTTCAGATCTATGAACAATGGTACTTAAAGCATCTGCAGGCTCTCCCAATAGAAGAATCTGTAACTTCACCAAATCCCCTGCTCTGTATGCAATTGGCTCATAACTCATAGAAGCATATCCTGCTGTAGAAGATTTGAGCTTATCGAAGAAATCGAGAACAATACCCTGCAACGGAACTTCGAAATGAATAACTACACGCTCTTCATCCAAGTATTCCATAGATTGATGAACACCTCTACGATCGGTAACAAGCTTAAGCACTGCACCAATATCTTCACTACGGCATACTACTTCCAATTTTACCCATGGCTCTCGAACCTCTTCTATATAAGCTGGATCTGGAAAATCAGCCGGGTTAGAAATAATTGCTGTATCTGGCTCATCTTCTTTTATCAAACTCGATCGAACAATCTCCGCAGGGCTTTTAACAGAAAGCTGCACTTCGTAGCGCACGCTGGGAGCAGTGATAATCAAATCACAATCAAACTCTCGCTCAAGACGCTCTTGAATAATATCCATGTGTAATAGTCCCAAGAATCCACAACGAAATCCATTTCCTAGTGCTGCGTTTCGTTCAGGTTCTGAAGAGAGTGCTGCATCGTTCATTGTTAATTTTTCTAGAGATTCACGTAACTGAGGATATCCATCAGCCTCACTCGGATAGAGACCAGCATAAACCATTGGCTGCACTTCTTTATAACCAGGAAGAGCATCTACTCCTAATTTGCTCGTGATCGTATCTCCCGTACGTACGTGTGCTACATCTTTTCCGCCCGTGACTATGTATCCGATCTCACCTTCTTTAAGTTCGTCATCAGAAATATATGCTGGTGAGAAAAACCCAACATCTAGTGCTTCGAAATCCATTTGCGTTCCTACAAGATGAATCTTCTGTCCCTTCTTTATAGAACCTTCCATAACACGGACGTAAGCGACAGCTCCTCTATACGTATCCATAATCGCATCGAAGATAAGAGCTCTCGGTACTTCAGGATTATCATGAAAAGCAGGAGTTGGCACTCTGTCGATCACTGCTTGTAGCACATCTTCAACACCTTCTCCGTTTTTTGCAGATATCCTTAAAATATCATCACGATCACATCCAAGAAGTTTGACCACCTCATCGGATACGCGCTCTGGATCTGCAGCAGGTAAATCAATTTTATTGAGAACAGGAATAATTTTAAGATCGTTCTCCATTGCCATATATAAAACCGCAAGCGTCTGAGCCTGAATACCTTGCGAAGCATCAACGAGCAAAATGGCTCCTTCACATGCTGCAAGAGATCTACTTACTTCGTAACGAAAATCCGTGTGCCCTGGAGTATCAATTAGATTTAATTGCGTATTGTTAAACTCCATACGTACAGGCTGGAGCTTAATGGTAATTCCGCGTTCACGCTCTAGATCCATCGTATCGAGTAACTGCTCTTTCATCTCACGCTTTTGCAAGGTTCCAGTTTTCTCAATCATCCTATCGGCTAGGGTAGATTTCCCATGGTCAATATGCGCGATGATGCAGAAATTTCGGATATCCATACAATGGAGATCCTACTGAAATAAGCCATAAAACGCCAGATTTAGGTCTATTTCTTGAACTTCCCTCCTCCTTTGGTATCGCCCTTGCTATCTCCTGGCTTCGGCTTGGTTTCAATTACCTGATCAATTCCTGACTTATTAGCTAAAGCATCAGTAGGCGTCCCTGGTGAAACACCTGCTTTGGTTCCTTTGGCATCTGGGTCAGCCACTTGGTCTGCAGGTCCATTTTCTGCTTGAGACTCTACATTTTTGGCAATCCTCTTTTTCAGTGAAGATAGAGATCCTGTAATTTTGGTGACCATGGTCTGTGCAGATTCAAGCTTGTTTCTCAATGGCTCTGCCAAGTTTGGATCTGTGTTAATTTGCTGCTGTATATTCCTAATCTGTGCTTCGTACTCTGTCTGCAAGGCATCAAGTAACTTAACGCGCTGCGCTCCTTTGGAAGGAGAAATTTTTGCACGAATATCTGCAATACGTTGATCTATAGCAGATAAGTCATTTTTTAGTACATCAACTGTATTCTGAGCTTGGGCTTCTTCGGAGAGAGTTTCTGGCCCAAAGCCTCCTCCAATTTTTATGTCATTTTCTGCAAGATAGGTAACTGCAGAGCTTACTTCTGTAGTACTAAAGCCTGCCTTACCTAGTGCTCTACGAAGATCTCCTTCGTTATTTGAAATCTGTGCAAGCTCTGATGCCAAGTCGTTTACATTTGGATACATTCGCTTCATTGCAGTTGCAATCTCTCCTAGCTCACCAGAAGTTGCACTGCGAAGAAGTAGCTTCATATCTTTTAAAGATTTAACTCCAGAAAATGGCATGTGCAACCGAAGGCCAAGACGATTATATGAGCCAAGCAGGTTTTTCATTTCACTTTGAGAAGCTTCGATACGTGAAACTGAAACACTTTTAGGAATATTGTATTTCGTACGCGCTGCCTCTGCTCCCATATTCGCAAACTTCTCAAATCCAGCAATATTTATTGTACGTAATCCTTTAAGTAGAAGAATAGTTCCACCAACAGCAATTCCACTTGTGTTAAGAGCAATAAGCGGCCACGCAATTTCTGGATAGAATTTTACAAACATGTACATCTGTGACATCACACGATTCATGACATCGATACCAGATTCTTTTAAGTACAAACGAACATTGCGAAGTTCTTTTTGTTGAGCATCGGTAAGATCATACTGGTCGAGCATCTTCGTTACGTCATCCGCATCGGCCAACGCCATATCTGTCACAGATCTAAAGATACTAAACTGCAACTCTCGTGCAATAGCAGAGTGACCATGTCTCTCAAGTATTGCGACAGATTTATAGGCAAGAGTAACACTTGCGGAATCTCCTGCGCTTAACAGATAGTGCAATTCAAACGCCTCTCGTAATGTAAGCTGCTGCCCAATAATCAATTCTCTTAACTTTTCCTCTGCCTTGTTTTGGATATCAAAAGGGCGATCTTCCTTATCTTTAGGGATAAATGACCCTCGTAGAAGTTTCTGAAGTGTCTCTTCGCTACACACTTTTTCGCAGAGAGCATTTACCATATCTTTCTGCTTAGCATTAAGCGTTTGAATATATCGCTCGCGACCCTGTACAGATGCTCGCTTTGCCTCAAACTTTGAATTGCCCTTCAGGAAGAATCCCATAACTGCTTTTACATCTTTCTGATACTCCTCCAGATCTGACTGTGTAGGCTTTTCACCCAAATCAGAAATAGGCTTCATAGCCAGTTGCACGACACGCTCTGGATAAGAGTCACTATTTTCAAAGATTTCTTTAGCAAATCCTCGAAGGTCGGGGATTCCATTACGGATGAGATCTGGTGCTCTTAGCGCTATCTCACTAGTAATTTCTGCTAACCCTGGCATATTTACGCAACACTCCAAAGCTTCTGGAACGGTAAGTGCACCAACAGATCCTTTTGCAGTTGGGGAAAGATCTGCATGTTGCTGTATCTTCGGCATATGTTTTCCAAGATAACCAACAAAGAGTTTTGCAGCCTCAACACTCCGATCATCAATCACCTTGTACCCAAGGCTTTTAAGCATTTTCTTGTACTCTTCAGGATCTGCAATAGGAATATTGTTACTATCTAACAGACTAGATACAACACTCATACTCATCTGCGCCTTAGCAGCGTCCATCATAATAGGATATGAAAGGGGAGCAAGAGTTCTTGGAGATTCTGAGATTCCGGCGGATTCTTTAATGTCATACTGCATAGGAAGCATTACTTCCGCAGCTCTTATAGCAAATTGAACATTTTCTTTTGTAAGAATGTATGGAGCTAAATATTCCGGAACCTCAGACCCCGAAGGGACTGTTCCTTTGAGCATGTGCTCATACATATTTTTTGCATCGATATATTGTGCAAAATGTCGAAGGATTGCACGCTTCTCAATATCTGACAGAGGCTTGTCTGCATCAACCTTTGCCACTACTGCCAAGAATGCCTTTGCGACAACTTCTCTCTTAGTAGAGATGAGTCTATAACGACGGTCGAGTTCTCTATTCACAATTTGGCTGTGGACTACCCCACTTTCAGGTTTTGGAATATCTTCTCCAATTAGAGACATCATCGATTTCCACGCATCAGCCTTTTCATCTATGCCTAGTGCTTCTCGCACTGCTTCTGACTTCTCTACAAAAGGATACGAGACTGGAGCATCTGTATTTTCTGAGGCCGATTTTGGTGTTTCTTGTGGCATTGATTTTTTGTGTATTTTTTTAGCTTTTTACTTCTATCCACTTTGCTCTAGAGCCTTAAGGATTGCATCTGCCTCTTCAAGACTAGGAACGACATTTGGAACAGGCGCTGGTGGAACGACTGGTGGAATATCTGGCATTACCTCTGGAACAGGAACTTTATCCATTAATGCTCCGGCTCCATCTTTTGCAGCAGAAATAGTATCTTTCGTAAGTTCTGCACCTGCTTCTACTGTTTCTGTAATTGCTTCAGTAGCACCTCCAAGTCCAAGTGAGACTAACCATTCCTTCGTAGCGACAATAACTGGAGTAAGCATTCCTGTGTAATAGGCACCTGCTCCTGCGGTAGCAATAATTGCTGCTGTAGAAAGATACGGGTGAGCCTTCATTACTTCCCATGTCTTTGCAAATGGGTACTTAATGTAATCCCACGTGCTCCACTCTTTTTTCGCCTCTGCCTCCTGATGAAATAACTCAAGGTCAGAGATAATGCGTTCTGCTTCTCCATTTAAGTTGTACGTTTCTTTTAAGTACTTAATAGCATCTTTTCTTTGATCTACTGAACCTTCTTTCGCACTCAAAACATCCATACCCTTTTCTCTTAGTTCCTCTGTTAGGTTATGGTAATCCTTCGCTACTCTTGGCGATTCAAACTCCGGTGCTTCTATATTATCTTGAGTCATTACTATGAATGGGTAGCAGAGGAATTTATTTCGAGAAGCTTATGCCTTGCAGCACTTAGTGTTGCAAGAGCAACAACGTCATCATCAGTTTTAATAGCTGGAAGCAATGTCTGAATAAATGCATTCACACCTCTAGCTCCCATCGTAAAGTAAATTTCTTTTTGAACTTCGTCTGGAATAGTGCTGAGAGAAAAATGTTCGAGCGGCTCTCCTTCTACAATTCTATCGAGCATCGCAGCAACCTGTGGGAACGCAGTAAAATCTGCCATCCTGTGTCGCATAACAATTTGGCGCTCAGACTCGTAGCAGGTAAGTGACTCACTAATAATATTCCATCCTTCTTTTAAAGAATCTGAAAAACTATTAAAGGTGTTTTGCTCTGCCTCTGATAAATAAATGTCTGTTGTCATATTGTAGTCTGATTATACCATTTATAACGCTCGCGTTCAATTTTCTAAAGCATTACGGAGGCAAGCCTCACCTGCATGAATAAACTTGTGCATGTCGCCTTCAAATTGACACAAAGATGAAAGCTTGTCCTCATCTCTTTGAGGAATTATAGTCACCTGCGTATTTAACGCGAGTGCGACCAGTGCACCATGGTATCTCTGTGAGATGACAAAACTCCCTAAATTGATCTGTTGTACAAGTTCGTTAAGTGTACTTACTTTTTGTACGCTAGAAGGAATATCAAATGTAGATGCAAGCTTTTGACAATATTCTACTTCTGATTTCTTATCTGGTTGCATAGAAATAATTCTAATTTCCTCTGGAGCCATTGACGAAACAAGTTCCTGTGTCTTTTTGGTAAACTTGTCAGTTGAGTTTTTTCGAGGTATTACTATGAATACTTTTTTTGTACTAGTTGCAACATTTTGGCTTTCTATAAACGAATATACAGGATCAAATGTTTGAACACATTTCTGACTCAAGCCCCACTCCCCTACCCTGTTATACGAGAAAGAATCGCGCACAGAAATGGACCGAGCTTTGGTAAATACTTCTCTCGCCAATCGGTTTCCTAGTCGTGTCTTAAAGGGGCCAACACCTTGAAAAGCAAGATGAACATCTTTACCTAATGCAAAGCCAAGCTGTGCATGAAACCACCAGAGAATGCAGGCAAATACAGATTCGGTATCCGTAAACAAAGAACCTCCACCGAAGACTATTGCATCGCATGAGCGATAAGCAAAGAGCGTCTTAAACCACTGGAGCTTTAAAAGAGAACGAACACCTCCTGGCAGCCTCGCCACCTCCTTTTCTCCTTGAGGATCAGCAGAAACGACCGTCCAGTCTACTGTAGAAAACTCCTGTAAGAAGTAATCCTTAAGAGCTTCATCTCCTAGGTTTCCCACGCCAAAATTACCAACCAGCAAACACTTCATACTGCATAGTATAGCGACTATTCCTCCTTCTTGTCCTCTTCTTTTGGAGCTTCCTCCTCAGCCTTAGCTTCTTCTTTTGGTTCCTCTTTAGCCTCTTCTTTAGCAGGCTCTGCAGCCTCCTCTACTGGTGCCTCTACGATATCCTCTATTACTTCAGGCTCAACAGGAGTTGCGATTTCAAACTCGTTAGCAGTAGTGAATCTCTCTGATAGACGTGCTGACTTACCGCGACGTCCACGAAGGAAGAAGAGCTTGGCACGGCGAACACGAGCGATCTTTTTAACCTCGATTTTATCGATCTTTGGGCTGTGGAGAGGGAAAACCTTCTCTACACCTACTCCAGAAGCGATACGGCGTACAGTAAACGTCCGGTCTGCAGCAGTTGCTCCATTGTGAGTAGAAATAACCAATCCTTCAAATACCTGAACACGCTCTTTTCCTCCCTCCTGAATACGCTCATGAACACGTACAGTGAACCCTGGACGCACGTCTGGGCGGGATTTAACGTAAGAGGCCGATGCTTCAGCTATGGCTACAGAGGTCATTTCCGAAAAAGCATAATGACTCCATTGGGGTCTGTAAAGCTAAATATCTACTTCTTCGCTTCGTCTATCTGCTTTCCTATATGGTTATGAACAGTCAAATGGCGAGGATCGTTGATTATATCGGATATAAACCTATCTTTGAGGCTTAATCTGTAAAGGAAGTCACCCTGAGCAAATATTGAATATTTGACGTTTTTGAGAGATGGATCTTGCAATAGTAGAGCTTCGAGCATCTCTTTTTTTACATCTCCTACTACTAGTAAGTCTACCTTGCTCTCTGTTCCAACAAAGGAGCCCGCAAGGACAATAAGGTCTACACTAGGAAGCTTCTTGATTCCTGCTACTACAGGGCTATCAGCCTGGATCTCTTTGGCAAAGATACTTCTCAGTTCTGCATAGAGAGGAAAGTCTTCATCGACCTTATAGTACTTCTTTCTGTTTCTGTGCCGAGCGCGTACAAGACCTATACGACGAAGGTTCTCAAGTTCTCTTCTAATAGAGTTAATCTGCTCATTCAATAGCCTAGTCAATTCTCGGATAAAGAATTCCTGCTCTGGGTGTAGCAGGAATGTTGAGAGAAGTTTTACTCTCGTCTGAGAAGAAAATAGTGCTTTCAAAATTGAAGACGACATAATAAGAAGAAGGTATTCATCCTTGTTCACAAATGGTACTCATGAATAGGTAGTTAGTGCAAGAAAAGTACTCAATCTTATGAGTACAGTACTTATACAAGTTTAATGGCTTTGCATAGCCCAAAAGTTGCATTTATACCTAAAATTATTTGATTTGGTGATCAAATTTTATACTCATAAATGATCCATTTTTGTGTTCTAAGATATTTTCCTGACAAAGTTCCATAAAAACTAAGGTGAGACAGGTGAAAAACCAGCTTCAATATTAACTACTATAAAGACACATTAGCATTATTAGTAAACACCCCTAGGGTGGTAAAAAAGCCCAAAATTTGGTAAAATCATATGAATGCTCAAAAACAAAAAACTAACCACCGGACTCCTCTCTTTTGCTTTGCTGACGCTATGTTTTAGCATTGATGGTTGGCAGTCACTCATCATAGAAACAGTAGCAGCTCAAGGTGGTACTCCAGCTCCATCAACAAACATATTTACCTCGACTGCGAACCTTGCGGTAATTATTGCGACGGCTATGGAAGTGCTGGCATTTATGATTTTTCACTTCCTACAATACCTTCTCGATCCACTATTTATTTTGGAACTCACCGCCACCGAAGGATTGAGAGATATCTGGAAATATTCTCGAGATATCATGAATATCATTTTTGCATTTATGTTGATATTCGCTGGAATCTACACAGTTATTACTGGAGAAAAAGAACTAGTAAACAGTAAGTATAAAAAGTTCATTCTTGCTGTTGTACTTGTAAACTTCTCTTGGTTTTTCCCTCGAGTTATTCTCGATGTGGCAAACGTACTTACTGCAACTATTTACCAGCTGCCTGCGGGCTTAAGTGCTGGTGGATCTGTTGATTGTAAATTGCCACCAAAAATCCCAGGAGGACCATCAGAAGATTGTACGATTATTACCGATGTAAAGTACTTTAAAGGTTGCGACCCACTACCAACTGATTATATTGCACAAGGTATTGTCTGTTACAAAAGAGATCCGTGGGTTGGGGAAACTAATACCGCATTCGGAATGCTCAATGGACTTGTCGTAAACTATGGAAAACTTGGTGAGCTAACACGAGTAATAAACCCCAGTGCTACTCCTGCAGCAGGAGGAACAAAAACTGAACGGTATAAACAGTACCTACTCTTTTTGATGCACATCATGTTTATCTTGGTACTAATGGCCATGCTGTTTCTACCATTGGCCGCGATGTTTGTAGTATTCCTCATACGTATACCCATCATGTGGGTCACCATAGCCTTTATGCCATTTATGTTCTTAGGATTTGTGATAGGAGATAAAATGAAAAACTTCGATAGCATGAAGATCTTTGAACACTACATAAAAGCTGCATTCTTACCTGCGGCAGTTGCCGTTCCATTTGCAGCAGGGTTCTTAATCCTGACAGAAATCACACAAGTTTCCTGCCCTACTATTGCCGGACCTCTCTGTGCGGATACAGGGCCGCTACTGACAAACGTCAATACATTGTGGGGAATCCTCATGCTGCTGATTTCATTCTTCATTATTTGGTTTGGATTTTGGGCAGCACTGTCTATCGATACGATCTACACCAGTGCTACATCCGGTATTCGCTCCTTTGGTTCGAGTATTGGAAAAACTGCTCTCAAACTTCCACTCTCTGTTCCGATCATTCCAACAGGTGGAGGGGAGTCTATGTCTATTCTTGGTATTGATGATGCAATTGGAAGGCTGAACTCAGGTCTCAGCAGTGGTATGAGTGGTAAGGATGCCTTCAAGGCTGCAGCAGGAGGTGGCAAGGGCGGCGCTACTGCAACTGCTGAATTTAGTAAGGTACTTAATAGTCCAAGTAATGCTCAAACAAGAATCTTGACAGATATTCGAGCGAAGCTTGGAGTTGGAAATAAGTTCAATCAACAAGAGCTTACTGCGCACTTAGGGCAAAGGGGTAATGGAAGTCGAAGTGCAATTGATGCCTCTCTCAAAAAAGAAAACATTGATATCTCAGGATTGAACGATAGTGAAGTGGCGAAGATCATCTTAACTAAGGTTCCGGAATTCCAAAAAGCCACTCCGTAGGGCAGCACAACCATGAATAGAGTACCTATCAGACCTCGGCGTGGTGCGGAACAGCTTAGTAGTGCACCTCCAGCTGGCGAACGTGCTGCACGTTCTCGTCGACATGCAACCCGTGGAAATCTCAGCTTAGATCACTACAACACTACCGGAAATGCTACGAGTCATGGAAATGCCTGTAGAAATTTTGAACACATGGGTGACATTGCAAATGAAAAGAGGTCTCGAACGCAGATGCAAGACAGGATGAAAATTGCCTTTGGTGTTACAGAAGCTGGCACTGGTCGTGGAGCTACAACAGGCCTCAGTAGCCTTCCAAAAATTAAAGGAAGTATCATGATGCGCAAAGGGGCCGATGCTCAAATCTATATCGATGGAAAACTCGTTACCATTTCTGGTCCCGATGAACTGAAACGTATGCAAGCTATAAAAAAAAGACTCGAAACAACAATGAGAATTATAAATGAGAAAAGTGATAATCTCGCAGCAATAGCAAAGACAAAAAGATACACCGATAAAACTTCCTACGTGACACCCCAAGGAGATACATATGAACTAGAAAGAGCAGCTATTGGTACAGACATTCGATGGCTTACTTCTCCACTACGTATCACTAGTGCCGAAGGATCTAAAGTAGACCCAGAACGAGAGGAAATTTTTCGAGCGTACAGAGATAAGCTTTCCTACATAAAAAATACACTCACAACCCCAGCAGCAGAGCATAAATATGTAACGGACCATGGAAATGACGATGAAAATCTGCGCTGCCTAGAAAGGTACTGTCGCGACCCAAATGCCATAAAAGGAGCTGGTAAATTTGCAGCATTACTTGCAGTAGGTGCCCTTCTTTCATTCTGGGTAATTAGAGATACTCAAAAGAAGAACCTATCCTTTACAACACTTCTCCTTGCAGGTGGTGCAATGTTCATCATGAAAGGTGGTCCGAAGAATCAATTTATGGCGAGTAGCCAATTTGCAGATCTCTCTAGACGTGTAGGTGCAGATGGCATGAAAAAACTACTAAACTTGCCTTCGGGTCCGAGAAACCACCTTATTAAAACATTAAATTTTTACTCTGGTCGTGGAGGGATAACCGAAGAAAACCTACATGAACTTACAGATCCTAAATCAAAAAGTGGTAAACGCCTTACGGGCAAGCGAGTACCCGATAAGATTGCTCGACTATTTATTGGAGATCCAAAGCCTTCAGGTTCTGCATACGTCCTTGGAAAGATGAAAGGTGTAAGAGACCCGCAAAGCAAAAAGGTTATGATCTCACTTGCCGAAGCGAATTCAAAATCAGAGACAGCACATAAAGAATTGAGTGACATGCTTGATAAAGCACCACCACCTGCTGCACCTACTGAGTAAATTATTTTTTGCGCTTGAGCTCCTTAAGGAACACCTCAAGAACATCACCTTCTTCGATCAAGACAGAACTGTCGGTACGCATACCACACTCTGTTCCTTCCTTTGCCTCTTTAATGTCGCTGTCGCCTTTTCTAAGTGATGTAACGCGTCCAGTACCCACCTCTTCTCCGCCACGCTGTATACGGTACGTAAGGCGCTTTAATATTCCATCGGTAACCTTTCCTCCAATAACTTGCTCCATCTTCTTCGTCATAAAGACTCCCTTCACTTCAAGATGTCCCATTATCTTCTCGTCTTCTTCAGGTACAACAAGACCCTGCAAGAGCGCATCAATGTCATCGAGAAGAGCGTAGATCACATCGTACTCTTGCACCTTTACTCCCTCGTGATCTGCAGACCGCATAGACGGAGCTGGGACTGGTGCGTGGAATGCAACAACGATACCATCACTCGCTGATGCCATCATAACGTCTGTTTCTGTAACAGATCCAATAGCGGAGTGAATGACCTTTACGGTTACCTCGTCTGTCGTCTTTTTAGAAATTGCTTCAGCTATAGCATCCAATGACCCTTGGGAATCAGCTTTAAGTACAACCTTCAGCTGCTTAAGCTTTCCTTCAGAAAGCCGAGATACAAGGTCTGCAAAACTACGCTTCTTACGTAGTGCACCTTCTTCTTTTAGTTCATCTACCAATTGCTTAGCTCGCTGCTCTGTTGGAACTGCCTGCAAAATATCACCAACCTCGGCAAGAGCAGAAAGACCAGAAACACGAACGGCACCAGAAGGACCTACTTCTTGTAGCTTTTCACCGTGCTCGTTTACCATCGTACGTACCTTTCCGTAGATTTCTCCACAAACAAACGGCTCACCTACCTTAAGAGTTCCTGTGTTAATAATCATAGTCGCAAGCGGCCCAAGAGATTGGTCTAAGTGGCTTTCTACCACCGTAGCAATTCCACTACGGTTTACATTTGCTTTGTAAGCTGCCTCCTCTCCCATAAGAACCAATGTGTCGAGGATCTCTTCGATACCCATCTTGGTCTGAGCGCTACACGGTATTGTTGGTATCTTTCCTCCCCAGTCTTCCGCCTGTAATCCGTGACCTGCTAGCTCCCCTTTTACACGCTCTGGGTCTGCACCCTCTTTGTCCATCTTGTTGATGGCTACGAGAATTTGTACGCCAGCATCTTTTGCATGATCGATAGCTTCGATAGTCGTTGGCTTCACTCCTTCGTCAGCAGCAACAACTAACACAACGATGTCCGTTACCTGTGCACCACGCGCTCGCATCGCTGTAAACGCCTCGTGACCAGGTGTATCGATAAAGGTGATCTTGTGGACTTCATCAGACCCTTTAGATTTGTGTTCTATTTGATACGCTCCGATGTGCTGAGTAATTCCTCCAGCCTCCCCCTTCACAACATCTGCCTCTCGGATAACATCAAGGATAGATGTTTTTCCGTGATCTACGTGTCCCATCACCGCAACAATTGGTGCTCGTGGAGCTAGGTTTTCTGGCTCATCTTTTAGAAGATCTTCGAGGTTACGAGAAAATAGAGCTTCGGAAGTCGCTGCGGACTCTTCCTTTTGAACATTAACACCCATGTCTACCGCAATAACTGCAGCAGTATCGTAATCAATATTCTGTGTGATGTTTGCCATCACCCCATTACTCATGAGAGCCTGAATAACTTTTGGCACCTGAATACCCGTCTTTTCCGCAAACTCTTTCACGGTAATTTGATCTGGAAGCATAACAACACCATCCTTCTTTTTGATCTGCTCTTGGTGAACAGTCGCCTCTTCTTTTGGTTTTTGATCTACTGCCTTCTTTGCTGGAGTTCGTTTTTTTCCAGATGACTTATCAAGCTTTAGTTGCTGCTTCTTAATAGCATCCTTTGAGACACCTTCAAGAGTAAGCTTTCTCAGTACATTCACTTCTGCGTCTTTTTTTTCTAGTTTTTCTACTTTTTCTACTTTCTCCTCTTCTACAACTTCCTCTTTCTCGGAAGAGTCTTGTGACTCATCCGAAAGATCCATAGGTCCAAATAAGGCTTCCATATCAATATCAAGCCCCTGTTTGCGTGCAACGTAGCGAACAACTCCCTGAGCTAGATTGTCAGGAATCTCTCTATCGGTGGGTTTTACACCGAAATCGACGTTTTCCAACTCCTTACGGAGCTGTTGACCAGTCATGCCGAGAGCCTTGGCGACTTGAACGAGACGCATAGATTTCTTAAAGGAAAGCCGAACGGAGTGTATCAGAGAATCCGCTAGCAACAAGCAAACAAAGGCGAATTGCTGCCTACTGCGTTACCCCTTCAATGATATCTTTCCCACCAGAATCCGATGTATCGGTATCTGACCCTAGTTTTTTAACAATATCCTTACCAGGTGCAGCAGGTTTCTGAACAGGTTTTGGCTGGACCTTAGGCGGCTGAGCAACCTCAGGAATCTTTGCTTGTGTATCTACAGGTCCTTGCGCTGCCTTCTTCTCTTCTTGCATTCCTGTCTTTAGCTTTTGCACTGCCTCCATAACGGCGAGGTCAAAGTTATCGAAGTCTTTAATGCGGAACCCTGCAGCACGCGGATGCCCTCCACCACCAAAGAGTTTTCCAGATAATCTACTGACATCGACTGCAGGTGAGCTACGCATGCTCGCCTTTAGACCTCCTTCTTCTACCTCGGTAAAGAGCACATGAATATCTGCATCGGGAATTGTCGAAATAAGCTCATCAAGAATTCCAGAACTCTCTTTGCTATGTGCCTCCATTTCAGCCAAGTCCTCCTTTGATATGGTAGACCACACAATTCCTGCTGGAATATCCATCTGGATTTTATTAAGAGCACGTCCCCAAATTTTAAGTGTACTCAATGGTTTTGTCTTATAGATATGCTGCACAATCTCCTGCTGTCTTGCTCCTCGCTCCAAAAGCTCTGCGGCAACCTCTAAGCTTCTTGGAGTTGTATTCGGGTTCTGAAAGCTTCTGGTGTCTGTAATAAGACCTGTCAAAAGAAGTGTTGCCATATCAGGAGTGATCTTTTCTTTGTACGAAGGCTCATGCGTAAACCAGTCATAAAGCACTTCTGTTGCAGAGGCTGCTGTCGTATCTATCATCTGTAATTGACCATAGTTTGTATTACTAATGTGATGGTCGATATTCAAAATCGGTACAGAGGTAAACAAATCAATATTCTCTGTATAGAACTTACCCATAAGAGGAAGGTCTGCAGTATCTACGGCAACAATGAGATCAAACCCCGGGCCTGTATCTCCAAACGTTACCTGTTGCTGATTTATGCGACCTGCTTTTGGCATAACAATAATGTTTACCTTTCCATCTTCTACGGTGTATCGAAGCTTATCAACTTCTACGTCACCATCTAAGTTAATGGTAATGACAAAGTTTTGAGAACTCTCGATCCCCTCCTGAAGCTTCTCAAATCCCGGCAAAAAGCTGAGGCTATCTGGCTTTGAATCAGGGCAAATAACTGTCACATCCTTTCCAAGCTGTGTAAATAACGCCTGGCAGGCAAGTGCGGAACCCAGTCCATCAGGGTCTACGTTTGCATGTGGTACAACCATGATGCGTTGAGCACCTTGGATTGCGCTAGTTGCTGCCGATAACTGTTCGTTGTTGAGTGGCATGGTAACGTATTATTATAACATATTTACTAATATTTGACAATACTGTCAAAATGATCAATAAGAGCCGATATTGTCATACTTCCCCTCCTCTGGCAATGTCCTATAGGTGATTTTTATGAAGTAGATATATACTATTTGCACTATGAACAATCAAACACCAGAAATCCAAGCGCTGATTGATCGAAATACCCGTGTAGAAGGAGATAAAGCCTGGGAAACTAGTTGGTTTCGAAGACTCCTTATTTCCGTAATCACCTATATTTCTGCGTGTGCATTCTTAACTATTACCGACGGAGATCATACAAGAGCGTATCTGCCAGCATTTGTTCCGACAATGGGATACCTACTATCTAGTATTTCTTTAGGTCCTATTAAACAGTGGTGGATCCACAATCGCTATAACCATTAATAAGCAGTAGGAGGTGCCTCTAGCAAGTATCTCAAATCATTTTCATCAGGAGATGTTAACTTCTGCAACTCTGTTCCATCATCATCCATCAGGATAAACGTATCTTGCATAGTGACCCCAAACTGCGACCGAAGATCTTTGTTCGTGTCGTAATCTACTTTATAGACAGAATACACAGGAAATAATGGTCCTGGATCTGCAAAGAACTCCGTAATCCTCTCATCATTTTTTATACAGTACGGACACCACGCTGCATGAAAAAATAAGACAGACGACCTGCCGTTGCCGACAACGCCCTCTTTGTAGTCTGTATACTCTACGGAACTTAAGGGTATAACGGTGTTGATACTTGGTAATACTGGCTGCTGTACACGATGAATAATGCGCGCCATCTGTCCTCGAGTAACAAGGTCATTTGGCTGCATGCCAGCATGAGGGATAGCATTGCGAAGCCTAAGTGCATTTACGTAAGGCTCCCACCACTGACCAGTAGCAATGTCGTCTGCCCCTGGAAGAAGAAACGCTTTGCTAACAATCTTTGAAGCCTCTGCAAAATTAATTGTTCCTGATGGCTTAAACGTTCCATCAGAATATCCTGATATTATATTTTGCTTCTTTGCTTTGCACACATACTTCGCAAACCAGTCACTAGAAGAAACATCAGAAAACAATGTCGTACTACCGCTAAGACAGTCATCAATAACGCCCTCATCAAACTGAGCACCAATAACAATTTTTGTAAATTCAGCACGGTTGATGGTGGCATCTGGTTTGTACGTTCCATCTGCATACCCAGAAACAATACCCTCTTGTTGCACAAAATCGATAGAGTCACTGTAAACGTGGTTTACTGAATCGATAAATGCAGCGTGCACTGGTAGAGATACCAGTAACCCTATGAAGATAAGCGATAATTTTTGCATATTAAAAAGGAGAATTAAACTCAGCCTTAGAACCCAGCTGCTCTTCTATGCGTAGAAGCTGGTTGTATTTACAGACTCGATCTGTACGAGAGAGTGATCCTGTTTTAATCTGACCAGTCTTTAGTCCCACAGCAAGGTGAGCTATAAACGTATCCTCTGTTTCTCCACTACGATGTGAAACAACCGCAGTCCAACCAGTATCTTGTGTAAGCTTGATAGCATCCACTGTCTCAGAGACAGTTCCGATTTGATTAAGCTTGATGAGTACAGAGTTCACTGTCTTTTCGTCGATAGCCTTTTGTATGCGCTCAACATTCGTTACCAGAAGATCATCACCAACAAGCTGCTTTGCGTCTCCTAGCTTCGCTGTGAGATCTGCAAATCCATCCCAGTCATCTTCGCTATGACTATCTTCTATACTGACGAGTGGATACTTCTTACACAGTTCCTCGTAGTACGCTGTGAGCTCTGCTGAACTGACAGTTTTTCCATCAAGGTCATACGAACCGTCATTACAAAACTCTGAAGCAGCAGCATCGATACCAATCTGCATCTTGCCAGTGTAACCTGCTGCATCGATTGCTTTCATCAAGAAATCAAATGCTTCATCAGCATTCTTTACTTGTGGAGCAAACCCACCCTCGTCTCCTACTGATACAGTGTAACCTGCATCTTTTAAGAGCTTTTTAAGAGCGTGAAATGTTTCTGCTCCAGCTTGAATCGCTTCTGTAAAAGAAGAGAGTCCTGTAGGGATAATCATACATTCCTGAAAGCTTAACCCAGAGTCTGCGTGCTTTCCTCCGTTAATCACATTCATCATTGGCATTGGCAGAAGATGTGGATTACTTACTTCAAATTGATCAGCAAGTGATTGCCACAAAGGCTTGTGCTCTACTCCTGCTCGAGCCCTACACACAGCCATAGAAACTCCTAAAATTGCATTAGCACCAAGCTTGGATTTATTGGGTGTTCCATCAAGATCCAACATGATCTGGTCGATCGTGCGTTGGTCGGAAACCTCTTTCCCAATAAGAGCACTCGCAATAGGACCTGTAACATTCCCTACAGCTTTGAGTACAGACTTTCCTCCATACATAGATTTATCTCCATCACGAAGCTCAACAGCTTCATGGGTTCCAGTGGATGCCCCAGAAGGAACAGCCGCTCTACCGAACGTACCGTCTTCGAGTTCTATATCTACTTCGAGCGTTGGGTTTCCCCGAGAATCAAGTATTTGCCTCGCGTGAATCTTTTTAATAGAAGTCATGCGCGCATGATAACACTACACACGCCTTCTCGCACTCTCATTAAGCGCCGCACAATATCCAGCAACAAGCATGAGAATAATCGCACTCCAACCAAATCCTGACTCTGGAAGTTCTGATGGCCTACTAGAGACGCTGTTATATTCGTGTCCAGAAGAGCTAGAGCTATCCATATCGACATGTAAGACTACTTCCTTCATGTCATCATCGGTGTCCTCATCTGTACGATTTGCGATACGTTCTTCACGGCGTTCTTGCATACGAAGGCGCTCTCTCCAGTCTTCTTCCATTTCATCGTCAGACTCTTCTAGATTTTTTCCTTCTTCATCTATAAAGCTTGCGAGGAATCCTGTTTCGTCTACCTTCCAGAAATCTCCACTCCACATAACAGAAGCGAGCTCTTGTTCCCATTGTCCTTCTTGCTCTGACAAAAATGCAGCAGCAGCAAAAGGAATAAGGATCAATCCTAAGAAAACAAGTCGTGGCAGACGCCTACGAATAACCTTAAGGCAAAATAATACCAAAAGAACAAATCCTAGAAGTACAGGTGCGAGTGTCCATCCCCAAGAATACATTGCGATGTTTTCTACTTCAACAGTACTTCCAAGCACCGCGCCTTGTAGCATGAGCCATACAAGAAGCATTCCTGCTGGAAACCAGTGAAGGTTACGGAATGTGTTATCTGCTCTTCTGCGCTGGAATAGTGAGTAGAGAGATAGTGGGTACACAACAGATAGAATAAAGAGAACAGCCCAAGGCAAAGCTCCATCAGGGAGATTAGGCAGTGTTGCTGTAAGTAATCCTGTCAGTGCAATGACTGCACCGAGTACAACTACAAGAAATGTCTCTGTAAAATGTTTTAAAGGCATAGGAGGAGTATGGTCGCTCGTACGCGAAAGAATGTCAAGAAGGTTGAACAGCAGACTTACTCAAGCACCTAGAGCCAGTGCTTCTTAGCAAAATACGTAAGCATGGAAATCAAAATACCTCCCATCAATCCCAAAACAATAAAGAACGCATTTGGGTGCGCTCCAAATGGGAGTCCAACATTCATTCCATACAATCCTGTAATAAATGTAAGCGGCAACATAGTGACCGAAAAGATGGTCAACACCTGGATCACTGCATTTGTTTTGTGTGAAAGCCAAGACTCGTGCGTGTCTTGCAATGCATCAATCATTTCTTTGGCAGTATCAAGCAATGCCCACTGCCTCTCAATTGCATCGAGAATATCATCAAAGTATAACGCCAGCTCGTCTGGGACAAACTTCTTATTCTTGTGCTCCAAAGTAGCAATGAGTGTTCGTTGTGGAAGCAAAATAGAACGCATGGCAATAATATTACGCTTCACGTTCATGATGTCTTTAAGGAGATCTACTTCTTCGTCTGTTTCAAACAATACCTCCTCCATACGATTGAGCTCTTTGCGAATACTATCGACAAGTGGGAATACATCCTCAAAGAAATGTCGCATGAGTTCGTACAAGAAAAATCCTGTTCCATGCTGCAAATACTCCTCTCGCATCTTTTCTGAATTTTCTAGGTCACTCCAGAGCTTATCTAAAATAGGAATCCTTCCACGGTGTAGCGTGACAAAGAAGTCTTGTCCCAAGAAAATGTTAACTTCTTCTTTAATAATACGACCGGTCTTCTTGGCGCGATACGGAATGTGGAACACTAAAAACAAATAGTTATCGTATTCCTCTA
Source organism: Candidatus Peribacter sp. (assembly GCA_018652955.1). GTDB lineage: Bacteria > Patescibacteriota > Gracilibacteria > Peribacterales > Peribacteraceae > UBA2170. The sequence continues at coordinate 132,443 of JABIBA010000009.1, read as the reverse complement.
CTTTCGGCCTTTCATGTTCACTTAAGCAATCCTCGATGTCCAGATCGTGAAACCCGTACATTGTTTGCAGCTCTTTAAGAACCTGCTCTGTTGGAGCGGGATCATCATGCCAAGAAACACCTTTATAGGTAAGGGAGAGCATTGCAAACTCGGGAAGCAAAAAGAAGATCTAATCGAACATAGGGTACAGAAAGAATCCTGTAACGACAATACGTAGAGTCTCCTCTTACTTTTTCTTCTTCGGCAAGTATTTTTCTCTAGGGTCTTGCTCTTTTGCTTCTTGTGGAACTATTTCGTAGTGACGTGAACGGAACATTTTAATTTGAAATCCAATGTAGATCACTACAATGGCACCCCATACAACCCACCAAAAGCGCATAGAAAGATAACTAATACCTTCGACCCTACACACAGCCATAAAGAGACCGACAATTCCAAACCAGAAACTCGCACTCTGCCAACTACGTGAAAGCTTGCGTGTTACCGCATTGCTCTGGCTGTTGCGCCATCTTTTAATAGCAAATGAGCCAAACATGAGTAATACACATACGAGAAGTACAATAACAACCTTGGGGCTGTCATAGGATGGGACCGGTGGATTTGGCCAAAATAAGTAACTAAGCATCGGTATAGTTATAGCGAAAGATTCTCTTTAGGTGTGGCATTTTTCTTTGATTTTTTTACAACTCCCCCTTTCTTGTCAGAAGGCTGTCTACGCTGAGACTGACGTACTTCTACGAGGATTTCTGTAAGCAACTCTTCGGTGTCCCGCTCTTTATTAGTTCTTGAAGGACGAATAAGAAGATACAAAAAGAATCCTACTACCGGCAAAGCAGCAACAAGCACAATAGATAGGAACATGTACCAAAACGAATGTGTGCGTAGCAAGATGTCACGTGTCGTGAAGAACACGAGGAATATCACCACTACTCCAACAAGAAGCATTCCAAACTGCAAAAGTCTCAGTGCTGGATCTTCTGCTAAAAATAACAGCCACGGCTGAGCAAACTGCTGAAGAAATGTAGAAAGAAAAGTCATTATAAATGTGGGTACTTACGTCTGTGGACCACAACGTACACGACGACGGCTAGGAAAGAAAGTATTGCAAGGAATTGAGAAAAGCGCATTTCAAATGTTGCAAATGGCAACCATCTTCGCGCAATCATATATCCACCAAACACACCGATCAGCACCGCTTCGTAATACAAAAGCGCCTTCTGTGTGAGCTTAAGCTCAACTGCAGCAAAGATTCCAAGACTTGCAAAGAGCAACGTCAATACAAAGAAATCCATGCGTGTAGCGAAGACGGGAATAGAAAAATCACCGCGGAAATATTCAAAAAAGAATGTTGCGATACTCGCTAGAAAGATTCCAAAGAATGTTTCGGATCCTGCACGAGAAGCTTGCTTCCTAATCACTAACAGTAGAAATGTAAGTGCAAGAAATGTAAACGCGTAATACAGCTGCACTGGGTGAATAGGGACTGTGTATCGCACTCCCATTGTGTCGTACGTCACACCCCATGGCATGTCTGTAGGCTTTCCGTATGCCTGCCCTGCGGCAAACTTACCAAACCAATCAAACGCACTTCCGAATATCGCTGCAGGAAGTAAAACATCAAGCCATTGCAAATACGTAGATCGATGCGTTCGCGTATACCAATACAACACAAATCCAATACCAAGTGCTGCTCCCATAAAACTAAACGTACCGTCCCAGAAGATAAAGATGCGAACAGGGTCTCTTAAGAATATTTTGTACTGAGAAATAATCGCAAAGAATCTTCCAAACCCTATGAATGCGAGAAGAAATTGTGGAGCTCTCTCTTTAAAGTGTTGCAACGAAAGATTCGCTCCCCCTGCAAGTCGCAAGAAGAACTCGGAGGCAAGCCATACACCAAGAAGCAAGAAGATAACACGCGTCCAAATAATGGCTGGGCCTATAGAAAACGATTCAAACATCGCAGGTATTTTAGCAGAGAAAATCGGTTAACCTATAGCGCTATCGAGCTTTCTCTCTTTGTTATCCTCTACAGTCTTTTCGATAAATTCTTTAAGAGGCACTTCAACCTGCTCTTTGGTTTTAACATTACGAACAGCTACTCCTTCGCTTTCCTTCTCTTTATCACCTAGAACGAGGAGGTAGGGAATCTTACTCTTCTCTCCATCGCGGACACGCTTTCCGAGACTCTCTGAAGAATCATAATACTCTGTGCGAATGCCAACTTCTTTAAGCTGAGCCTCTACAGATTTCGCGTAGTCTTCGTGCACATCTGCAACAGGAACGATCCCTACTTGTACAGGAGCAAGCCATAGTGGAAACATTCCCGCTACATGCTCCAGGTAAATAGAGAAGAATCGCTCTATAGAGCCCATAATCGCAGCATGAATCATCACGATACGCTCTTTGTCTCCCTTCTCATTGATACAGGTAAGATCAAAGCTTTCTGGCATATTGATATCTAATTGAATAGTAGCGACCTGCCATTCACGACCAATAGAATCCTTAGTGATAAAGTCTACTTTAGGTCCATAGAAAGCAGCCTCTCCAATGTCTTCTACAAATTCTATACCGCGATCGGTAGCAAGTTCTCGAATAGATCCTTCTGCCTTTTTCCAAAGCTCTGGAGTACCTAAGTACTTATCGAAATTATCAGGATCATGTAGAGATAGGCGTACTTCTAGGTCTTTAAATCCAACTGTAGAATAGAACGTATCAACAATATCCCAGATCTTGAGGAACTCTTCTTTTACTTGCTCCATACGACAGAAGACGTGCGCATCATCTTGAGAAAATGCTCGAACACGAGAGAGGCCATGCAACTCCCCTGTCTGCTCGTCTCTGTAACACGTAGTAGTCTCTGCGTATCGCTGAGGAAGATCTTTGTAACTACGAGGTTTACTTGCGTAAATCTGTGTGTGATGCGGGCAGTTCATCGGTTTCATCGCAAACTCATGTCCTTCACGCGTTGTGATATGAAAGAGTTGATCAGCAAACTTCTGCCAGTGACCACTTGTCTCGTATAATTCTTTTTTAGTAATATGTGGAATCGTCACGCGATCGTAACCACGCGCTTCTCGCAACTCCCAAACAAATCCATCAAGCAAGTTACGTAGTAATGTTCCTTTTGGAGTCCATAGTGGAAGCCCAGGACCAACAAGCTCACTAAAGGTAAAGAGGTCCAACTGCACACCAAGCTTTCGGTGGTCACGACGCTTAGCCTCTTCGAGCATTTCGAGATATGCCTTGAGTTCGTTTTTAGATGGAAAAGCTGCAACGTAAATACGAGTGAGCTGATCTCTAGTTTCGTCTCCTCTCCAGTACGCCCCTGCCAGACTCATGATCTTAAATCCATCAGCAGGAATCTCTTTAAGGTTTTCTACGTGTCCTCCTTTGCAGAGATCAACAAATGTTTCGTTGCCCTCAGCATCAAGATTTTTATAGTTCGTTACTTCTGTTTCCCCTTTAGCGGCAAGGTCTTCTATCAGTTCAACTTTAAACTGCTGATCTTTTTCTTTCCAAAACTTTACTGCGTCTTTAATAGAAAGTATTTCGGATTCAAACGTCTGTCCTTTATTAATAATAGAACGCATTTCTTTTTCGATTTTCTTAAATTCCTCGTCTGTCACAGGTGTTTCAAACAAGAAATCATAGTAACACCCTGTATCGATAGGAGGCCCTATTGTGATCTTCGTATTCGGCCAAAGCTTCAATACTGCTTGCGCAAGCACGTGTGCTAGCGAGTGACGCAGTTTGTAGAGGTCGTCGATGACAGGTTCAGGACTCATAGTTCAGCAAAAGAGTAGCAACTAAATGGGGAAATGAGAATGGAGAATACGTAATTCTTATCTCAACCCCAGCTCGGTGGTAAGGGTATGTACCTCCCGAAGAACGTTATGATCGCTCTGAGAGCAACGATCTATCTTCTCACAGGCATTCATCACTGTTGTATGATCGCGGTTTCCGAAAGCCTCTCCAAGGCGCACAAAGCTAATACTGAGGTACTTCTTACCAATGTACATCGCTACCTGCCTCGGCATAAGCACTTCACGTACACGAGATTTTCCGACGAGATCATCAATAGAAACACTGTAGTACTTACTCACAAGCTCCATAACATCTTGCAAAGTAGATCTCTTCTTCTCTGGGACTTCAAACCCAACCTCTTCTTCCTGGACATGCGGGTCTTTATTTAATTTACGCATAATTTCTGCGATAGACTTGATGGTTGGCATGCGCTGCTCTAGTTCGTACTGTGCAACTGCTTGCATCAAAATTCCTTCTAGCTCTCGGACGTTCTTTGTAGTGTGCTCTGCAATAAACTGTAACACCGACTGATCGATAAAGAGTTCATAATCCTGTGCCTTCTCCTGCAAGATAGCGAGACGCGTTTCGTAGTCGGGTTCAGAAACATCCGCAATCATTCCACGTTCGAATCGAGAGACAAGACGGTCTTCGAGCTGCAACTCATCCGGTGGCCTATCAGAAGAAATGATGACCTGCTTTCCTGCTTCGTACAGTGTGTTAAACGTGTGGAAGAACTCTTCTTGGGTCCGTTCTTTTTTTGCAAGGAACTGAATATCATCAACAATAAGCACATCTACTTGGCGGTAACGCTTGCGTAGCTGCTCCATCTTTTGCATGCGAATGGCTTCGACTACTTGGTTCGTAAAGTCTTCTGATGTTGTGTAGACCACAACTGCCCTTGGGTTCTTTTGTAAAATCGCATTACCTGTCCCTTGTAAGAGGTGCGTCTTTCCAAGTCCTACTCCTCCATACAAAAAGAGCGGGTTATATTTTCCACCAGGATTATTCGCAACTGCACTACATGCGGCCTGTGCCAATCTGTTATTGGAACCAACAACAAACTTCTCTATAAGGTAACGCGGGTTGAGCACTTTACTAGTAAGTCCTTCTGCCATGCGTACTTCCTGCTTTCCTGGAAGCTTACGTTTACGCTGTTCTGGGAAGTGATCGAGGATATTTATTGTGCGTTCTGCATTGTCCTTCAGTCCCCCATCTACTTTATATACCACCTGTGAAATTTTACTGTCGACTTCTTTAAGAGCCTCAACGGTGAGAGATTGGTAACGCTCGATGTGCCAGTTCATTACCGTCGCAAGAGGAAGTCCGATAATGATTTTCCCCTCCTCTCTTCCTAAGATAGTTGTGTCTCTAAACCATGTGATAAAGGCGCTACGCTGCAATTTAGATTCGAGCTTCTTTAATGTCTCCAGCCACAATTCATTGTGGTTTTCTGTAGAAGAAGCCGTTGCAGTTGCGCTGCTAGAAGAGACGGACGATGTCATTAAAGGTGATCAGAAGAATAAGAAGTAACAGGAATACGAAACCAATAGCATTCGTCGTTACTTCGAATGTACGGTTTACAGGCCTGCGGCTAATCCACTCTGCAAGAACAAAGATCAATCGACCTCCATCGAGTGCAGGGAATGGCAAGACATTAAGAGCTGCAAGACTAAGACTGAGAAGCGCTACTAAACGTAGGTAATGCATAAATCCTTCCTGTACTGCACCGTGAGTAAGCTGTGCAATTCCAACAATTCCAGCAATGCCTTCTGGGACTTTGCCCGTGCTCACAATTGAAGAAACAAGCTTTCCAATTCCGATTACTGTTTGCGTCATCATTACACTAGATTCGCGAAGCGCAAGTCCAAACGCGCTGAATACATTTCTATTCGGGGCAGAAAGTTCTAGAGGATACGGAACGATAACAATTCCAGATTTTCCATCACGCAATGTGACCTGATAATTTGTAATGTCTTCTCCTACTACTCCTTCTGTAAAACTTGCGATGCCGTAAGCCACTTTGCTTTTTCCTTCTTGCATTGCAGACACTTCAGACACATGAGAAATTTCTTCTCCGTCTATAGAAACAAGAACACTCTTCGGTGGCACACCGATTTTTGCAGCACCACCTCCAGAAATAATATCGTCAATCATGACACTCATTACCAAGTGAATCTCTCCACTCTTTCCTGCCTCCTCCATTTGTTCAAGTGTGGTGTACGTCGGAATCCAGTTAGCTCCAGAAAACCCGATCGTAAAAATTATCAGTGCAAGAAGTAAGTTCATAAATACTCCCGCAAGCAAAATGATAACGCGTGCGTACACAGGTGCTGCACCGAAACTTCCTTTTGCTCGCCTCTCTTTTTCTGTCATTGCACTCTCTCCTTTTAGACGAACAAATCCTCCAAAAGGTATCCAGTTAATGGTGAATTCTGTCCCACCTTTCTTAAAGAGTTTCTTTGCTTTAGGTGGCAGTCCGAAGCCAAATTCTTCGACTACAACTTTAAAGAATCTTGCTGCAGAAAAGTGTCCCCACTCGTGAATGAGAATGAGTACAGACAAGAGTAGAAAAAATGCCAAAGCGGAAACAACAACGTTCATAAGGAGTGCGATAGTACAGTGCTCGTGGATAACTGAAAAGTTTTCCACACCCACTTCGTGTTGCACTCATGCGGAAAAAATTTTTCTTCGTAACAATGTGTAGTGAAGTGAACTTTTTTTATCCGCGTGCAATTACCCACGCATCAACCCGAGTTGTTCCTGCATTTTTTAATGCTTTTGCACACGCATTCAATGTTGCACCTGTCGTTGCTATGTCATCTATTAGCACGACATGTTTTGGCGCAATAGTTCTTTTGCCCACTACGAATGCATCGTGCATAGAAGTAAACCTCTCGTCACGAGAACGCCACGCTTGATGACCGGTATCGCGAACACGACGTAAAATATTTTCATACGGAAGATCTAAGACACTCGCTGTGCGTTTTGCTAGAAGTGCGGACTGATTGAACCCACGATCAAACTGTCTCCTCCAATGAAGAGGGACACTCGTGACAACCATGCCGGGGGTAATCTGATCTCTACCTGCGCGAATAATAAAATCTGCAAGCCGCGATGAGAGCCCTGGAACTTTTCTATACTTAAATGTGAATAACGCTCGCTGCAATAAAATTGAATCATGATAACTACAAGCAGACAAAATAGTATCGATAGATCCGAGGCCACGATCTTGCAATGAAGGTTGCTGCTCGCGATACATGTTAAACAAAATATCTGTCCACTCTTCTGTCGTAATCCAACAACCTGATATCCCCTGCAAAGAATGTTTTGGATAAAAGATATCGAGGAATTTTTGAAGCATGTACCTATGCTAAAAGAGACTCAGGTTTTTGAGGAGGGTTGTGATGATCGATAAAAGAGTAGACAAGCACTATTTGAGGTACCAAAGCGAAAAATTAAGTTCTACTGCTGAGTAGAACATATGGTGGGCAATACTGGATTCGAACCAGTGACCTCTGCAATGTCAATGCAACGCTCTAACCAACTGAGCTAATTGCCCAAACCTCCGATAGTGTAGACGCTATTCTAGTTAGACGAACTGAAAGGTCAATTATTCTGATATATATTAAGTGTTTAGGGCTTAAATAAGCCATTTCCACATAAACATACTTACAGAACACTTCTAAGATAGCGCAACCCCTGTGCGATACCCGAAAAGGCGTTTTTCCGCTATAATTAAACGATTACACAAAACACACATTATGAACACAAAACCACCCGAGGAAGATAGAATTCTTACATGGAAGGCACCAGAACACTTGCACCACGAGCGAACACGCCTGTGGTACATACTCGCTGGGCTTTTTGTTACGATGTGTATCGCCTACAGTGTTATGACCTCTGCGTGGACATTTACAGTACTCATTGTCGTGCTCAGTGTTATGTACTGGAAAATGCATACGAAGGAACTTGATCTCAGCACTATAGAAATGTGGAGAAGTGGATTTGCACTAAACGATAGCTATAGCGAATGGAGTGAATGCGACGGGTATTGGATTCTCAAATGCCCAGGGTATTACGAACTGCATATCGAAAAAGCGAACGGAACCGCAGTAAAAATCCAGACAGGAGAAGTGGATCCATACAAACTACATGACCTCCTACCGCATTTGCTGCCACAATTAAGCAACCGAAGAGAAAAGGTACTTGACACTATTATTCGTATCTGTAAACTCTAGCATGCTGGAACACATCTGGCACTGGCGTTTTGCAAAAAAGCTCTCCCCTGCCCTGCAGGAGAACCGTTTGCTGTATGTTGCAAATGGAGGAGGAAATAACACAGATCCTGAAGAAGAAAATGTAGAAGGGGCTGAAGGCGCTGAAGAAAATGCAGAAGAAAATGCAGAAGCAAACCAAGAAGTAACACCCGAGCAAGAAGAGCAGCCTGTCGAAGGAGTAGCCGAAGGAACACAAGCAGAGGTAGCAAACACCATGGATACACCTGAGTCGGTTAATAGCAGAGCGCAATCTGCTCTCGAAAGACTCCGAGATGTTATGAATCGATTTGAGAATTACAAAGACAAACCACAGGTCAAAGAAGTTATTTCAGATATTAGCTCCTTGAATCGGAGGCATGAGTTCAAACTTGCTGCAGTTACACAACTGTTGGAAAAACAGCAACAATGGGAACGTGGATCTTTGGCTCCGGCAGATTACAGAGATGCTGTTCAACGATTTGTTCGTGATGTAAATGGTAACGAAATCGAAGGGGGTACAGAAATAGAGATTGAACTAGCTCCAGAGCACGACATAGGAATAAACGAATGGATGTCTATGCCTAGAGATGAGCGCCGAAGAATACAGGAAGAAATAAACCAAGGATTTGCAGATCAAGATTTTGGAAATGCAACTGCAGATGCCCTGGAACATGTTGAGGCTATTGAAGGATATCTAACAGACACCGAAGGTGAATTAGAGGCATTCATCGAAGACCTACAAAGTGAACAGGAGTCATCTGATCAAGATGACAATAAAGCTGGAATAATTAGCAATGCACGAGCTGCTCTAGGGAGCATACGACTCATATCTATAATGGATGTAATTAGAGCTGGAAATAAATACTATGAAGGTCTCAAGTCTGCATGGGACAAACGTGCCGAACGTGTGTCTGCCGGTCTTGCTACAGGAATTGGGTCTGCACTACGGTTCATGCCACTCGGAAACGAGGTGTACACCGAGCTTGCTACTGCACGTGAATCAAAAAATGAAGAAGAGAAGAATCAACACAAAGAACTCATGAAGCAAAACAACACCACATTCCCAGCTGCAGCGAGTTCTCTTGCTGGCTTGCGACTTAATGCAAACAAATTCAATGGTGCTATGGAATACATGGCAGAACGCGGTTGGCTGTATGACTTAAATATTGGAGCTCGCACTCTCTTTGGAGTAAGGATTCCAGTACCAGATGGGTGGAGCCCAGAGTCCTACAAAGAGAACCTTATTCGTATGCAATCGGAGGATTCCAGTGGTCAAGAGTCGCAGAAAAAGCGCATGGAAAACCTTATTGGAACAAAGGCGGACATCGAGCCAATTGCACAATTCATAAAAGATGAGCTTAAAGCTTACAACTATTGGGCAGTGTATACAGCACTAGAAATTGCAATGAGAAAAGGAAAAATCGGAGAGAGTGGAACATGGATATCGACGATCTTCCTCAGTCACTTGCGTAACAATCCGGAAGCACGAAAATTTGTTCCAATCGATATTCTCGACCAATTGGGAAACATCGGTATCGAACATCCTGCATGGACACCTACATTCTTTAAGATTGACCGCAGTAAACTTGAAGCATGGCAAAAAGGTGATGACCCTGATCAATTTGAATATGCCGGAGACTTGGCAAAAGCCATCACTGTTATCGAAAAAGATATTGCAGGCAAGTTCGGATCTACAGATGCAGAAATTGCCGCAAAGTTTGGCCCCAAGGTCTTAACTTTGGACCAGCTTGTTGCACAAGTGTTGGCTGCACAGGTAGTGACCCATGGAGACCAAACCGTATCAATTTTTGATAGTAGATATTCTACTTACCGTCGATCAATTCTTGAAAAGAATACTTCTATCGATGCAGGAAAGGCAGATGATGATTTCTACGGTAATATTTCTGATGCGCACCTAATCGGTGTCGATGGCGTGCGTAGTATTTTTGCCATGAACACGCAGGGTGGTTTTAACCATCTCCAAAAAGCGAACTACTACATCCAAATGATTATCGAACTCGATGATCAGTTACAAAAGAGTGGTACAGAAGAAGCGAAGCGAAACTTCCGTGCTGAAATGCAAGAAAAGCTCGATCAGTATTTTGAAGAAGATGTGCGAAGACACAAGCCGACGCGTGATGGTTGGCTGGATCGTAAAGTAAAGGGTTCTGTTAAAGTTGTAGAGCAGTTTAGAAATAGAGATATGCTTTCTGCCGATATATATGACAAGACCTTTGTTCACTACGATGATGTAGATCACGTCACAGGACCAGGTGCAACTGGATCGGATACTGCATCTGGAATAGCTGACACACTCGCGATATAACCGCAGTTGCGCTTACAGAACATCTACTGCAAGATAGCGACATGCAGATCCGTATTAAAAGAATCGACCACGCACTCCCCCTCCCCAAGCACGAATCTGGTGGAGCTGTTGGATTTGATTTTGTCACACGTGAGACAACCAGCATAGAACCTGGGAGCATCGCTCTCGTACCCGGTAACGTGATTGTACAAGTCCCGGAGGGTCACGCCTTGCTTATCGTTCCACGGAGTTCTCTGCCCCGCAAAAAGGCGCTGGTGTGCCCACACAGTATTGGGGTCATCGACCAGGATTATCACGGACCAGATGATGAAATTCTTGTACAGGTACAAAACATCAGCGACGAAACTGTCACCGTAGAACGTGGCGAACGCATTGCTCAGGGAATGTTTGTAAAAGTAGAACAGGCTGAGTGGATAGAAGAAGAAGAGCTTGCTGCGGTATCGCGTGGTGGCTTTGGGAGTACAGGACACATGTAGATATTAAAAAAGAGCCCTTCCCACCAGAAGTGCCCTTTCTTGCTTAGTAAATTTACTTCGAGATTGGTTTGCGCATAAACGCAGGAACTTCGAGTTCGTCTTCGTTGAGCTCAAGCTTTGTAGACTTTGCCTCCATAAGTGATGGAGCAGCTGCATCAGAACGTACTGAAGGTGCTTCAGTCTGTGAAGCTGATGGAGCATCTGGAACTCCGAATGTTTTCTTTGTAAGGCTTTCTCCAGTCGAACTTCCAATAGCGGGATACGCCATAGTCTCCTGCTCTTCGAACCCGGCAGCAACAACAGTACATTTTACTTCACCTGTTGAGTTCTCGTCGATTACTGCACCGAAGATGACATTCGCATCAGAGTCGGCAGCCTCTGTAATAATACGTGCTGCTTCATCTACCTCGTACATAGAGAGGTCGTTTCCTCCAGTGATGTTAAAGAGGATACCCTTGGCACCAGAGATACTAAGCTCAAGTAGTGGACTATCCACAGCAGCTCTAGCAGCTTCTGCAGCGCGGCTGTCCCCTGTTCCGTAACCGATACCCATAAGAGCGGTACCAGCATCTTGCATAATAGATTTCACATCAGCGAAGTCCACGTTAACAAGACCATGAACAGTAATCAGCGTAGAGATACCTTCGATAGCATGCTGAAGTACCTCGTCTACTACTTGGAACGCCTCTGTAAGAGGAGTCGTTTTGTCGATGAGGGACAAGATCTTATCGTTAGGAATAGTAATAAGTGTGTCCACTTTTCCTTTGAGGTTCTCGAGTGCTTCTTCTGCCTGCTTCTTTCTTTTAAGACCTTCAAAGTTAAATGGTTTTGTTACAACACCCACAGTAAGGATTCCCATACTGCGTGCCATCTCAGCGATAACAGGCGCACTACCAGAACCAGTACCTCCACCAAGACCTGCTGTAATAAACAACATATCAGATCCTTCGAGAGACTTTTTGATCTCTTCCATGCTTTCTTCTGCAGCCTTTTTTCCGATATCTGGATTTGCTCCAGCACCAAGGCCACGAGTAACTCCACGACCAATCGTTAGCTTTTTGGCAGCTGGGTTGTGATAAAGAGCTTGGACATCTGTATTAACAGCAATGAAGTCGACGCCTTGGATCTTTGCATCCATCATGCGTTTTATCGCATTGGATCCGCCGCCACCGGCACCAAGAACACGGATATCGGCACCAGGGGTAACATCTGGGCGAACTTCGCGAGAGCTGACTGCACCACCAGTTGTAGCGGCGCTGTCGTCATCACCTTGCTGCGACCCGGCAGGCTTGCTGCCCGAGAAGAGGGAACGAAGTGTATCTGACATGATAGGAATGGAGAATGAAAAATGAAAATTGCGCGAGGGGCTGCCTCGCTAGTTACTAAGGAAGCAAACTCTTGAACCAAGAACCTGCTTGAGAAAAGGCACGTTTCATCTGAACACCACCGATGCGCTGTGGGCCTTCGCCCTCATGCATACCCCACACCAAAGCACCGAGTGCTGTTGCGTACGCTGGGTCATCAACTTTTTCGATGACTCCTCCGATATCTGTAGGGAATCCCATTTGCACAGGAAGTCCAAGAATATCTCGGGAAAGATCTAATACTCCAGGAGCTTTAACGGCAGCTCCAGTAAGGAGGGCACCTGCAGGAAGCATTCCTGCTCGGCCAATCTTTTTAAGCTCCTCATTTACAAGAGAGAAGATTTCGAAATATCGAGCCTGCATAATCTCTGCCATGTATCTCTTCGATACTGTTTGAGTATCTACCTTGGAAACAGTTGAGAGATCAATCATTTCGCGCTCTGGAATTTCTTCTGGAAGAACAGATCCAAATTCAATTTTGATTTTCTCAGCAGTATCAACAGAAGTGCGCAGTCCGATAGCAATATCGTTTGTGACACTCTCTCCTCCAAGTGGAATACATACACTATGTAAAATAGTCCCCTCCTCAAATACGGCAACGCTAACGCAACCTGCTCCAACATCAATGACCGCAACACCGAGTTCTTTCTGACGCTTTGTCAGAACTGCCTCAGCAGCAGCAATAGTAGAAGGAACAAGATCGTCGATATCTACTCCAGCTTGATCCACACACTTCTCTATATTCTTAACGTGCTGAATGTGACCGGTGACAATGTGAGCATCTACCTCAAGGCGGATACCTGTCATGCCTACAGGGTTTTTGATTCCCTTTTGTTCATCGACAGAATAGGCCTTTGGTTCTATGTGGAGGATCCTTCTATTAGCAGGAATGGAAACTGCCTGAGCTGCGTCCAATACTCTTGCCACATCATCAAGCATGATCTCAGCTCCTGAGATGGCAATAACACCACGGCTATCAAATGCCTCTATATGGGAGCCAGACATTCCAACAAACACATGGTTAATAGGAACACCTGCCATACGCTCTGCGTCTTCTAATGAAGAAATAATATTATGAATAAGTTCTTCTACATCTATTACATGTCCTTTTCGCATTCCAAGTGAAGGCGAAAGTCCTACACCAATAACATTCGGCGTACTCTGTGAATCGTCACTATCAGCTACAGCAACCACTGTTCGGATCTTAGAACTTCCGATATCAAGGCTGGCGAGTACTCTCTCTTTGGACATAGTGGTGGGGAATGAAGAAGCTTGCACGTGAAAATTTCAACGAGCACAACGCGAAGTCTACGTTCCAGAGAAAACAAAGCAAGACCCTATTGAATACCAAAGGTGAACATAGGTGTGTTTTGTGAATAAAAAATGTAATCAGTTTTTTTGTTTGTAATAAGGGCTGATCAAACTTTTTAAACTACTAAAAAGTGGTCCAAAAAATAGATGAGTACGAATTGTATGCAGCTTTATTCAAACAATGACAACTGTGTTTTACTTTCTGCCGGCATTGCAATCTCCTCAGTTAAAAAATGCGCCTGTCCATAGTCCGTCTCGAGCATTCGAAGAAACCTCTTCGAGAGCAACGTAAACTCTAGTTCAGTGAAAAATTCTAACAAAGGCGTGGGGCTGAGGTCATTTAATTCGATGTCTTCCATCGATGCTGGAAGATCCAGATCGCACACAAGCTCTGCCATGCGCTCACAGAAAAAGGCTTGCTCTTTATCTGCCTCTAATTTTTCTCGAATAGCAGGACGAATGTCATCGAGGTGATTATATATTTCTAGTAATGATCCAAATTCTTGAATAAGAGTAGAGGCAGTTTTCGGTCCGATGCCACTAACACCCTTAAGGTTATCCGAGCTATCTCCACTCAGTCCTTTAAATGCTGCAACTTGAGCAGGGGTAACTCCCAGCTTTTCATATACTTCATCGGGACCCAGGTATTCTGCTTGGTTGTATCCTTTATGAGGAATGGCAACACGGATATTTTCTGAAGCCAGCTGAAAAGCATCTTTATCCCCAGTGACCACTGTCACTTTCATATCTTGGTCGCTCCCCTCTGTAGCATAACTCGCTAAGAAGTCGTCTGCCTCGTACTGTGGATTGCTGACAACAGCAAATCCAAATGCCGTCATGAGCTCCATGACCCGAGGAATCTGAATGTAGAAATCATCAGGGGTCTCAGCTCGCCCATCCTTATAGGTCTCATTTTCTTCATGTCGAAAGGTCTTACTTCCCTCATCAAAACAGATCACCATAGAGTCTGGCTCCTCTTTGGCAAGAATCGCCAGGAGCATAGAAGCCATGCCAAAAGGGGTATTTACCTGCTCTCCTGCACGCGTTTTGAGGGTACGAGGAATGGCCCAATATGCCCTATACATGAGGTGGTGGCCATCAACGAGAACGAGGTGTTTCACTACCCCCTACAGTGCCCACGTTTTGCCCTAAATACAACCTATATATCGCACACTAATTTACAAGGAAGACAAGCGCAGCTCCCTTCAAAAAAGTCGCTATTTACGCTATAATAAGAGGAAACATAAATACATTATGACTCCAGCAACAGACCAAAAAATCGCGCAGCGCTATACAGCAGCCTCCCTTGAAAAGAAGGGGAAGAATAAGCAGAGCCTACAAGAAGAACTCGGATGGCCTGCAGAGACCAAACGACCTATAGTTTGCCTTCCTGCTGGTATGAGTGAAGCTCTTGGAGGAGCACTTCTCGAAGAGGTGTTGCCAGGACTTTTGAGCCAAGATGTTCAATTGCTGATCCTCGGAAAAGGATCCAGCCACTATGGTGACCTGTTTACAAAGCTTGCTAAAGAACACCCACACCGTATCGCTATTATCGCCAATGAAGAAGTAGCCATTCGCAAAATGTATGCAGCAGCCGATATGGCTCTTTTCTTATCAGACCCTGCAGGTAGCGAAGAACTTCCTCAGGCACTGAGCTACGGAGTCGTTCCTATTGCACCAACCACATCTGCTCTCGAAGACTATAACCCTGTCCAAGAGGCAGGAAATGCATTCTTGTACACAGAAAATACACCATGGCATTCGTTTGGAGCTCTAGTACGTTCTATGGAAACACACCGCTTCCCATTTGACTGGAGAACCATACAGAAAAACTGCATGGGTAGTGTAAAGTAGGCGCATGCCGCGTCTTTGGATCCAACTAGTATTGGTTGCTGTAAGCACAGTAGCTGTCTATCAATTTGCGCCTTTCGCGCAGTTCATGCCTGTAGATGATGCGTCACTCAGCTACGGAAACCCTATCGTTAAAGAGTTCGACCTCAAGAGCGCCTTTTCAACGTATGACCCAGAGCTCTATATCCCACTAACACTCCTGAGTTACCAGATTGAATACCTCTTCTTTCAAGACTCCCCTGCCGGGTATCACATAACAAATGTAGTCATTCATATGCTCAATGCCTTACTCGTCTTACTGCTCGTCAGATTTTGGACGAAGCGTTGGGAGGTCCCACTCATCACGGCAATGCTGTTTGCCATTCATCCTATTAATACGGAAGCAGTCATGTGGGTAAGTGGTAGAAAAGATCTGCTTTCAGCGTTCTTCTTACTCAGCTCTCTTCTTCTGTACTGTCGTCATAGAGTGTCCGGTAAAGCTACATTCTTCTACGCGAGCCTTGTCCTCTTTATGTTGGGACTCTTTACAAAGGTGCTCGTAGTTACGGTGCCACTAGTGATGATTATCATTGATGACTTGATTCCAATGAAGAAGAGGCCACATGAAAAACTCAGCAAGTGGGCGTTCTATATTCCCGCACTCGCCTTCTTAGGCATTGCAATGATTCGAAAATTCTTAAGTGTGTATTCCATTACCTACACTCAGTCTATTTTGCTTGCCTGTAAGAGTGTGATGTTTTATATCAAACAAATGCTGATGCCCTTGCAGCTCTCTATGTTCTATAAGCAAAACACTCCCATAGAAATTACAAATCCTGAATTCATATTGCCACTGATCGCATTGCTTGTGCTGATATTTATCCTCCTTCAATCTAAGCGTCTCGGAAAGCTGTTTGCATTCGGTATCATGTGGTTTGGCATCTCTGTCCTTCCCAATCTTGCAAATGCATCTAAGGGAGGAAAAGCTGATATCTTTTATGCATCCGATAGATATGTCTACGTCGCCTGCATCGGGATCTTCTTCTTAATGAGTCTTGGAATTTCCTACGTTCTGCGCAGAAGCAAAGGACTACAAACATACATCGTAGGAGCCATCGCCACTGCATTGCTCTGCGTGTATGCGTGCCAAGCGAATCAATACTCCGTGTACTGGCTAACGCCAAAGGCCTACATGCAATATGTCATCGATCATTATCCAAAGACTCCTGTTGCACAGACGGTAGTTGGACTGAAAGAACTTGAGGAAGAGAATATGGAAGTTGCCATGCATCACTTTCAAAATGCGTTAGATCTTTCACCTACATTCTCGGTATCTCGTGCACATCTCGGTCTTGCACTTATGAAGACGGGCAAGGTAGAAGAGGGACTTGCAGAGATACAGAAGATCCAAGAAATGAAAACTGATCACGAATACACCTACACCTTCCTAGCGTTTGGACACACACTGCTAGGTGAATATGTCATCGCTGAGGGACTACTCAACCAAGTGCTTTCGATACTTCCTGAAGATAGCAAAGCACTCTACATGCTAGGAATACTGGCTGAAAAAGAACAAAGAACCCCAGAAGCAAAAGCGTTCTACGAAAGATCGATAGCATCGAAGCCAGGTGACGTGAGACCAAAGGCAGCCCTTGCAAGACTTTTGCGAAATGAATAGCTATCCTGTCGCCATGCCTCGCATCTGGTTACAAATCACTGCAATTATTGCGATAACGATAGCGGTCTACATGAACGCGCCTCAAGGGCAGTTTATGAATATTGATGATAACCTCCTCGTATACAACAATCCCAAAGTTCAGGAGCTAAACCTCGCAAACCTCAAAGAGATTTTTACAACGTTCGACCCGGAGCTCTATATTCCATTTACTCTACTGAGCTATCAACTGGAGTATCACTTTGCCGGAGAAAACCCTTCCGTCTTTCATGCGACCAATGTCGTACTTCATCTGCTAAATGCACTGCTTGTTTTTGCCCTGATCCGATTCTTTAGCAAGAAGTGGTTCGTACCATTTACTGCAGCCGTGCTGTTTGCCATCCATCCTATAAATACAGAAACCGTCATGTGGATAAGTGCGAGGAAAGATCTACTAAGCACGTTCTTCTTCTTAGGGAGTCTGGTGATGTATTGCCGCTTTAAGACTCTGGGCACGCGACATTCGCTCTATGGGAGCTTAGGACTATTTGTCTGTGCATTGATGAGCAAGATTATCGCCGTCTCGCTGCCACTCGTTCTTCTATTGATAGATGACATGCTTCCATCAAAAGAACATGCGGATTCTAAATTACACCTATGGGCCTTTGGTATTCCTGCACTGCTATTTTTAGGAGTAGGAATGATGGGGAAAAAGCTCACGATATTCGTTCTTGGATATTTTGAATCGATACTCCTCGCCTGCAAAGGAGTCTATTTCTACTTTGCAAAAATATTGATCCCTACCGATCTGTCACTGGCCTACGAGCAGATCACTCCTATAGAACTTCTTCAGCAAGACTTCTTGTTCCCTGTTCTTATCCTTATTGCGGTCGCGGTTATTGCAATCGCCTCTCGCGCATTTGGAAAAACATTTTCATTCTGCATGATGTGGTTTGCGCTTACGCTTCTCCCTAATCTTGGAAATGCTGTAAAAGGAATAGAAGGAAGTATCTACTTTGCATCAGACCGCTATGTCTACATTCCTTCTATTGGAATATTCTTTGCCGTTGCCTGTGGAGTCGCTTGGCTACTCGAAGAAAGCTCACAGAAGAAACAAGTTGCGATTTCTATAGCCACAATCTTTGTAATCGGAACCTATGGATTGATGGCCCGAAATTATTCCATTGAGTGGTTAAACCCAAAGAGGTATCACGAGCGCACAGTAAAGATCTATCCAGAGTCTCTGCTTCCTAGGGTTCTCTTGGGGATGTCGTATGTAAGAGAAGAAAAGAATGAAGAGGCACTCCCTCACTTTCAAAAAGCCGTAGAAAGAAAACCCAACTACGCAAACCCACTCGCGCACCTCGGGCTTACACTCGTAAAAATTGGCGAAGTAGATCGTGGTATCGCAGCGCTAGAAGAGGCATTAGAAATGAATGCAACGCACTCGTACTCCCATGTCTATCTCTCGTACGCGTACATTCTAAAAGACAACAGGGCAAAGTCCCGCGAGCTACTAGATACAGCCCTTGCCAAAAAACCAGAGAACCCAAAAATCCTACAGATGTATGGAGTGCTGGAGCATGGAATAGGAAACCTAGAAGAAGCAGAGAACTACTACAGACGCTCTCTTTCCTTCGATCCCACATCTATACAGGCAAAAGCAGCCCTTGCTAAGGTGCTGAGAGATAAATAATTCAATAGACAGGGCTTGTTTTACGGCCATTTTTCCGTAAAATCCTCTTACCGTGGGTCGGTAGCTCAGTGGTAGAGCAGGAGACTCTTAATCTCTTGGCCGTGGGTTCGAACCCCACCCGACCCACCAAACTTACAACACTTTTCTGGCCTTGATTTCACCAGAAGCAGCTTCCTCGAGGATTGCCACGGGAAGATCCTTATGCCACGCAATGGTATCTTTTTTGCACGTACCTTCTATTTTACGACCATGAGAAACATCTTCGAATTGATCGTCAGATAGATCGAATCGCTCTAAGTCTTTGAGCACTTCTTTAAGTGGCATGACATCAGCCCACTTTGCAGTGTCTGTCTTTACTGCATCATCGAGAGACCATTCCCCCACTCGCGTGCGCTTGAGTGCAGTGAGGTATCCACCAATGCGCATGCTCACTCCTAAATCATTTGCGAGACTACGAATATACGTTCCGCTTCCGCAAGCAACGCGGAGCTGCAGGTGAGGATATGTATACGAGAGCAAATCACATGTTTCGATTTCTACAGACCGAGTCGGTAAATCTACCCCCTTCCCCTGTCGCATTTTTCGATACGCACGTTCACCACCAACCTTCACTGCTGATGCTGCTGGAGGAACTTGATCAATGCGACCTAAGAATCTATCGCGGATAGCTTCTACTATTTCGTGATCTGTCGGGTCATTCACTCCAGGCATGCGTGAGAATTCTTCTATCGGACCTTCGCGATCGTACGTTGCACTAACAGATCCGAAGTCTATATCTGCGATATATTCCTTCGGCAAACTATTATAGAGTTCTACAACCTTAAGTGCCTTAGTACCGACCGCAAGTACCATAAGACCAGCGGCTGCTGGGTCTAATGTGCCAAGGTGACCAACTTTGCGCTCGTTTAACGCTTTACGGACCATCGCCACAATGTCATGGCTGGTCGGGCCTTCTGGCTTGTCTATAAGAAGAAATCCATGTCTCATGTGCTGCATTATCCATGAACCACTTTCCACTATCCACTATTTTGTTATACCATTACGAGTAACCCCCCTTCTTTATGACCATTACGCCCACTTGGGATCTCTTCATTATTGTGTTCTTTGGGCTGGTAGTTACCTATAGCTTTATTATAGGAAAGCATGAAGCGGTGAAGATCATCATCTCTACGTACATCGCAATTTTGGCTGTAGAGGGAATAGCGAACATTATCACCCGTATTACAGGAGACTCTCGCCCTCTTCTCAGTGTCATGGGACTCAATGTCGATACGGATATCCTCACAGCAGTGAAGCTCATTGTCTTTATAGCTCTCATCATCTTTATAGCTGTGCGCAGTGGAATCGAGATTGACTACAGTAAAGACCCTGGTGGCCCCGTAAATGTGCTACTCACTGCCATATTCGGTTTTGCTACTGCAGGACTCCTTATGATATCTCTCTTTATATTTGTTACAGATGTATCAATCCTAGACCCTGCTATTGAACAAAACGAAACGATAGCAGCCCTCTTGCAAAAGAGTAGGCTCATGCAAGTGATGATACTCAACCAAGACTTATGGTTTTCGCTCCCTGCCTTACTTCTTATAGCAGTAGGCTTTGTGAGTGGCGATGCGAGTACAGATGAGTAATTTCGTCAAGCTCCATTACATCTATATCATTAAACTTGCCTTGCGTAAGGGCAGTACCATAAGTAACAATAGTATAAATTTCCCGATCTCCCCTATGATGAACACAGTTAATACTTATTCACTCCGCGCATCGTATGTTGCGCTTTCATTCCTTGCAGCACCAAAGGCTTTCGCTGCAGATCTATTCGGACCGGTTCCTGATATCGGTGGTGTTTCTGCTACTGATACGGATGCTATCCGTACTGGTATCTTGAGCGTTCTTGATATCATTCTCAGCTTCATGGCTCTTATCGCCGTGATCGTTGTTGTTATCGCTGGTATCCGTCTTGTTGTCTCACAAGGAGAAGAGCAAGAAAAAGACAAAGCGAAGAAGACTATCTTCTACGCTATTATTGGTCTTGTTGTTATCCTCTTTGCTCAGGCAATTGTTGGATTCGTTCAGGATATTGGAGACAACATCTAGGTCTCTTAAAAAAGGTATCTAAATACCTCTGGCAACAGAGGTATTTTTTTATTTGCGAAGCGCAACCCCCGCCTCCATCTCTGAAACAGAAGCACCAACTGCTTCTTTTTGCTTATTGCTTATACGGGCCTTCGCTATAGGGTCATTTACAACAATAGCTGCAGGAGTAATCTCTAAAATGTCTGAGACGGGAAGAGCAATTCCCCATCGAAAGATCTTCCGAGGAAATAGCCACTCTATATGCATGACATCCGTATTAAATTGAATGTCTTTACATCGACCAAGTCTGGTACCAGTCTCTGTACGAATACGCTGACCAAGAACGGTTCGCGGATCTTGCAACAGAGTCTGTAATCGAATGCGATCTTCTGGAGGTGCAAGCACAGAAGCACTGCGCAAATACACTCTTGTTCCCCAGCGGACAATATCGGATGAGCTGCAGAAGAGATCTCCTTTGCCCGACATCCCCTGAACATGCACCAAAAACCCCTCTATCTTCCCAGTATCTGGATGAATCAATATACCCGAAAGAACGCCTAGGGCGTTATCGCCGCCCTCTTCTAGCACGGGAGTGCCTATGCAGGTGCTGAATCGGACGTGCATGCATGAATTGTAGCATGGATATGGATTTTAGCCCTATAAACTGGTATAATAGAGATAATATGCACCTATTCGCAGGATCTTCTCATCGGGAACTCGCAGAAGGAATCGCAAAGCTATTGGGGAAAACTGTGAGTGATGTAACTCTCAAAACCTTTAGTTGTGGAGAGCGATACGTAAAGTATGAGGAATCTATACGAGGACAGGATGTATTTATAGTACAGACAGCTACACAGAACGTAAACGAAGACCTCGTAGAACTCTTTCTTATGTGCCAAGCCGCCAAGCTTTCCTTTGCAAAAAGCGTACATGTCATCGCTCCGTTCTTCCCTTACTCTAGGCAAGACCGAGTAGCAGAATATCGAGAACCTATCTCTGCAAAGCTCATTGCTCATCTGTTAGAACAAGCAGGTGCTGACCATGTCATCACTCTCAACTTGCACTCCGATCAGATTCAAGGATTCTTCTCTATCCCTGTAGATGCTCTCGAAGCTCAGGCAATTTTTGCTAAATACATAAATCAAAAGAAGATCGATAACCCTGTTGTTGTTTCTCCTGACGCAGGAGGAGCTAAGCGTGCTAAGAAATTTGCAGATCGTATTGGGGCAGATCTTGCCATAATGCATAAGACAAGACCTGAACATGGAAAAGCAGAAATTCTCGAACTTGTTGGAGACATAGAAGGACGCACATGCATCCTCTTTGATGACATGATCGATACTGCAGGAAGCTTAATCTCTGCCAAAGATGCACTCATTGATGCTGGTGCAAACCCAGATGTCTATGCAATTGCTACGCACCCTGTATTTTCCTATCCTGCTATCGAAAGACTTAAAGACGCGAAGTTCAAAGAAGTCATTGTTTCCAATAGTATTCCTACAGATGCAAACGCCTTCGAAGGACTTACCATATTGCCGATCGCTCCTCTACTTGCACAAGTTATCGAAAACGTAGAGAAGGGATTAAGTGTTACAGAGATCTACGATAAATAGTCCAATTGTCTATAATAAACTGAAGGTGGTATACTCCGAGCAACCTTCCCAATTTTAGATATGAAAAAAATCTTTTCTGCGATGTTCGCACTATCAATTTTAGCAACTACAGTACCAACAGCTGAGGCTGCTCGTGGAACACTGCGTTCTACAGAAACACGCTGTGAAGACACATCTGGACGTGAAGCTGCACGTTGTAAGTACGTAAACAGCAAGACGGAACGTCTTCGCTACAGAAATTCTCGCAACGGCTACACTCGTGGTCACACACTCCGTGAAATGAGACATACTTCTAAAAATCGACCAGCAACAGATATCCGCCGTATTGGAACCCCTAACCTAGCAAGGCTCCGCCGACACAACCGCAATGGTGGAAATGCTCGTCGTCTCATCAATAATCGTGATGAAAATGCTCGTACAAAGTGTGAAGAGCTACGCAGTACTGCTAAATACATGTGTATTCGAGCACAGACCAGAGCGTCGAACAGAGGAGAAACACGCTAAATTAAGCATTTAAAGACGTAAAAGAGGGCCTTCTGGTCCTCTTTTTGTTGACCAGATAGGCAATTCTTCGTACCCTATGCAGGTTAAATAAGGGCGATTAGCTCAGTTGGTTAGAGCGCGACACTGATAATGTCGAGGTCGGAAGTTCAAGTCTTCCATCGCCCACCATCTATTTATGGCTTTTAGAAGCCATTTAATGGTGTATTGACACATATAAAAAAAATAGTTATTCTATACAAACAAAACACTATTTCCTCCTTTTGTTATGTTAGCACATTCCCGCATGAAGAATCCTGGCAGCCAGCCAGTACAGCCAGTTCTCACAATTTATCAACCACCTGCAGAGGTGAATGTGGATACAGCTGATAATTTTCCAGTAGCCAGAATCACAGGAATGCAAACAGCAGAACTCGTTAATGTATATAGAGTAATCAGGGAGCTGGACGGTGTTGGTGATGTAGAGGGTACAGTGGTAGATGCCTCTTCGTTGGGTGAAAGTGCATCTGGTTCCATTCCAGTAGTGTATGTAACTTTGTGCGATAGTACAGTTGAAAAACTTTCTAAACAGCTGCCTGCTGGTCTGGTTTGTACAGGTGTGACTGAAGCAGAGAAGGCTCAAGCCAGATATGCATAGTGGCTAATCCACTTCCTTCACATACACCGTCTCACACCTCTTCTGATATGCCCCATAGTCTGCATACTTCAGCTTTTTCCCCAGTTCTACTGTTATACTAAATAGGTAGTACCTATTGGGAGGTCTATCACCACTCTTTACTCCGTAATCAGAGAATGCAAATATTCTGAGATTATTGATGTTATCTCAGCAGAGCCAGCTTCGGTAAAATGCACATGATCTGTGAAATACTCACTATTCCCACTCATCTCTTTAGAAGCTTCGACGATCGGAATGCCTTTATGAGAAGCTACCTCTCTAAGGATTTCATCCAGAGTTTCAAAAGCCTGCACGAGTGTCTCGTGATCCATTCTTACATAATCATATTTAATTAATGCCTTTTCTTCTTCGGTATTTTTTTGGGATACAAGTCTGGCTTGCGTAACAAGAATAGGGACAGCATCAATATTTCTTGCAAGATCAACAAACATTTCAGCGTTCACTCTATATTGTTGTGGCCAGGGGTTATCAAATACATTAACCGATTCGCCAGTAGGGATTATACCCTCACTACCTATACGAAACTTCCAATTGATATATGGTCCACGTAGATACACATAGAGCTGCGAAGTCTCTGGTAATACTTGATCTAGTACACCTCGATATTCTATTCGAGGATCTAGCTTCTTGTTATACGGCTTGAATATTCTAAGGAGAGATCTTCCATCGGAAAAATACTTCATATCATTCCACCCATTATACAAAACGACATAATCTGGATCGAGCAAATGCCCCTCTGCAAAGAGCCTACCAAATGAGTCAAAAGAAGCATGTCCAGGAATTCCTGCGTTGATAACTTCTATGTTCGTTATGCCCTTTTCCTGTAAGGATGATTCAAGTCGATGTGGCCAGTCTTTTCCGTTAGGCATCTCTTGGTCAAACACTGCTGATCCTCCGTAGACTATTACCCTTGTGGTTCCCTCATCTTTTTTAAGAGAGAAATCACGACCCCTATAGCCTCTATTATTAATAAACCATCCTTTGTCTTCTATATGTTGCTCTTTGGTTGCAAATACATGCCTCGTAAATAGTGAGGGAGAATATTGAAGAGACTTTGATCTAAGAATCTCTGGTGTTACATACTCGTTTGTATAGCGGATATAAGCTTCTCCTAAGAGAAGTGCAACAAGCACAGGAAGAACAATACTGACAAACGCAAAAATAAATCTCTTTTTCATACTATGGTTATACATGAAGAGTAGCCTAACATACATTCTATGAGTAAACACCGTTGTGCTTGGGCAAAGGAAGGAACCATCGATGCGCAGTATCACGATACTGTTTGGGGTGTCCCTCAACATAATGACACTACACTCTTTGAGTTTCTTATTCTCGAAGGTGCACAAGCGGGTTTAAGCTGGACAACAGTGCTCAAAAAACAGCAAAACTATAAACAAGCTTTTGATAATTTTGATCCGAAGAAAGTAGCTGCTTACAAAGAGCCTAAGATCGAAGAGCTACTGAACAACGAAGGAATCATTCGTAATCGACTAAAGATTGATTCCGCTATAAGGAATGCAAAAGTGTATCTAGAGATTCAAAAAGAATTCGGTAGTTTTGATGCATACATCTGGGGATTTGTAGGGGGCACTCCTATCGACAATGGTTTTAAGAGCATGAGTGAACTCCCTGCTTCTACAGAGATTTCAGATCAGATATCAAAAGACCTCAAGAAGCGAGGAATGAACTTTGTCGGTTCTACAATTATCTATGCCTTCATGCAGGCAACAGGAATGGTAAACGACCACGAAACAGCATGCTTTCGGTATAAAGAAGTCTAACTCTACTTCCGCACCCAGTTTACGAATCCTTCGAATGAAGGCGTGTACGGGAAGTCGGTATCTCCGTTGATCTCAATATCTGACACGGTCTGGGTAACAACATCGAGTGTAAAACTCACAGCACGATCTTCGCTCTCTGTACTAAACAAAACGTCCATGACACGTGCCTTGTTTCCTTCGTACGCAGCGATAGCAGAGTTTACGGTAAAGAGTGCGCCAGCATCTTCTAAGAGCAGGTACGCCTTTGATTCTACTTGCTGTGTACTAAGTGTTACCTCAGGTACTGGTTCTGGCTCTGGTTCTGGCACCTCTTCTTTCTCCTCTACATCTTCCTCGATAGAAGTTGGCTCTCGCTTTGGAGGAAGTGGAGCAATATTGATACGATCTCGTAAAAGAAGGGCCTCCCTTGCCTGCTCTACTGCTTCTGTCGGATTTTCTATATCTGCAATCAATTCAAGTAGTGTCTGACTTAAGTGCTTTGCCCTACGTGGATACCCTCGCTCTTCTAGGCGATCGATCAGTGGCATGTGTGCCTGAACAATGTGTTCACCAAATGCATCAGAGTCTCCAACCTTCCCAAGCATTCCTCGAAGAGATACTGCGAAGCGCTCAAATACAAAGTCTGAGAAGTCATCTGCACTAAATGTGCTAAACGGTAACAGGAACGTACGACTGAGGTGAGACTCAACAGAAACATCCGGTTCAAAAATTGACCACGCTATATCACGATACTGTGGATGGAATGAGCTCGCTAACCATACCGTCTCATTGTCTATGATCTGCTGCAACACAAGCATACGAAGTACTGTGTGCTGCTGATCTATCGAACTTAAAAGCGTAGCGCTTACCTCTTTTCCACGCTCAGTTGCAAGAGCAGCTGTAACAATAGGAACATTAAGAAGCTCTTCAAAACGATCAGCATCTACAGATTCAACTGCTGAGCGCACAACCCCAAGAACATGTTCATGGCGTAAGTTTTCTTTGTGGCTTTCAGATACTTCTAGAAGAAGCTGCTCCTCTGGAAGGATATCTAGAGGGAGCATCTGCCTCAATTCAGGCAGTACGCTTTCTGGAGCTTTTACCAAAGAGAGATCTCCCATCTTTCGTTCTACGAAACTTACGGGAAGTGGCATTGGAAGCCGAGACTTCATCCATAATGTAAATCCATCATTGAGTGTTGCCATTCCTTCTTTGATTTCCCACTGCATTCCAACAGGAACTACCATGCGCTGATCACCGGACTCTATAACTGCAGGTGAAGTGAGAGCTGCAATAACCAGAGAACGCGTGCCACGTGTTAGGTGAACGGCTCCATTCATAGTGGTAATGCGTATTCCGTCAGACTCTATATGTGTTACTCCTTTAGAAGATATAAGGGCTGATCCTTTAGTAAATACGAGATGATCCCCCTCTTCTTCTAATTGTCCTCCTGCATACACAAGACCGTGAATTCCAGATTCGAAAGTAAAACGCTCATCTTCAGTACTACCAAAAATGTGTGAAACCGAGCCAAGTACATCCGGTATATCTACCTGTGTATCGGCAATACTAAAGGCAAGTACAGCAACGAGTACTGGGAATGCGACTAAGTGCCTGTGGCGATTGGTTTTTGTTTCCAAATTTGTTTATAAATCTCTCTATTATAGCAAAATATCGCATTTCCGACGAGGGTGAAACATAGTATTACACAATGGAAACTTAGTAATGCAATAAGCGATTGCGGTACACTGACGTCCATGAGAATTATTGGAATCGACCCAGGACTGGCAATAGTAGGAATCGGGCTAATAGAAGCCAATTCAGCTCATGATCTACAGGTCATTGACTATCTCACTATAGAAACTCCTGCGAAGACTCCCCTTGCCCAGAGGCTCAAGGAAATCGGACTAGACTTGAATGATCTTCTTTCCGAACATAAGCCAGATATCGCCGTTATCGAAAAGCTCTACTTCTCAGTAAACGAGAAAACAGCCCTCGATGTTGCACAAGCTCGTGGTGTGATCCTAGGTGCAGTGGCAAACCATGAAGTCCAAATCATAGAACCTACTCCACCAGAGCTCAAAAGTTGTATTACTGGAGATGGCACCGCAGACAAAAAGCAAATGCAACAAATGGTAAAAATGATCTTCAACCTACCAGAAATCCCAAAACCAGATGATGCTGCAGATGCATTGGCTCTTGCAGCCTTCGGAGCATTCCAAGGAAAACAGGCTTCTCTAATCGCTTAATACAAGCTCCTGCTCCTTCATCTCCCAAATGCGCGCGCCGTGTACTTCACTTGGTATGTGCGTAGTGGTAATAATTACCTGATGCTCTTCGAAAGATTTAAGTAATGATGTCTGATGATGGTCATCAAGTTCAGAGAAAACATCGTCCAGCAAAATAACGGGCTTCTCTCCACGCTGCAGTTCTAGATACGACACTTCTAAAAACAGTAAAGCCAGTACTGCCGTTCTCTGCTGTCCGCGGGATGCGAAGGTAGAAATATCTCTACCATCAACAATTACCTTCCAGTCATCTCTATGTGGGCCAATAGTCGTAGACTGCAACACAATGTCTCTGTTTTGAAAGTGTGAAAGTAAATCCATCATCTCCGACTTAGCCGTACCAAAGTCCCGAGCCTCTCCTTTTCGCTCATAGATAATCTGCGCATCTTCCCAGTTCTCACCAAGGGTAGCGAGCTCTTGTCCAAACGTGCACTGCAACATCTCGCAAAGCTCAAGGCGACGAAGCATAACGACAGTTCCGGTCTCTGCAGTGCGTTCATCCCACACAGCAAGGTCTGTACGCCTAGCACTCCCCTCAGCAATTTTGCGCAGGAGAGAGTTTCGCTGTTTGATTACTTTGGCGTACTGCATCAGTACCTGCATATATTCAGGAGATACCTGACACAGAAGCTGGTCTAAAAATCCTCTACGGCGAGCAGGTGCACCCGTAAAGATCTCGAGATCTTGAGGAAGAAAAATAACAGTCGGAAGAGACCCGACCATTTGATTGATAGGAACTTTCACATCATTGATAAAACACGCCTTCTGTTTGCGAGGTGAAACTTGTGAAACAAGTTCGAGAGACTTCTCTTCATCACCATCAGTCAGGGCTTGAGCTTTTATACGATAGAACTCTGTTCCCCACGTCATGATGTCTGTTTCATCTGCCTTCTGGCAGGACTTGGTAAGTGAAAGCAGTGAAATAGCCTCAAGGATATTTGTTTTACCCACTCCGTTAGGACCAACAAGCACATGAACATTCTCCTCTCCAAACTCCATACGGTGCTCTGAGTAACTGCGAAACTGCTGTAATGAAATAGAGGTTAAACGCATAAGTTAAGACAGAAGAGCAACCCCGTCATCATACAGTTTTTCGAGAAGCTTTAGATACTCGTTGCGCTTAATATACTCAGAGATCTGTGACTTACTTATCCAAACGAACTGGTCTATTTCATCGTTATCTACCTGAACCTTTGTGTCGGCACTAACTGTCGCAAACACATACTCGATACGCTGACCCTTTACGTTGTCTGGACGAAATCTTCTGTAGCTTGCTGGAAAATCATACTGATACACCTCGTCGCTCACTCCCATAACCTCTGTGGTTACCCCTGCCTCCTCTTGAACCTCACGAATAGCAGCTTGCGGCGTAGTCTCTCCTTCTTCAACTCCACCCTGCGGCAACTGCCAGGCATCTTTCTTTCGAGGCTTATGGACAAGTAGTATCTCAAACGAATCTCCTGCAGGCCGAAAGACTGCAATAGAAGCGCAACTACGATAAATCTCTTGTGACATCAAGAGGTACTATACAGTATCGTCGCCTACTTGGAATGCCTCTCCTCTTTGAACTTAACCACCTCACGAGACTTACATTTCTTACAGTATTTCTTCATACCTTCTACGTGCTCTTTCCAGCCCTTTCCCTGCTTATCTTGCTTATGCAGACGGATAGACCCCAGACGGTTTCCCGACTTGGAGCAAAATACGGCGAAGACTGTTCTCTTTCCTCTTGGCATAGTGCGACTAGGATACGGATATTTAGGTAATCTGCAAGAAAAAGCCTAGTTTCCTCCTTGAATATATGAAAATACAGAATTTGCAGCAATAGACCCTTCTCCAGCAGCTGTAGCAAATTGAGCAAAGTGATTGGAGCCACTACTTACATCTCCTGCGGCAAATGCCCCATTTACGCTTGTTCGCATGCCCTCATCTACTCTTAGGTGACCTCTATCATCAAGTTCGCAGCCAAGTTGCTGAGGAAGATCGACCGCAGGAATAGAGCCTACTTCGATAAACACCCCATCTACTTCAAGGGTGTCAGAACCATTATGTGGAGTATCAATCTTTAAGCCTGTTACCTTCTGTTCTCCAAGCACCTCTACTGCATTCGTATTGAGGACAAATTCGATGTTATCTTTTTCGTTTACTTTATCGATCCAAAACGGCTCTGCACGGAACTCATCTCTACGGTGAACGAGATAAACCTTCTTGGCTACTTGCGCTGCAATTGCTGCTCCTTCTACAGCACTATCTCCTCCACCTAAGACCGCAACGGTCTTATCGCGATAGAAGAATGCATCACAGGTTGCACAGTACGTTACTCCTTTACCAGAGAACTCCTCTTCTCCAGGGATTCCGAGGTGTCTCTTGTTTGAGCCTGTTGCAAAGACAACAGTCTTCGCCTCTATAACATCTCCATTTTGCATCGTAAGCTTAAAGCCTTCTTC
Organism: Candidatus Peribacter sp.; assembly: GCA_018652955.1. Lineage (GTDB taxonomy): Bacteria > Patescibacteriota > Gracilibacteria > Peribacterales > Peribacteraceae > UBA2170. The sequence goes on along the minus strand of JABIBA010000009.1, from coordinate 102,365 downwards.
CACCTTCTCTACTCTGCCAGATACCAATTCTACGTTATCAAAGCTGAGTGCATGATCTTTATACTTCTGCATGAGGTCTGGTCCTTTAATTTCTATCTCTCCAGGCCAGTTCCCTACTTCTGCAGCACTCATTCCCATTCCTCCTTCGACATCACCAATAATAACAGTGTCGAGTTTGTAACGAGCTGAGTAAATCGCTGCGGTATATCCTGCGCATCCAAGGCCAATAATTGCAACATCTTTCATTGAGAGTAAGGGTAATTGATTATTCAGTTTATATCCAGCCTCGCACTTTCATCGCAGCCATCATTCTTTTGATACCGACGGCGAAGGCGGCTTCTCGGTAGGTCATATCTTCTCGGCGTGCCTCGCGGCGCACTGCTTTATATCCTTCGAGCATCACTCTCTTGAGTCGCTCATCAACAATCTTTGCCGTCCACTGCTCGCCAGATCTTCCCTGAGACCATTCAAAGTAACTCGCGGTCACACCTCCTGCATTTGCCAAAACATCTGGAATAACACGCACACCATTTTTTTCCAAGATAGCATCCGCCTCTGGAGTAGTCGGACCGTTCGCAAGCTCTAGAATATACTGTGCTTTAATACGCTTCGCGTTATCTTCAGTAATAACATTATCAAGTGCAGCAGGAATCAGGATATCGCAATCAAGTTCCAGTAACTCTGCGTTCGTAATCTTCTGGACATCATCCATCTTCATGCGTCCAATGTCACAAACAGATCCTTCGCAGTACTCCCCTGTTACAGCTCCCGTCTTTTCTTTGTACTTAGCAATACGTACAGGGTCTATCCCTTCAGGAGAATAAATACCACCCTGAGAGTCAGACACAGCAACAACGATATATCCTTCATTATGTAAGAACTTCGCCATGTGAGCACCTGCATTTCCAAACCCTTGAATTGCTACACGCATATCAGAAGGGTCTAGTGCGAGACGGTCTACCATCTCTTGCAAGATAAAGAATCCTCCTCTTGCTGTTGCGGTGTCTCGGCCCTTAGAACCACCAAACTCCAAAGGTTTACCCGTAATCATTGCAGGAGAATAAGAGCGTGTGAGCTTTTCGTACTCATCACGCATCCATGCCATGATATCTGGATTCGTATTTACATCCGGTGCTGGACAATCAATATCTGGTCCTAAATTCTCTTGAAACTCTTGAACATACGCACGCGCAACCTGTTGTACTTCCTTTTTAGATAGCTCCTTTGGATTTACCTGCACACCACCTTTTGCACCTCCAAAAGGAATATTTACGACTGCAGTCTTTATAGCCATAAGAGCTGCCAGTGCTTTTACCTCATCTTCATCCGCGTGTTCATGAAAGCGGATACCACCCTTAAATGGACCTCGCGCATTGTTATACTGAATACGGAACGCATGAAAGGTGTCTTTTGATCCATCATCACGTGTAATCGTAAGATCTTTCTTATGAGAAAACTGTGGCTCATCAAACAGTGCATTGTCTCCACGTTCTAGATTAATCTTTTTTAAGACAGAATGCAGTGTGGTTTGAAAGCGCGTATACGGAGTGGAAGTACTCATGTGCTTAAGTATCTCACAAAGATGAATAATTATCTGTTAGAAAAATTACGAAATTAGCTGCATGCAATGCAGAATCCCGATACTTCACACACACCATCTAGCACTTTGTGCTGAGAGCGAAGAGACGCCTTTGTGATGTGCATAGCGCGGAGAGGGTCTACTTGAATCTTTCTCCATACAGAGAAGTGTTCTTCTTCGTTAAGGTGCTCATCGAAATACACATGAGCATCCGTATTTGATTCTGGCATATCATAGTGCTTGCAAAGTCCTTCTTTCTTTGTCTTGGAAACTTCTGGAAGCGTGAGCTCCATTGCGTACATTGCAGTCACACCGTCTTCAAGATCTCCGTTTGCAAGTTCTTCGAGTTCGCTTACTGCTTCTTTAGTGAGCTTGTGTGGCTCGTAAGATTCTATCTCCTCCTCTGTTACTCCTAAGCTAGAGGCAAACTTTTTCCAGAGATCGATGTGCTCTGTCTCTTCTTTGATATTCTTTTCGATCTCAACAACAAGATCAGTCATTCCACGTTCCTGCGCTCGAGACTTTACACGAGACACAATACCAGGAACGGCTTTTGCCAAGTGGAAGTATTCCTTAGCGTATAGGGCTAACTCGTCCTTAGTTAATTCTCCGTTATTCCATTTCTGCTCATAAAAATAATGCGTCAACAAACCATTCGCAGTGATGTATGAATCGAGTTGAGTAAGAGAGATAGTGGACATGGGAGTTGGAGGGGAAAGACATGGTTAAAGTACGACTTCTTAAACGCAAGTGCAAGAAATTTTAGTGTTGAAATTCAAACGCCCATCCGTACAACCTACGCGCACCTTCTATAAGTCTTGGGCCAGGCCTGTTAAGTAGTGAATCATCAATCACACGAACATGGTTTTCTTGTACTGCACGAAGTGCATCCCACTGGGGCCTCGCGGTAATAAGCTCCTTTTCTGTATGCAGTCCTGCACCACAAGGGCTCAGCACAATAAGGTCTGGGTCCCACTCTTGTACCTGCGCAAGCGTAACCTCTGGGCTAAGGGCTCCTTGCTCTATCGGGAACTGATCTATGCCAGCAACGCGTGCAACTTCTGGCACCCAATTACCAGAGGCAAACGGTGGGTTGTGCCACTCCTCTATATAGACCTTGAGTCTGCGAGGAAGAAGACCGGATTTCTTTTTTACATCGTTAAACCCTTGTTGCATCTCGAGTACGAGTGCGGCGGCTTTGCTTTCTACATGAAGCATTACTCCTACGTTTCGTATCATTTCATAGATGGCATTTATTGTTCTTGGATCATGATGCACCACACTAAAGTCTGCAGCCTTTAGTCGATCTGCTAACTTTTCCTGAATAACGGTAGCTGTAAAAATAAGATCTGCTTCATGCTCATACAGTTTTTGAGGATTGATATCGATATGATCTTTAAGATGAGGAATATCTATAGCCTCTTCTGGAAAATTAGAAAACTGATCTGTGCATACAATGAGGTCTTGTAGCTCTAGAGCAAACAGTATTTCTGTAACTGCCGGTGACAAAGAAGCAATGCGCATACAAGAAGTATACGCAGTATTGATTTTTGTTTTATATTTTTTATAATAGAACTACATTTCCCACTCTCCTATGAAACGTCCAAACGCAACTTCACTAGTAGTATTCGGATTCTCTCTCGGTCTATTTGCCTCTGCAAATGCAGCAACACTAGGATCTGCAGTGTTCGGTGATGTCGGAGGTGGCACCTACTATGACAGTGCTGTTGGAGACATGTACAGCGCAGGAATTATCACTGGATACAATGACGGAAGGTTTGGACCAGGAGACTACGTAACTAGAGGGCAGGTTGCGGTAATGATGCAACGACTAAAAGCGCACCTTACAGGACAATCTATTACTGTCAGCTCATCGAGTGTAAGCAGTAGAAGAGTGGTCAGCTCTTCTAGTTCTACAACTACTTCATCTAGCTCTTCGACCTCTGTACAAGACACCACTATAAATAATGCAGGATCATTCCGATTTACCACTGGAAGCTTTAAGGTAGATGAAGACAGAGATGCAGCTACTATCAATGTAATTCGGTATGGAGGAAATGCAGGAAGCGTAACCGTAAAATACACAACAGAGAATGGAACAGCAGAGGCCGGAAGTGATTACGATCTCTCTGAAGGAATCATAACATTTGCCGATGGGAAAACATCAGGATCATTCCAAGTGCCAATAGTCGATGATAACGAGTCAGAAGGAAATGAAACAGTCTTTGTTAAGCTCAGCTCACCAGGAGGTGGCGGACAGCTTGGCTCACCAAACACCGCAACACTTACCATTGTAGACAATGATGAAGGAGATGGATCTTCAGTAGACCCAAGCAACTCTCACGGAGTGTTTGTCTTCTCTGCTTCAGAATATGAAGCTTCTGAAGACATGGGCAGCATCACTATTACTATCGACCGTACTTCGGGGACATCTGGAACAGCCACTGTAAAATTTGAAACATCTGATGGTACTGCAGATAGCTCATACTACGACCAAAATGTAGGAACCATTAGCTTTGCAGACGGAGAAACCTCCAAAACCGTAACCGTAACCGTTAAAGATAATAATAACAATAATGGAAACAAGACGGTAAATCTCAAGCTCAGCTTGCCAACCGGCAATGCAACACTTGGGTCTTTGAGCACTTCGACTCTCGTAATTGTTGATAACGAAATCTCGACATTTGGAAAAGGAAAGTTCCGCCTTTCTGACAATAGCTATCCAGACGCATCTGAAGGAAGTCCACAAGTGATTATCATCGACCGCATAGGAGGAAGTGAGGGTGAAGTCACCATAGACTACGAGACAGAAAGCTCACTCGCTAAAGAAGGAGATGACTTTACAGAAACTTCAGGGACTTTGACCTTTAAGGAAGGAGAATCACAAAAAAGGATCTCTATCCCTATTCTTACTGATACAAAGGACGACCCACGTGAGTCATTCAGGTTTAGGATCAAAAACCCTACAGGAGGAGCGGAGACCGCAAGCCCTGCTGAAGCAGTCATCACTATTCAGTAAAAAACGCTCTGCTGAGAGGTTGAACCGTAGTATAGTAGGCCTGTGCCGGAGTGGCGGAACTGGTAGACGCGCACGACTCAAAATCGTGTGAGCTCACGCTCGTGAGAGTTCAAGTCTCTCCTCCGGCACCACCTTTGAATTATGAAGTCCTACAATACCTTCATCTTCGATTCCTACACATTTGACCCAGAAACGGGTGAGATTCGCTTAGTCTATAGCCTAGACGACGAAGTTCAGTTTACGGAGATCCTCCAGATCCCTACAGAAGGAATCGCGCTTAATGCCATAGAGCAGGCGCTCTTTGCCCTGCATCTTGCAGGAGGAGCCAGCTACTATAAGACCTGCTGCCCAAAGCAGATAGAAGTGCGATCTGGAATCCTCAATACAGACCAGGCAAATTTCTGGAACAGCGTGTACGAAAACGGACTGGGGGAATTTTTCTACAGAAACGAAATAGATTTCACAGGACTGATCAACTTCCCTGTCCACGAGCCAGGTACACCCGTCTTTCATCAGTCTGATAGGCCAACAACTGGAAAAGTGCTTGTGCCAATTGGCGGAGGAAAAGACTCTACGGTTACCATAGAAAAGCTTCGAGCTGAGGGACGAGACATCACACTGCTGCGTATGGGCGGACATCCACTGATCGATGACCTTGTAAGTGTAACCGGTCTCCCCTGTATCACTATAAAGAGAAAGCTACCGCGCAAACTTTTTGAGATGAACGAACAGGGAGCCCTCAATGGACACGTTCCTATCACTGCATACCTCTCATGTCTCGCAGTAGTCATTGCTGAAGTCTATGGGTTCGATGAAGTTGTTATGAGTAACGAGAAAAGTGCGAGCGAAGGAAACGTTGAATACCTCGGTAAGCAGATTAATCACCAATGGAGTAAGGGTGAAGAGTTTGAAACTGCCTTTGATGCATATATCAAAAGTTATATAAATAAGCACCTCAAATACTTCAGCAAGCTTCGAGATCTCACTGAACTAGAAATTGCAGGAGAATTTGCAAAGCTGCCTCACTACTTTGCCTGCACAACGAGCTGCAATAAAAACTGGAAGGTCGCTGGTGAGTATTTACACGATCGCTGGTGCGGCACATGTCCTAAATGTACTTTTGTCTTTGCTCTGATGGCTGCGCACATTAAAAAAGATGTCGTAGTCGATATGTTTGGAAAAAATATCTTTGAAGATGCCTCAACTATTCCACTCTTCAAAGCACTCCTTGGCATAGAAGGATTTAAACCATTTGAATGCGTCGGTACATCAGAAGAAACCAAGCAGGCATTTGAAATGATAAAAGAACGAGGAGAATTTGATGACACTCCAGTAATGCAAATGTTCCAAGAGAACACATGAACATACGAGACCTCAACGGCAAGTCTGTCGCTATCCTCGGAGCTCTTGGCCGAGAAGGAGTTGCGATGCAAGAAGCATTAAAAGCATTCGCACCGAAGGCAACTGTTGAACTCAGGGATATGAAAGACGGTCCTGATTATTTAGATAATCTTGATGGTTTTGACGTAGTGATTAAAGCACCGGGAATTCCTCCTCATCTCATCACAAACCCTGATCTTCCCATTACAAATTCGACTCAAATCTTCCTAGACTCCATAGATCCACAAACTACAGTAATCGGAGTAACAGGATCTAAGGGCAAGAGCACTGTATCCAGCCTTATTACTGCAATTCTTACTGAAGCTGGAAAGGACGTACAGCTTGTAGGGAATATAGGAGATGCTGCAATTGCCTATATAGAGGGAGGAGGATTGAACAAATTTTTTGTTCAAGAATTCTCTAGTTACCAACTCATGCAAGTATCGTCTAGTCCGAAAATTGCAGTAGTGACATCATTCTTCCCTGAGCATTTGGATTATCACGGATCGTTAGAAGAGTATAAAGAAGCCAAGAAGCACCTCACGAAGTTTCAAGCACCTGAAGATATCGTCTTTTACTACGGAGAATCTGAAGGAGCCAAAGAGATCGCGGATGCTTCGGTTGGAACCAAGGTCTCATATACAGCAGACGACTCCCCTATTGCCATCATCGATACAAAGCTCGTTGGTACACATAACCTCTTTAATATCGCAGCAGCTGCAGCTGTCGCTCGTCACATTGGCATTAGCGACGACATCATCATTGAAGCAGTTAGAAATTTCGATGGACTGCCACATCGCCTTAAAGACCTTGGTAAGCATCACGGTACCTACTGGGTAGATGATGCTATCTCTACAACACCCGAGTCTACTATCGCCGCTATTCATGCGCTCACACCAAATGTAAAAACCATTATTCTTGGTGGGCAAGATAGAGGAAACGACTTTGCACAACTCGGAGAAGTCATAGCCGCCTCTGGAATTGAGAATGTTATTGTCATGGGAGAAAGTGGCCCAAGAATAAAAGAATCAATCGATTCAACTGCAACAGTACACGAAGCTTCTTCTATGAAAGACGCCGTTGCATCTGCAAAAGATAATACTTCTGCAGGTTCTATCTGCCTCCTCTCTCCAGCATCTCCAAGTTACGGAATGTTTAAAGACTTCGAAGAAAAAGGAGACGCATTTAAAGAGGAGATCATCAAAAAATAATCTACTCTCCGTTTCCTACAACTACTTTCGCAGGTCGAATAACTTTTTCGTTGAGCATGTATCCCTCTTCCATAACGGTTACAACGATGTCTTTCTCTCCAGCAGCTGCCTGCAATACTTCGTGCTGCTGTGGATCTACCGGTTTGCCGAGTGAATCAATTTGCTTAAGCCCAACAGCGGTAAGGTCTGACATCAGCTGCTGCTCGGTTGCCTGCAATCCCTTGATCCAATCGTGATCTGCAAGATCTTCTGGTAAATGCTCAAATGCTCTTTGGAAGTTACTAATAGTAGGGAGAAGCTTTTCGATAAGCCCCTGCATAGCGTATCCGCGGATTTCTTGAGCCTCTTTCTCCATGCGAGCTTTTGCATTTTGCAAGTCTGCCTGTGCACGTGCTGCAAGCTCTTTAATCTTGGCGAGCTCGTCGCCTTCGTCATCTTGTGCCTGTGCTGGATCTTTCTGGTCGGACATCGTGTGAGCATTAAACCATTTTAGTTGTAGTGCTATCCAGCAATACTAGCAATTTTTACTCACTATCCTATACACTCCTCCTAATGCTTATGCCCCTCATCTATCTCGTTGGAGGATTCATCCTGCTTATAAAGGGTGCGGACTGGCTTGTAGAGGGTGCATCATCTATTGCAAGACGTTTTGGACTCAGTGATCTAATGATTGGTTTGACGGTTGTTTCGTTTGGAACATCTGCACCAGAGCTCATCGTTAATATTATCGCCTCCTTCCAAGGGAGTGCAGATATCGCTATTGGTAACATCGTTGGATCAAACATCTCAAATACTATGCTTATCTTGGGAGTAACAGCACTTATCACTCCACTTGCTGTGCAGAAATCAACAGTGCTCAAAGAGATTCCGTTTATGCTTCTTGCCTCTATTACGCTTCTTATTATGGCCAACGACATGATTGTCGATGGTTATGCTCAGTCAGAACTCAGTAGAAGTGATGGAATGGCATTCCTCGGGTTCTTCATCATCTTCATCTATTACACCTTTGGTATACGCAATAATGGTGTAAATGAAAATGGCCACACAAAACCAAAGATGTCTCTTGGCAAAGCTTGGATGCTGTTTGCGATTGGACTTCTCTGTCTTGGAGTAGGAGGTAACCTCGCTGTAGAAGGAGCAAAAGCAATAGCCTCAATGCTCGGACTTTCCGAAGCGCTTATAGGTCTTACTGTAGTTGCTCTCGGTACATCACTCCCAGAACTTGCCGCATCTATCGTCGCAGCCCGTAAAGGAAAAGCAGACATCGCCATCGGAAACATTGTCGGATCAAACATTTTCAATATCTTCTGGATCCTTGGTATTTCTGCCGCCATTAAGCCGCTTCCATTCCAGCCTGCGCTTAACGTAGATCTCCTTGTCGTTGTAGCGTGCACCGCACTTCTCTTCTTTCTTATTCACAACGGTGGATTCCACCGCAGAATACTTCTTTGGTGGAGACAGGAACGAGACTACATCCTCAATAAATTCGAAGGAGGTGTACTCCTTGCAGGTTACATTTTCTATATTAGTTACATTGTCTACAGAGATCTCTTCCTCGTTGTGAGCTAAAGATCTTCTAGCGGAACGACACACGGAACAGCTGGATCTGCGATACAGTTTTCTGCTGGAGGATCCCCTCTCCATGGACAGGTTTTACTGTAACGACAAGCATCATCCGTTAGCTGCTCTACTTCAAAAAGCACCTGTGCACTTCCTGCTGATGTTGTCAGTAATACTGCATCCATATCTTTAAAAATATACTGTAGATCAAATTCCATCTCCTCTTCGTTTACAAACATGCGCCATGTGTACTGTGTAGCAAATGAATAATCTAGTGAATCGAAGAATGCCTCCAACGTAAGCCCTGGCTTGTGCCGGTGAAGCACATGCCCAACTTCATCGTGAAGGTGTAGATACTCATCGAGATACTCATGCACCTCGTCATGCGTCTTGTCGTCCCAAGAAACACCAGACATATACTTAGCGTCACTAAACTCTACCTTCTCCCCTTCTACCCATACTGCAAAGTCCGCATGGGTATGATTGGGGTCTGGATTCTGTTCATACTGCCTCTCACAAGCTGTCAGAAGCAGTACGGGGGCCAGAATTAAAAGCGATGTACGCATTACTCAGCTGCTGCCTCGGAAGAAGCCTCTTCACTTGCTGCTTCTTCACTTGATGCAGCTTCTCCACCTGTAGCGTTATTTCCGTCTCCACCAGAATCTTCGTTTGTAGCACCATCTACAGTTCCGTCATCTTCTTCTGTAGGAGCTTCTTCTTCAGGTGCCTCTTCTGTAGGTACCTCTTCTGTAGGGCTTTCACCCTCTTCGACTACTTCTTCAGCAGGTACAGTGTCATCAGGCTTATCGTCGTTCATCTCTGTAGTTATCGTAAACGAGCAAGCGGAAAGAAGGGCGAATGAGCCAATAAGTGCGATAAATTTTTTCATAATAATCGTGGGAAAAGAAATTCGTCTAGATAGTACGTCAGAATGCATAAGTGGTGCAACGTCAAAGTTGAATGCTATACTAAAAAAACTATGCGACATGCGCTCTTATTATTCGCTCTTCTTCTCTTCTTTTCAGATACTGCTTTGGCGCGCCCCTCATTTCGTTCTATTCGAGAGAGTGCAGAAGCTACTGGCAGCAACAGTGATGCAGGCTGGCGAAATCAATTTTTCTCTTGGGAAGAATATGGAATTCGTACTACCTACCCAGAGTCTTGGAAAGACCCAATAATTAGTGGGGCAAACGCACGCCTTCTTCCGCACGACAATACACTCGGCCAGAGGAAGAACTACCTCCTCGAACTCATAGTCGATGTATGGGATACAGGAACTCAACTTTCAACTACTGAACTCGAAACATTTGCACGCGAAAACACACCATCGCGTTTTCGAGAATTCTATTGGGGTAACACACAAGAAGTAGAAGTCGCAGGCTACAACGCTTGGAATGCTCGGTTTAGTACAATGACTGGTCAACGAGAGGAGACATGGATTTCTGTCGGTACGTTTACATACTCAATTGGATACCGAGCCCGCAACGAAGAATATTTCGAAACTGATCATTTCTTCTACGAAGACTTCCTGGATTCTGTAAAAATCACACCGCCTACCTCAAACCCTAACCCAACCCCTAGTCTCTTTGCAGATGTGTCAGATACTCATCCTTATGCAGAGGCTATTGCTTGGGCCAAGAGCACTGGTGTCATCGGAGGATATCCCGATGGGACATTTCAGCCAGATCGCACTGTAAACAGAGCGGAGTTTCTTAAGATTATTTTAGAAGACCTCGGCTCTGATATCCCAGAATCAGACCCTCTCAATTTCTCCGATGTCGACTCAGCCGCCTGGTATGCACCCTATATCTCCCTTGGGAAGCGAGCTGGAATTGTCGAAGGATACCCAGATGGCACCTTCCGCCCAGAGCAAACTGTGAATACTGCTGAGGCGCTAAAAATGGCCTATAAAGCCCTCAATATAGCCACAAATGCCTCAAATGGCCCGTGGTATCAAGAATTCATCGATCATGCTTCTATCAACAATATCCTCTTCGAGGATCTCGACCCTGCAGAAGGTATGAAAAGAAAGGATGTTGTCTGGATTGTCTGGAGGCTTTCACAGTAGAATGTCGCAACTATGACCTCTCTCCAATACACGCTTCTCAGCGTATTCCTCATAAGCCTTACTTCTCTTATCGGAGTATTCTTCTTATCTTTCAAGACAGCTCTTTTGAAAAAGATGCTCATGGTTCTCGTATCCTTTTCTACTGGTGCACTACTGGGAAACGTATTTTTACATCTCATTCCTGAGTTCGTAGAAGAACGTCCAGAAAATCTTATTTGGGTGCTCGTTGGTATTCTTGCTTCCTTTATTATCGAAAAATTTATTCACTGGCGTCACTGTCACGATTTAGAATGCGCAACACATATCCACCCTGTTGGACCTCTGGTCATTATAGGAGATGCGGTCCACAACGTCCTTGATGGTATTTTGATTGCTACCGCCTACCTCGTATCTATTCCTGTAGGAATCTCTACAACTATCGCAGTACTTCTCCATGAAATCCCTCAAGAACTCGGAGACTTTGCTGTCCTCATTCACAGCGGAATGTCTAAGGGCAAGGCTCTGCTCTTCAACTTCTTTTCAGCTCTTACTGCATTCTTCGGAGTACTATTAGTTCTTGTACTTGCACAATCAATTGCAAACATAGAAATGATTCTCTTGCCACTTGCAGCTGGAAATTTCTTGTATATTGCAGGATCTGACCTCATTCCAGAACTCCACAAAGACACACGTCTCAAAGGTGCTGCTATTCAGCTATCTATGATGATCGTCGGAATTGGAATTATTTCTTTGGTTTAGACTTCAACCCCATGCAGATTTACTGCATAATTACCTTAATAACCTAAATGCCACGGTAGCTCAGTTGGTTAGAGCGCGGGACTCATAAGCCCGAGGTCGACAGTTCAATTCTGTCCCGTGGCACCACTCTAAAAATTCTTACGCCTACTTTTGCTTATATCTTTCAACAGAATCCAGCAGGATCTTCTTGGCTATGTCTGATCCGTGCCATCCTTTTACTTCTACGGTCTTTCCTTCAAGTTCTTTGTAGACCTTAAAGAAGTGAGAGATTTCATTGAGATACGGCTCTGCAATATCGTCCATGCTCTTCATCTCTTTGTAACGAATATCATTTACAGGAACACAAAGGAGCTTGTGATCCTCTTCTCCGTCATCCACAAATTCAAGCACACCAATTGTCCGTACTTCTATTACCATTCCAGGCAACGTTGGAAATGTCACGAGGACAAGGGCGTCCATAGGGTCTCCATCCGTAAAGAGTGTTTGAGGAACAAACCCGTAATCTCCTGGGTAGTGCATCGGGGAGAAGAGCACACGATCGAGCTTGAATGTGCCAAGCTCTGCGTCGTACTCATACTTGTTCTGAGACCCACTAGGGATCTCTACAACGACATTAAATGTCTCTGGAAGATTTTCGCCGGCTGAGAGATCATCCTTTAAATTCATCGCCGCTATCATAGGGAAATCTAGGGAGAATTACACTAAATGGAGTAAGAAATGCGGTATAGTATCTCTATGGTTAACTTTGCCTTTATCGGCATTCAGCTCCTCTCACTCATTGTGATGCTGATATTCGTCCATGAATACAAGCGCATTTCTCACAAACACGAAAACCTCGTCCACACAATCGAACCTGGAGTTAAGCCCAGTTGTACGCTCCAGAGTACAATTATTATTTGGCTGTATGTCATCTGTATTCTTATTGTTGCAATTAGCTCGTCTATTATCTTCTTTCTCACCCCTGCACTCACATGAGCATGGAGGAAAATTTCCACAGCCCGGCAGGAAGTTTTCACTCTCCAGTGGATGAAGAAATGGTGCGAGCCTTTTCCACACACTGGATTAAGTACGTTGCTCCAACCTGTGCGTTTAGCATTGTCATAGCGGCAAGCAGTGCAATGCTTATTGCGGCTGCATTGACGTCCAGCTCTGTACCTCTCCTATCACAGATCTTACTATTTCTTGGAATGATACTAACCTATCTTTCACTACACTGGTTCTTCCATAAGCTTCTGAGCGAAGCCATGGAAGATATTATCATTACTTCCAAGCGTATCATCTGGATAAAAGAAGCATTGTTCTCTGTCGATGAGATGCGACAAATTCCACTCGATAAGATACAAGGAGTAGAAGCCAGAAAGCATGGAATTTTCCAAACCGTTCTCGGCTACGGAAACCTGTGGCTCGACACTGGAGGCACAGACACTTCAGATATTAATGCCATTATCGACCAAGTCCCCCACCCAAACCGTGTAGCAGGTGAAATTAATAAACTTCTCCGACTAAAATAATGAGCAAGTACACTCTTATTTGTCTCCATGGATGGGGCGGCTCTACAGAATCGTTTACAGAGTTGCGCACTGCACTGAAAGATTCGGACATCAAAATAGTAGCACCTGATCTCCCAGGATTTGGCGATGAGCCAGAACCAAATAAACCAAAAACTAATGATGACTATGCCAATTGGGTCATTAAGCATATGAAGGACAACGGGATCGAATCTAATTATCTACTACTAGGACATTCAGCTGGAGGGCGCATAGCAATCAAAATGGTAACAGGAAGACTGCAGGATGCAGGTCTTGCTCTACCTGATCATCTTTTCCTCTGTGCTGCTGCTGGCATTCATCATCCTCGGCATACAAAACGCGTCATCGGTTTGATACTTGCGAAAGGTGGAAAGGTGTTATTTTCCATTCCAGGATTTAAGCGGCTGGAACCCCTAGGAAAGAAATTGCTCTACAAGCTAGTGCGAGTCCATGACTACGAAAAGGCATCGGAAGTCATGCGCAAAACCATGATCAATTTTACCCGTGAAAATTTACGTCCGCTCCTGAAAGAAATTACGGTTCCAACAGATCTTTTCTGGGGTACGGATGATGGTATGACTCCCTACGGGGATGCCAAAATTATGGAGGCAGAAATTCCAAATGCTACCCTTCATTCCTATAAAGGAATACATCACAGAGTACATAGAGATCGTGCAGCTGCGATCGCAGATGTTATTGACGCTCGGCTATAGCCTGACTACCAGGGCTCTCTTTAGACATGAAGTACTGTTGAATACTGCCTGACAAAGCCTTATTAGCTTCCTCTTTCTCAGTTCCCTTAAGAATACGGTGGCCAAGAACATTATATCCCGGCTTTTTTATATTATTCTCATCCCTTTCGCCTGCAGCAACTTCAAAATGAAGATTATTGAAAGCTTCATAAAGTGATTTGCCCTCATGTTCTATTGTACTCAAGTACTTCTCGCATTCTTTTGCATTTAGAAATACTTTTGATACATCTTTTTTATCTCTTCCAATGTAATACAGAGTCGACTCAGATTCTCCATCCACAATACAGAGTACATAGTCACCAATACGCACGCCATTCATGTATGTTTCCTTATTAGATCCATCTGCTTCACTTCCTATCTCCGTTCTATACTTTTCAGAACTACCAATGAACGAACGGAACCCTGAAGTACCATTAGAGCCTTCAAATGTTACATCTGCACCATTATTACTTGGTTGCCATAAGCCAGCATCTGAATCGCCATGATATTGATTAAATTTTATAGATTTCAATACACCATCAGATTCGATTCCTTCAGCCCATTTTTTATCTATTTTTGCCTCAAATTCTTCTTGGTAAAAAAGGAGGCAATCATTTCCAACTTCTACCATGCTCCATCCTCTAAATCCTGGAATAAATACTAACTTCTCATTACCAGGATAATCTCTAAATTCTGCTGGGGTGTTGTCAATTGGAGGAGTGGCTTTTACAACATGTTCAGCTGAACCAGTATTAGATGGATCAATTTGTCCACCAATAGGAGTATCTGGGCCTACATTGTCTGTAGACTTCTTTCCGCTGAGTCCATACATCAAAGCTCCAACAGAAAGTGCAACTCCTGCAGTAATACCAGCGGTCCAACCAGCAACCTTTTTTCTGTACGCTGATTTTTCTACAGCTACTTTCTGTGCCAATTGCTCTGCCTCAAGCTTCTCTGCTTCAAGCTTCTCTGCTTCAAACTTCTCTAGCTCCTTGAGAGTTGCCAAACTTGGCCCCGTTAAGATGCCGTACATTTCGTGTCGCGTAAGATCAGACCCTAGCTGTAACCCAGGAGTGAGCTCCTTGTTTTCAGGTAATACTGCTGACTGGAAGATGCTTGGGTTCCCATCTTCAATATCATCTACCGTAAATGAAGAAGCAGGAAGAAGTTCATCAATCCATTTTTCAAGCTGGGCCTTTGCTTCCTTGTCAGTCATATGGAAATCCTGTCTCCCATCTTTGTATCGAGGATCATCTCTCAAGAATCGATCTGCATCTGTACCAGGAACAAGTCGCTCTTCTGGGTTAAAATTAAGCATCTGACGAAGTGCTCCCGCAAGGGCTGGGTTGAGATTATCTAGCAACAATGGCTCTGGCTCTACACCTTCTACTGGTTCTGGAAGGTTTGCGTGACTGACTTTTGAATTCACTATAAACGATGGCTTTTGGCCTTTATCATGAGCCATGTAAAAGTCCACAGCACCTTCGCCTTCTACAGGAAGCGCTCGTGTGACAAGCTCATAGATGGAAGCTGCGAGAGAGTACACATCTGATGCAAATATTTTTCCACCCTTCCCTCCTCCACCCAACTGTTCTGGAGCCATGTAGCTTAGTGTTCCCATTGCGCCATCAGTCGTCTGTGTCATTCTTGTTACATTCTCACTACTCTCTTCGAGAGAAAGTCCGCAATCAAGAAAACGAACGGTACCATCATCTAAGACAAATATATTATCTGGCTTAATATCTCTGTGCATTTCTCCTTTAAAGTTTTTAAGCTTTACAAGAAGTGTAACCAAAAGGTCTATCGCAACCTGTGGATCTAGGGGCAAACCATCATCTTCAAGTATTTCATCGAGAACATCTTGCAATGAGTGTCCTTTCAAGAGCTCCATCGCATAATAATCCCTTTCTTCAATAGTTGTACTATCAGGATTTATAAGAGGTATCACTCCTGTTTCTTTATAGTACTCAGCAAAAATAGTTCTGTACCCTCTTTTTCCTTTTTCATTTCCATTTGAGTGCTTTGCCATTAGCTTCATTTCGACACCAAAACGGTCTTTGGTTTTGGATACATCTGTGGCATTAGCAGCCTTTACAGCTGCTACCCCCTTGTAACTTCCTGTATCAGGGTCGCCATAGAAATACACTGCAAGAATTTCTGCCATTCCTCCTTTCCCGTAATGCCGATCGACAATTACCCCCTTATCTCCAAACGGATATTCGGTAACATCTGGATCATGGATAAGCTGTGTTACAACAGTATTTGCTGCAGCCTTTGAACCTGTAAGCTCTAAGAATACTGCTCGTGCAAAACCTTCTGGCTTCTGCAATTCTCCGTTAAGTTCGCCGGATGCTTCCTTTGCTTCAACAGAAGCTATAGCAGCCACTACTTGAGGATGCTTTAAAAGCCCAACCTCATGCAGACGAGCAACAATTTGCTCTCTGTGTACGTATATCCCAGTAGTTACAGTGTCATCAATAAAAGCTCTCTCTCCAGTAGGAGTGGTATCACGCGTAGCTAGCGATTGCGTAGCCGAACCAGTTATATGAGGCCTTCCTGCTACTCCAGCAGCAGCAGCGATAGGACCCTGAGATTCAGACGGAGCTTTCTTCATAGTACACCAGATTTTACCTAAAAACACAAGTTTGTCAATATATACCACCACATACGTCTCAGGGCGGCAACAGATAATAATATGTATAAAAAAAGCCGAGGGATTATTCTCGGCTAGTACTCAAATGTCAGTTTTGCTTTACGCAATAGGCAAAGCGGCCTGTGGAGCTGATGCTCCATAAATGAGCCTCATAAAGTTACGAATAACGTCAATAACTGTATCGGTAATCAGCATAGGAGCAGAAATTGTAGCTGCAGGGTAAGTTTCCTCCCCCGTGTACTCCTCTGGAAAGGCACCCTCGTATTCAGCTGGCATATACTCTTCTTCGTTATAGTATTCATCATACGTTGGAGCTTCCTCCTCGTAGTAATATTCATCGTACGCTGGAGCTGCCTCTTCGTAGTAAGGCTCTTCCTCTATGTATGGAGCTGCTTCCTCGTAGTAATATTCATCATACGCAGGAACTTCTTCCTCGTAGTAATACTCCTCATACTCTGGAGCTGGCTCTTCGTAGTAATACACATCCTCAGCTGGTGCTGCTGGCGCAGTAAACTCAGCTGCATCTGTCATTCCTTCTGAAGAAGAACCTCCTCCATTACACCCCGATTCACTGAAGTCACTACATAATGGGTTACAGATATCAGGACAAAGAGGGTTAGTGCCTTCTGAAGAAGAACCTCCTCCATTACACCCCGATTCACTGAAGTCACTACATAATGGGTTACAGATATCAGGACAAAGGGGGTTATTGTCTTCAGACGATCCTCCTTCGCTACCTCCAGTACCATTACATGTGTTCATATCGTAATCGCTACATGCTGGGTTACAGGAATCTGGACATACAAATGGACCATCATAACCCTCAGAAGGACCAGGTCCTACGGCACCTTTAAGTGGGCCATTGCTATAAACCATAGACGAGGCCATCACCACGAGGGCGAAGAGAGAGCAGACAGCTGCTGCTTGCTGTAAAGGATGTGTAATTTTTTTCATATTTGTTTTGGGAAAACTAGTTTATTATAACATAATTCCTTAAGTTTAACAACTGTCCGATACCTAAACAGGAGGAAATATTGGGTAATTCGCGGAATAACGTTAGAATAATGGCATGGATCAAATTTTGATATTTGGCCTTTTACTGGCGGCTAGCGCATCCCCTCTCCTCACTTTTGCCAGTCTTTGGCAGATAAAGGAGTGGCGAACTGACAGATTGCGAGAGCACCTGAGGTCTGCCGGAATACTAAAGCAGCTACTAGGAATAGTGCGTCCAGCCATTCTCATCTTAGGAATTGTACTCAGAAATATCGATATAGCCTTAATAGGACTGGCTCTATTCTCGGCTTCTTCTATAGGGCTTCGCCGTCAGCGATACCCTGTCTGGACGATGAAGGCGCGAATACTAGTTACAGTATCTCTCATTATTACTGGAGGAATGAGCTATGGACTATTGATCATTGATCACTGGCTACTCATTGGTATTCCCCTTCTTCAGCCAGTATCTGTCTTAGTCGCTTGGACGCTCTTTCTTCCTATAGATAGAACAATGAAGAATCGTATTATGAAGAAGGCTTCTGATTTGAGAGCGCAATTTTCACAAGCCACCGTTGTCGGTATTACCGGATCTGTAGGGAAAACCACTACAAAAGAGCTTATTGCTCACATACTCAAAGATCGAAATGTGCTGTGCACCCCTGCGTACGTCAATTCAGAAATGGGTGTTTCGCAATGGCTACTTAAAGAGCTTCCTTCTAGAGACCGTGATGAAGAACTCGTTATCATCGTAGAAATGGGTGCGTACAGAACAGGAGAGATTAAGAAGCTGTGCAGCGTAACAAAGCCTGCCATGGGAGTAATTACCTTTATTGGCTCCCAGCATATTGCCCTGTTTGGATCACAAGAACGCTTATGCCAAGCAAAGGGTGAGCTTCTCGAGAGTCTCCCAGAAGACGGAAAAGCATTTATCAATGGAGATAACAGTCTCTGTGAAAGTATGAAAGACAAATGCCGCTGTGCGATTACATCTGTAGGCACAGGAGGGCATGCAGATCTCGAAGCATTTGATATAGAAGAAACAGGTGATGGCATTCGCTTCAAGCTAGACCAACAACACTTCTCTCTTAATCTCCACGGTACACATAACGTTACCAATATTCTTCTCGCTATAGCTGTCGCTGAAAAATTAGGGCTAGATAGAGCATCGAGTGCTGCGAGACTTCGCTCGTTTGAACCGCCACATCATACCTTCTCTGTTCACAAACACGGGTCTATCACCGTTCTAGACGACACGCATAACGCAAGTCCATCAAGCTTTCGTGCAAGTCTTGCGTGGGCAAAGTCTCAACCTATGGGGCAAAAAATCCTTATTACTCCAGGTCTTATAGAACTTGGAAGAGATGAAGATCGCATTCACCGAGAGTTAGGAACAGCAAGTAACGGTATTATTGATCGTGTTATTTTTACTGGTAAACACGGAAGGAACGCATTTGCAGAAGGATTTAACGGCTCTGTAGAAACGTTTGGCAAAGAGGTATCCGCAATTAAAGAAGGTGATCTGCTACTGTGCGTAGGACGCGTCAGCCAAAAGCACATAGATCGTCTGATACCATAAATCATGCTCTCCCCTATCCACCATACATTCGGCCCGCATGTTACTGTTGCGTATCTACTACAAAGCCTTAAGCAACTCTGCTTGTTTTGGAATTGGAAGAACGGGAAAGAGCGTGACTGGTTACGAGAGACATTGGCACAATGGTTCGAAGCACGGTGTAGCTTGTTTTCTTCAGGTCGAGAGGCACTCCTTGTTCTCCTTCGCAATTTACCCATTGATCAAGGAAGTGAAATTATTGTTCAAGGATTCACCTGTATTGCGCTTCCCAATGCCATTCATGCAGCAGGGTTTACACCAGTATTTAGTGAAGCGGACCCCAATACTCTCAACCTCGATATAGAGGCTCTCGAAGGAAAGATTAACTCAAGAACAAAAGTTATTATTGTGCAGCATACTTTTGGAATCGTTGCCGACATGCAATCGCTTAGAACTCTTGCAGATAAACACGGGCTGCTTCTTATAGAAGACTGTGCACATGTACTACCTGACACCACAGGACCAAAGCGCATTGGAGTGCATGGAGACTTTCTGATGCTGAGCTTCGGAAGAGACAAGGCTGCATCTGGGGTAAGTGGTGGAGCGATTATTACCAAAAACACTAGTGTTGCAGATCTTCTTAAAAAAGAAGAGGAGGCTGCATCTGAACTTTCTTTTATTACGATCAAACGTCTTCTGCTCTATCCATTTATCTATGCAGTATCCAAACCATTGTACGGACTAATAGTCGGAAAATGCCTTCTGGTAGCCGCATCCAAGTGTGGAGCACTCGTAGCTGTGATCACAAAAAAAGAAAAAGAAGGATACCAATCTACAGAAGTACATCGAATGCCTGCTGCATTATGTGCATTGGTGCGATGGGAGTTTAAACGATTTCAAGCTATTAACGACCACCGAAGAGCTCTATCTAAAATCTATGCAGCAGCAGCTGCAAAGCACAGCTGGAACTTCCCAAGTGGAATCCAAGAACACTTGCCTCTGCAGAAATTTCCGATACTTGTGCCAGATGCAGACCAAGTACGAATGAAACTCAAGAGACACAATATTCATCTTGATGATGGATGGACGGGTGCCTCTGTCTGTCCTCGGGCAGTAAACCAAGAAGCAGCTGGTTACATTCCAGGAACATGCCCAAAGGCGCAGCGACTTTCAGGTCAGATACTGACGCTCCCTACACATCCAACAATGAAGCAGTCGCAAGCGCATCAATTAATTGGTATTCTTGCTAAAATTATCTAATGACTATTCAAGAAGCTCAAGATCAGGCGCAGTGGGATTCCTTTCTCTCTCATCAAAAGTACCGTCCGTTTATGCAAAGCTGGACGATGGGAGAGGTGTATCGAGATATCAAAGAAGAACCTATTCGCCTAGAAATGCGAGAAGGAGACCAGCTCGTTGGTATCTGCCAAGCACTTGTTATTAATGCAAGAAGAGGAAAGCATTTAGTAGTCCCCTATGGTCCTGTAGTAGATGGAGATCGATCAACTTCTGAACTCATAGATGCCCTCAAGGAAAAAGCACGCGAACATAACTGCTGCTTTATTCGTCTCAGTCCATTTTGGAAGGCAGGTAGCAAACCAATTGCAGGATCACAGCCTGCCCCACTACACCTGCTTGCAGAACACATCTGGTACATCAATTTGCAAAACACGACAGAGGAGGAAATCCTCAAGAACATGCGAAAAAATACACGGAACCTCATTCGTAGAGCTGGGAAAGACGGTGTCACTATTACGAAGTCTTCAGACCCTATTAAAGACCTCGATACATTCATCGAACTCCACGAAGAAACAAGAAAACGTCACAGCTTTACCCCATATACCAATACCTTTTTTAAATCCCAAGTAGAACATTTCTTAAAAAGAGGAGAGTGCACGATGTACCAAGCGCACTACGAAGGAGAGGTAATCGCCTCCTCTATTCACATGCACGCACTCGGAGAAACAAGTTATCACCACGGAGCAAGCACCCATAAGCACCGCAAGATCCCTGCATCATACCTTTTGCAGTGGACTGCAATTCAAGACGCTCTCAAACGTGGAGATCACATGTACAGTTTTTGGGGAATAGCACCAGAGGGCGTTAAGAAACACCCGTTCGCTGGGGTAACACTCTTTAAGCGAGGCTTTGGAGGAGAGCTCCTAGAGCTTACCCACTGCATGGACGTTCCTGTAAATTCACGGTACTATCTTACACGCGCCTTCGAAACATTCCGCAAGTGGCGTCGCGGGTTCTAACTCTCCTATGGCTAAATCCGAAGACAAACTCGACCAGATCATTGAACACCTCCAAAACATCGACAGGAGAGACAAGCTCCGCATGCGAGCAGGATTTATAAAAGGATTGATCGGTATCATTCCTGGAATCGCATTTATCGTAGGACTATGGTACTTCTACAACCATGGTGACGAAGTAATGGCGAGAATCGCAAAGACCGCAGCAGAGCAAGCTATGGAGGCTACAAAGCAAGGTACAGACGGGCTCTTGCAGCAGCTGCAGAACTTCCAAGTTAAGTAGGACTACCAAAAAGACGATCCGGAGATCGCCTTTTTAGCGAGTTACGTTCTATCCCCATGGCCGCTATTGCGAAACCAAAGAGAGGAGATCGTCAGAGGAAGTGGATGCCTTTATCACGAAGCTAGGCATTCTAAGAAGTTGAGTTCGTTCGAAGCGCGTATCAGGAGCAAGGGAAAGTCCAAGCAAGTATCCGACCTCTCCTGCTTTTCTTGCAATACGATCGTTAACTCCACCGAGTGGATACGCAACGGAAATTACTTTCTTCTTCGTAATCTGCTCAAGGAGCTGCTTGCTCTGAGAGAGCTCAAGTTCTACCTGCGCATTCGTCAGTGAACGTAAATCATCACCGGTATGTCCTGCAGTTTGCAAGTCATGACCGTTGGCAATTAACGTCATAAGTTGTTTTTGATCTATCCCACCACTGAGCATTCTTCCCTCCAAAAATAGTGTCGCATCAATGCCACCAGAGCGCAAAACACTACTCAGCTCGTTGACGTTTTCCTTTGTAATATCAGAAACTGCAAGGATAACTGTATTTGGATTAAGACGAACATCTTTCTCTTCTTGCTTGAGAAGCAACTGATAAAAATCGCTCATCGTCCAAATAGTGTATCCCCCATTTTTTAAGGCAGTAATATGCTCTGGCATTGCCTCTAGTATTCCTTCGCTTGCAAGTTTGAAATGTACAACCGGCAAATTAAACGACCCTTGGCGCACTAAGAAGTTTGGCAAGAATGGTGTCAGGTACTGCGACGCAACGTATCCGTCTCCATCGTTAAAGGGAATACGAGCCCAGACTTCGTCTTTCGTAAGCGGTCGAACAAAGCTCTGTCCTGCAAGCTCTCCAAGTTTTTCACTGTTGGCATCTGTCTCTTTACGAACGTTAAGGAATCCAAAGTCGACATAGTACATACCTTCATATTTCTTTTTCTCTTCTGCAAGTTGTGTCTCGGAAACAAGCTTGCCGATGTAGCGAGAGGCAACATATCCCTCTTCACCATTCAGCAACACCTTCGCCCAAGCAGCATCAACAAATTCCAATACTTGGATAGCTTCACTACGATCAAGTCTGCCGATTTGTGTTGCAGTAACCTTAGGGTTAGATCGTACATTTAAGAATGCATTGGTTACACGGAACATATCCTGCTGCCCATCGGATGCTGTACGCATAGCGTTAAACTTATTGATAGATCCTACATCTATCACCGGTGGTCCGCTTACACCTTCTTGTTCTGGGGCAAGCTCCAAACGAGGAATAAATGCACCGCTTCCATCTCCTACAAGTTCTTTTACACGAGCAAGATCATCAGCAGTAAATGAGAAATCTTCTGCTTGAGGAATCTCGGTTTGTTCAGATCCACCACATCCAGCAAATAATATGCCGAAAGAAGCGACCAGAAGAAAGCCAACAAAGGGTCGAGGAGTAGAAGAGCGTCGGGAGGAGGAATAGTAAGCCATGATTACATGCGGTCTGGAACAGAAATAGTAAGAAGGCCAGCGCCTACCTTTAAGACGTCGGCCGTAAGGTCAGTAATATAAACACGTAAGTTTCTGACAGGCTCATCCGCTTTGAGGATAGACTCGTCGTTATAAAACGTGTTAAAACTCTGACAGAGTTCAAATAAATAATTTGCAAGTATGTGTGGCATTCGTGCCTCTTTTGCTTCGTTAAGCACTCCATCAAATTTAAGAAGAGTGTTAAGTAGTCCACGTTCTTTCTTGGTAAGACTATCAATGCTTTTTGGCTCACCTGTCTCCCCTGCCTTTGCAACAACGCTGCGTGCTCTTGCATGTGTGTACTGAATATATGGAGCACTATTTCCTTCGAAGCTAAGCATCTTATCCCAGTCGAAAACAATGTCTTGTTTTCTGTTCTGACTCACAATTCCATAGGACACCGCGCCGATACCCATCATTGTTGCAAGCGCATCCGGATCATCAGACTGAATCTGGTCACCATGCTCAGCGATTTTCTCTTCTGCTTTTTTTACCGCTTCAGCAAGAACCTCTTCTAGCTTAAGTACGTTTCCTTTTCGTGTGCTCATCGACTTATCTGCATAACGCATGCGGCCAACAAGGACATTGGTAAATCCAGAAACATCCCAACCAAGTTGCTGACATGTCGCATCCAATTGTTCGAAGTGCAATTTCTGAGCGATATCTGTAACAATCAAAATCTCCTGAGGTTTTAGCTCATCTAAGCGATACTGCATCTGCGCAATGTCTCGCGTACTATAGAGCGTTGCTCCGTCTCCTTTTCGTACAAGGTAGGGAGGCATATTGCTTTCTTCTGGAAATTCAACAATGAGCGATCCTCCTTCTCCTTCGGTAAATACACCGTCTGCAATTCCTTTTGTAATAATGGGCTCCATCATGTCTTCGTAAAATGATTCGCTCTTATCTGTATCGAATGACACGTGAAGCTGATCATAAATACCAGAAAGCGCAGACTTCGTAATCTTTACAATATCTTCCCAAAATGCGCGAAGCTCGGCGTCACCGTCTTCCAATTTTTTAAATTCAGCTCTAGCTTGATCTTCCAGAGTGTCATCGCTCTCTACTTCATTGTGAAACTTTACGTATAACTCCAAAAGCTCATCGACAGAATATTCAGAAGCCATGCGACCATCTCCCCACTTTGTTACTGCGATGGAAAGCTTTCCGAACTGTGTTCCCCAGTCTCCCATATAGTTCCATTTGATAGTCTCGTATCCTAGATGTTCGTAGATATTCGCAATCCCCTGCCCAAAAAGTGTTGTAAGCAGGTGATGTGCCCCAAGAGGCTTTGCGATATTTGGCTGTGAGTATTCAACAATAACCGGAGCGCCACTCTTTACCTTTGCCGTACATGCTTGGCTGGTAGACCCCAGTGCGGCCACGAGGGCTGCCGGGGTCAACCAGATATTGACATAACCAGGTCCTGCAATCTCCACCTTCTCTACTTCCTCCTCACCTTGCAGGGCAGTAACTAACACTTGTGCAATCTCTTTTGGATTCTTTCCAGCTTCTTTTGAAACCTTCATCGCAATCGGCGTTGCAAGGTCCCCATTTTCAGCCTCCTGAGGCCTCTCCCAATTCACCACAATGTCAGCAATACCGCACTCCGCCTCGAGTGCTTTTTGGACGGTGGAAGAGAGGGAAGAAAACATGAATTAAATTGGTCGAGTGTTCAAATCTGCTACTCACGAATTTACTGTAACTCTAGCACTTTTGATGTGCATTACCACTTGAAAACATTATTTGATCTTGCATACAGATTATGTACATGTCTTGAACACAAAATGTATGCACAATCGTCCACCCTATAGACGGTGCACATTTTGTACTCATAGACTCAAAGTCTGAACTCTATTGTTATTCAACGCGAAAAACACTATAATATTATGATGATACTGCGAAATACAACAATTGCTGTTGCCCTACTACCCTGCCTCCTTCTGGCTGCTTGTGGTGGAGACAGCGAACCTAATGAGTTGCATGTAAGTGGAGCAAAAACTTCAGTTTCAATAATGCATATACTTTCTAAACGATCTGTACAAAACAATCGTCCTAGTGGAGTTCTTGGTATCTTTAGCGGTATTTATACATCACAAGGAGTATTCCTTCCTGTGCAAGGTGCTTTAGAAGGTATGAAATCCCTAGGAGAAATTATGAAAGGAAGTAGCAACAGTACATCTGATGAAAACTTTTCACTTCTCCGAGAGGTAGGCGATATACTGCAAGTGAACGTCGTAGATGCACTTAACCGTAGCTCTAACCGTTCAGAGGCAATTGATGCATATACGCAATCACTGCGTAATGTAGGTATATTGGCTGAGAGAAAGATGACAGAACTTTCTTCTCTCAATAAAGAGCAGAAGGGTGAAGTGAAGGAAAAGAGAGATATCGCACGAAATTTTGAACGCTCATTAAGAGAGGTACTAAGAAACCAAGACTACTCTCAGGCCTCAGAACTTGAGCAACAGCTAGCTGTAGCCAATGCAGATCATGCTGAGATTAAGACCACTCAAGACCAAACTAATGACATGATTAAGCGCTTTGACACACTGCATGATGTCATCGTAAAACGGCTTCAGGCAGTAGAAGCCAACCGTGAAATTCTGATTGCTGGCCTGCGTGTAATAGATGTACCAGGTATTGTAGACTTCAATATCCTCGAAGAAGGCAAGCCTTGGCGAAAAAAGAAAGGTTCAAGCATTCTGCAAAAGAAGTACGAATTATACTAGTAGTATAATTTGTCAATTCTAGAGAATCGCCCCTCAGCTGAAAGGAGCTTTATTGTATTCGGTGATGTTCAATATATTGAGCAAAACCTCAATTTGTGCTATAATTATTAGATTTTATGGACCAGAAGACTCCCCCACCAAAGGCCAGCTCATCTTCACTTCTTGTGCAGGCGTTCGATGATCTTTTGGGTCTCCATAAGAAATCGACAAATGCATTGAAGGCTGCAAAGAAAAGGAATCTCTCTTCAGAAGAGTTGCAAGCAATTAGCTACTACGAAGAGGGTCTCCAGAAGACACTTGATCTAATTGCACCTGCCGGAATGGAAGTGCACCCAATGGAGCTCGTGCTCAACGATCAGTTTGCTCGCACGCTCTATGTCTACAACTGGCCAAACTACATCTATCCCAACTGGATGAGCCAAGCGGTGAACTTCGATGCTCAGATGGATATTACGCACTTCATCTACCCAAGTAATAACAAGGCGATTATGAAGATGCTACGAAAGAAGGTTGCAGAAATGCGCTCAAGTATTCGTATCTTAGAACAGCGTGGAATTGTTCGTGATCCGTCACTAGAAGCTGCTCTCCAAGATGCAGAAGAACTCCGTGACCTCTTGGCTCGTGGAAGAGAAAAGCTCTATCAGTTCGGAATGTACGTCACAGTCTACGCAGACGATGAGCAGAAGCTAAAAAAGCTACAAACAGATGTAGAGTCTCTCCTTGGAGGAAAGCTCGTGCTCAGCAAGCCTGCGTTCTTCCAGATGGAGCACGGTTGGCTTTCGACACTCCCGCTTGCCATTGATGAACTAGAGATCAACCGAAACATGAACACGTCACCTTTGGCGACTAGCTTTCCGTTTAGTTCTTCGGATCTTACCGATGACCATGGAATTCTCTACGGTATCAACCGTCACAATGATTCGCTCGTTATCTTCGATCGATTCGATCTTCCGAATGCAAATGCAACAGTGTTCGCGACATCTGGTGCTGGTAAATCTTTCGCTGTAAAACTCGAGATTCTCAGAGCAATGATGTTTGGTACTGAGGTGTTTGTTATCGACCCGGAAAATGAATATGTCGACCTTTGTAAGACCGTAGGTGGAACATTTATTCCGCTCTCACTTCAAAGTAGCTTCCGTATTAATCCGTTCGATCTACCGCAGGCCATTCGTGGAGAAGAGGCGCAGGCAGGAGAAGTATTACGTGCAGCAATAATCACGCTACATGGATTGTTCAAGATTATGCTTGGGACACTCACACCGTCTGAAGACGGTATCCTAGACAAAGCTATCATGGACACCTACGCACTGAAAGGTATTGATATGACAACAGAGAATGCTGGTGATATAGAACCACCTACTATGCACCACCTTGTTGATGTACTCATGACTACCGACGGTGGAGAAAACATGGCAAAGACTCTTCAGAAATATACTGAAGGTAGTTACGCAGGACTCTTCGACCAACCAACAAATGTAGAATTAGAAAACCAGGTGGTCGTGTTCCAGATTCGTGACCTCGAAGATCAACTACGTCCTATTGCGATGTACATTGTTCTCAACTTCCTCTGGAACCGTATTCGTTCAGATCTCAAGCGCCGATTCCTTGTTGTAGATGAGGCATGGAACCTTATGCAATACGATGACTCTGCCAGATTCCTCTACGGTCTTATCAAACGTGCTCGTAAGTACTACCTAGGAGTTACAACCATTACACAGGACGTTGAAGACTTCGTGAACTCCCCTTTTGGAAAACCGATTATTACCAACGCCTCTCTGCAAATTCTCCTCAAGCAGTCACCTACTGCTGTAGATAATCTGCAGAAGCTTTTCTACCTTACCGATGGTGAGAAGTATCTACTGCTCAACTCCGACGTAGGTCAGGGTCTCTTCTTTGCAGGAAATAAACACGTCGCAATTCAGATTGTTGCAAGCCCACAAGAAGAGTTGATTATCACAACAAATCCAGAAGAAGTGCTGGCTATTCGCGAAGCAAAAAAACGAGACGAGAAAGCGAAACGTCTTGGCGAAGAGCTTATCCCTAAGGGTGTCGATAGTGCAGGTGAAGTAAACGCTGAAAAAGCAGCGCAAGAGGCTGCGCAGGAACAGGATAAAAAGAATGTCGAAGCAGAGCAAAAAGGAGAAAACGATGTCACAGAAGCAGCAGAGAAAGCCCTAGCAGATGAAATAACAGAAGAAGGAGCAGACACTCCTGCAGCAGAACCCTCTCAAGACCCTACGCAATCTCCAGCAGCGACTCTCACACAAGCCACACCTTCTAAAGAAGAGATTCTCGATAATCCTGCTAACGAGCCTATCCCTGAACCTGAACCTGAACCAGAAGAAGAACCTACTAAAGAAGAAGGCAACGAGAAGAAACCAGAGTAGCTTCTAGGAATCATCTTCGACCACCTTCCAGCGTACTTCTGATTTTAACTTACCCGGTAAGGCAAACCCGGCTGCTTTTTTGTGCCCCCCACCATCAAACTTCCCTGCCATTTCTGCAACATCCACATCATCACGTAGTGTCCGAATCGACCCCTTAACTTGGCCATCTCGCTCGGAAAGAATCATAGAGAAGCGCATACCAGGAACTGCGTTTAGGTAATCGATAGCACCTGTCAGCTCGCTGTAATCTGCACCCGTTGCTGCGAAGTCTCCTTTAGTAACAGCAGACACAGCACCACCCTCCTCTGTAATAGAGATCTTTTCGAGCACTCTCCCCCACAGCTTGAGTGTCGAAGGTTTTGCCGTGCGGAAAACATGCTTCACAATTTCTTGCTGCGCAGCACCTGCCCTTAGTAGGCGTGCAACCGTTCTGTATACCTGCACAGAAGTATTGCTATGTAGCAGGCCTCCTGTGTCTGTGTACACTCCTGTAAGCAGACACGTGGCAATATCAGAAGTAATATCCCAACCCAGTACATCTGCGATCATTGCGACAATCTCACAGGCGGATGCAGCATTCGGATCAATAAGATTGATACGAGCGAAGTTCGAATTCGTTGGATGGTGATCGATGTTTATAGACTGAACATTGTCGGCAAAAAGTTCTGCGTGGCTTTCATGCAATCCTGTAAGTTTTGGTTCAGCAGAATCTAAGAAAAGTAATACATCACCTTCTTGCATACGTGGCTCATGAGTAATGCGCTCTGTCCCTGGAAGAAACTTCAGTGTCTCAGGCGGTTCATCTTTACAGAGAATAATCACTGGCTTCTCTGGATACGCAGCCTCAAGCAAAAAGCTCATGCCAAGCAGCGCACCAACGGCATCTCCATCAGGATTCGCATGACAAAAGACTAGCAATCGCTGCCCCCGCGAGAGGAGTTCTGAGCTTTTGCGAATATCATCAAGATTCAACATAAGGAGACAATGATACTTCCTTACATCAAGAATCTTCAGTGATCTCTATTGCGCAAAACTTCTTGTAATGTGTGACTGCAAAATGAAGAGAGAACTTTGCAGACAGAAAATGTGCACTGCTACGCAAGAAGGCTTTATACGTCGTTGTTTTCTTTCTTTAATAATTCATCAACCTTATTACCACGATCGATGCGTGGATCGATCCGAAACCGAAGATCTGGAACACGATTACGATGAATTTTTCCAAGAGTACTTTTAAGAGCCGGTAGTCGAGCCTCTAGAAACTGCACGGCTCGCTCTGGCTCTTCGAGAGCTGAAATATAAATCGTGGCATACGAGAAGTCCTGGGATACCTCCACCTCAGTAATCGATACCATCTTGCACGCCTTAGGACACTCATGAAGCACAGGAGAAATAACCTCCCGAACCACAGATGCCAGCATTTTAGGGCGTTTTCCCATACAAGACAGTTAACTGTGAACTGTTAACAGTTACAAGCCAATTTCCGATATACTCCTTCTAATGTCCAAGACTCCTATAAGTATCATTTTTGCAGGAACCCCTGAATTTGCGGTTCCTTCCCTAAACGCACTC
This sequence comes from Candidatus Peribacter sp., assembly GCA_018652955.1. GTDB lineage: Bacteria > Patescibacteriota > Gracilibacteria > Peribacterales > Peribacteraceae > UBA2170. The sequence goes on along the minus strand of JABIBA010000009.1, from coordinate 72,632 downwards.
ATTGCAGACGAGTCATTCGATGTAAAATTGATTATTTCTCAGCCAGATAAGCCCGTAGGAAGGAAGCAGGAAATATTACCAACGCCCGTAGCTAAAGCTGCTATTGCTGCAGGAATTGCAGTACAGCAGCCAGAGGATATCAATGCCCTCTCTCTAGAAACCTTCGATTGCGATTTTCTCGTCGTGGTTGCCTACGGCCAAATCCTCAAACAAGACATTCTCGATGCACCATCGATTGCACCGGTAAATATTCATGCATCACTTCTACCTCGATGGAGAGGGGCAAGCCCAATGCAGAGTGCGATACTCGCTTCCGACCCTCAAACAGGAATAACTATTCAGCGAATGGTAAAAAAATTAGATGCAGGCCCTATACTTTCACAAGTAGTACTGCCCCTAGAGCAAAGCACCACTATCGAAGCTCTTCATGACGCCCTTGCTTCAGCTGGAGCTGCACTGCTTATTGAGACACTGAAAAATCCCCTTTCAGAAAAAGCACAAGATGAAGAAGGTGTAACAATGTGCCACAAACTCAAACGAACAATGGGTGAAGTAGATCCCGCATCACAATCAGCAGAAGAAATTCACAGACATGTGCGAGCATTGGTTCCATGGCCCGGTGTTCGTATGCATCTAGAAGGACAAGATGTAAAACTTATAGAAACATCATTATTAGAAACTGAAGAGTCTATTCCTGTGCAATGCAAAGATACTCATCTCCACATTGTTCGATTACAACCACCCGGAAAAACTCCAATGACAGGACAGGCATGGCACAGAGGGCATGCCTAAAGGTATACTGGCGTCACCCTCCCATGTATCAAAAAGTTTTTGTCCTACTTCTGCTGATCGCATTGCCAATTTCTGGCTTCGCGCAAGTTGATGAATCTGATGTTGATGGAGATGGTTTGCTAAATACCGAGGAGGATAAGAACGGTGATGGCATCGTAAATACGGGAGAAACAGATCCATTTAACGCAGACACAGATGGTGGAGGTGAAGCAGATGGATCGGAAGTTACTGCAGGTCGAAACCCATTTGATAGAAGTGATGACATGACCTACGACGTGGATAATGACGGGTTAACTAATATCCAAGAAGATATTATTGGAACAGATAGAACAAACCCTGATACAGACTCCGATAGCATCAATGATAGAGACGATCCTTTTCCTTTAGATGAAAACTACCGACAAGATAGTGATAACGATGGACTACCCGATGCGTATGAAATAGAGAATCAACTCGAAAGAGACACGCGATCCGATGCATCACTCGATAGTGATGGTGATGGTCTTACTAACCTCGAAGAATTTATTGAAGGAACTGATATGTACGACCCCGACACCGACCAAGATGGAATTCTTGATGGAAAAGAAGTAGAGCTAGGTGACGACCCACTCGAAAATCCATGCCTGTTTCACGCAGGCCCAACTGAAGTGCTTCATGACCTAGAAGATCACTGGAGTAAGTCCTACGTAGCAGCATTACAACAAACAAAGGCAACCGAAGAAGGTCCACGCATTATCTCCGGATACTGGACGCAGCAAGGAGCGATGTTTAGACCAAACCAAGAAATAAGCCGATACGAACTCTTAAAAATAGTATTGCTAGGAAACTGTATTACACCAGATGAGTCGGTAGACAGTGGAACATTTAGCTTCCCCGATGTACGCAGAGGTCCGCGTCCTCGAGAGACAGAAGATGCCACTCTTAAGCGTCGTATTATTTATACCGCGTACGACCTTGGTATCATAGAAGGATATACCGATGGAACATTTAGAGCAGATTCCCCTATCAATAGAGCAGAGGCGCTCAAGATTATTTTCGAAGCAAGTAAGTTAGAACCTTATGATGACGCAGACTTCTCTGGCCGATTTTCTGACGTACGCTTAGGAGACTGGTTCGAACCACATGTAAACAATGCACTGACGTATGAGTTTGTAGAAGGATACGAAGACAGGACGTTCCGTCCAGGACAATCTATTACCCGTGCAGAAGCTGCGAAGATTGTTCTATTTATGATGATTAGTAATCCACGAGTAAACGGTTACATCATTCCCGTAGATGATTTAGATATATAAAAAAAGCGCCGAGACATGCTCAACGCTTTTTGTATTTCGACTAAACGAATTCTCTCATCTCCTCAAGAGCCTTAATAAATGGCTCGAGGTCTTCTGAGTCGAACATGATAGTAGTCTTCTGGCCACCGCGAGACTTCTCGGATACCTTGAAGAACTTACCATTCGTACTCTCCTTGAGATCGATGTAAAAGGTTCGCTGACGTGCGTGAATCGCTACAGAGTGAAGTTCATCTGCGAACTTTCCACCACCGCTTCCACCACTAGATCTCTGCTGTGGTGCGCGAGCAGCTGGTGCTGCTGTCGTAGTATCATCAGAAGCAACTGTTGAATCATCATCACCATCAGTGATAGATCCTCCACTTGCAAGATCAGACATTGGATCAAACATAATAAAGATTGAAAAGAAATAAATCGCCCCTCGCCACTGCTTTCGGTCGTTAGTCTCTTTTAAGGACTTTTCCGTTTTCGTTACGAAAGAGGCGCGAAAAGAATACTAGGCTCTCCCACCTTTTTCCAGTCCTTTTGCCCTCCAAATTGCCGCATCTCCTCTGTGATAACGAAATCCTTATCCAGCATACGATCTGCGTACGATACTCCAAGCTGCTCAGTCATGCGTTTCGCTGTATCTGGGACAAAAGGCAGTAGAAGTAATGCTGCATGACGGAGAGATTCCGCAAAACGAGAGAGGAGAATTACTTTCTCTTCTCCCTCCATAGCCCATGGCTTTGTACTGTCTATTGCACCATTGAGAGCGTCGACAACGTGCATTGCCTGCTGCAAGCCTGCGTGCAGATCAAATTGATCCATAGACTCTGCATACTTCTTCCAGCCACTACTCGCGTGTCCTTCGTCTTCTGCAGAATCTGGAATAGTAATTGCCCCTCCTTCTTTTTGAATCAATACCAATACACGGTTGAGCAAGTTCCCCAGTGCATTGCGAAGCTTTGCATCATAGAGTTTTTCAAAGCGATCCCACGAGAAGTCTCCATCGTTTCCTACTGGAATCTCATGACTTAAATAAAATCGAATTGGATCTGGATTACCATCAAACTTTTTAAGTACGTCATCTGGAACAACAACATTCCCCGTAGACTTACTCATCTTCTCTCCCTCGCTCGTGAGAAATCCGTGAATCAGGAGTTGATCAGGAGTTCTTAACTCCGCAGCCTTTAACATGCTCGGCCAGATCAGTGCATGAAACCGTGCAATGTCTTTACCGATAACATGTGTCACCGTGGCATCGTTCCAAAACGACGTGTCTTCTTTGCTGGTAAGCAAACCAAGACCTGAGATGTAATTAGTCAGAGCGTCACACCAAACGTACATGGTCTGGTCTTCATCTTCTGGAACAGGCACTCCCCAAGTAAGCGATGACTTCGGACGAGAAAACGAAACATCTTCGAGTCCTTGGTCGATAAGTGCGAGTGTTTCTTGGGCACGGCTTTCAGGAATTATTCTGTAACTTTCTCCGTCCCATTCTTTCTGCAATAAGTTTTTGAGATTATCAGTATCGCGACTCATCAAGAAAAAGTAGTTCTCTTCTGTTACCTCTTCTGGAGCTTTTTTATGGTTCGGGCAATTCCCTGTCTCATCAAGATCACGTTTGGTCATAAACCGTTCACAGCCACTGCAATAGAGTCCTGTGTAACTGCGCTTCTCTAGCATTCCCGCAGCCTCCAAACGCTTCCAAAGCTCCTGAACTGTTGGCCAATGCTGCGACTGGTCTGATGTACGAATAAAATAATCATGACTGATATGTAGACGTTCATAGAGGTCTTGAAACAGTGGAACATTACGATCGACAAGATCTTTAGGGCTAATCCCCTCATCTTCTGCAGTTCGCTGAATCTTGGTTCCATGCTCATCTGTACCTATCTGAAATCGCACCGTATCGCCGCGTAAGCGGAACCAACGAGCACTGACGTCTGCAAGTACCTTTTCCAATACATGGCCCATATGAGGGGCTGCATTAGGATAATCAATAGCCGTAGTGATGTACTGACGGGACATGTGGGTAGCATAGCACCAAAAACCCGCATTACGCACACAACCCTGACCCATTTGTTGCCAATTCTACAAGTCTGCAGACCCAGTTGACGATAGCAACTCCAGTAACAGCAAGAATAATACCGGTAACAGCACCGAGGATAATCTTCTTAGCTTCTTCTTTTCCTTGGTCATCCCCTGCAGAGGAGATCATCTTAAGCGAGGCCCAAAGAATAGCGATAACAGCAATGGCACCGACAACAGGGATAACAATAACATTCGCGGTTCTCACAGCGATGTGAATAATAAATCCTTGCCCGTCTCCACAATACGTTCCAAGTGCACTGCAGTAGTACCCAAAGTACGGAGATGCGTACGCCTTTTCGATAACGCCAAGAGAAAGGAGGAGAGATGAAATCATGACTAGAATCCGAGTTGAGCAGTAGCACGCACGAGTGCGTACGAAATATTAATAGCAATTGCACCAGCGATAGTCATCGTAAGCGCCTTCTTTACAGCATCCAACTCACTCTGCTGACCACGGGCGAAGACTAATTTGTATCCATAGAAAAGCATCATAAGAGCAAAGACCACATTAAAGACAAACAACATAGAACCAACCATGACACGCATAATGCTAAGATGAGGAACAAGGTAATCGATCGTTCCTGCACGTGCGACAGAGAATGAAATTATCGCCTGAGAAGAAAGGGCAATAGCCCATCCTATAAGAGAGAAGACAATTGCCTTTTTTCCTTTCTCTGACTGAGATTCATTTCCAAAATTCAACACCAATAGCGCTCCACCAATAACAACAAATAGTACCGCAAGACCCGAAACAATCTCGAGTAAGGCAGCAGCTGCAACAGTGGCAAATCGTGGGAGCGGGTTAAATCCTACTCCACAGTTATTGATATAGTCACAAGGACGCCCTATTGCGTACGCAGCTGGTACATATGCGATGATGAATGAATAGAGAGTTCCCATGAGAGCTTACGTAAAGAAGATGCTGTTAAAGGTGCGTAGGAAGAATCCTGCAAAGTTCACAATTATCAAACCTATCATAGCCCATGTGATCATAGATTTCCCCGTCGACCGCATTCCCCCATTGGAACCAGACATCATAACGAAGTAGCTTCCAATAAGAATCCACAGAACAGCAAAACCAACAGCGACAGTAAGAAGTAAGTCCGCAGCCTGGTTAAAGTAATCGATAAATGTTCCGGCCCCTGGTTTGATGACAAGTCTATTGAGTCTTCCAAGAGGTTGAATAAGCGGTACACACGCACGCTTTTTTGAGAGATCGCTATCTGGAGTACATGTCCCCTTTGGGGCAGGTCTTGCGCTCCTTCGTGGTCCAGATCCTCCGCCTCCGCCTCCGGTGCTTACTGTTCCCACTCCCGCACCACCAAGTAGACCTGTTCCTCCAATCACTCCACCAAAGGTTCCACCACCAAAGGTTCCACCAGATGGTCCTGGAGCAGGACTAGGTGCTGGAGCTGGAGCGGGTCCTGGAGCTGGAGCTGGAGCTGGAGCGGGTGCTGGAGCGGGTGCTGGAGCTGGTCCTGGAGCGGGCGCTGGTCCTGGTCCTGGTTCTCCTGGCTGAGGAATGGGCCCAGGTGAAGGGGCAGGGCCTGGGGCTGGCCCCGGCTGTGGTGTTGGCCCTGGACTAGGAGGTGTCGAAGAAAAGGAGAATGACGTTGTTGCAGAGAATGAAAACGAGCTTCGGGAGAACCGAGAAAACGAGACAGAACTATTTTCTTGTGAGAACGAAAACGAACTGAACGATGTGCTCGGTGGAGCGATCGAACTAAAACTCGTTGTGGGCAATGAGGTAGAACTATTGTTTACTGAAATGTCCACAGAAGAAAACTACAAAGAAGGAAACGACCGAGAGGTAAAAGTTACCGCAACGTACCCCGGTGAACTCTGTGCTGACACTGACATGCGTTCCCCACCAAGAAACACAAATACCCCAGCGAGTCCTAAGGTAAGTGCCACTATTTGTGCTGTGTGTTTTTGTGGATACATCAAATGATTATACCAGAAATTCGCACTCTATTCGACTCTTAGAGCTTGAATTGTTAAGATAACTAGTCAAATTAGTACCATTAGAAAACATTGTCTGTATATCCGCAATATCTTGTAGTGAATTTGGAGCGGATGACGAGATTCGAACTCGCGACCTTCTCCATGGCAAGGAGACGCTCTAGCCAACTGAGCTACATCCGCAGGGCGACAAAATCCTAATCACATTCATAGTTTTGTGCAATCTATAATCCATAAAACTTCACTGTGTTCTCTGTTGTTATGCGATCTACTTCCTCCAGAGATACTTGCTTGATGCCTGCAATCAGCTGTGCCACCTCGATGACGAACGCAGGTTCGCAACGTTTTCCTCTGTATCCTTCAGGAGAAAGATACGGAGCATCTGTTTCTATCATCATCTGCTCGATCGGGCACTCTTTGATGGTATTTCTAATATCTTCGGACTTCGGATACGTTGCTATTCCTGTAAACCCGAATAGGTATCCTCTATCGATAAGCTCGCTACAATCCTCCCACTTCTCTGTATTACAATGTAACACAAGACTTGGTGGCTCAAGCTCTCTAATAATATCTAATAAATCCTCTATCGACTCTCGGTTATGAACAACAAGAGGAAGATCTAATGCTTTAGCGATCTGAATTTGATCCCTGAAAGCTCTGATCTGATCTTCTTTCGGAGAATTCATATAGTGATAATCAAGACCTACCTCTCCGACTGCAACCATCTTCGGATTTTGAGAAGCTTCAACTATTTTTGATTTCCCAACTTCTGTATCCCACGTACTTGCCGCATGAGGATGCACTCCCATTGTACAAAATATTTGATCATAATTTTCCGCAAGCTCTAAACACTTATCCCCTTCTTCGAGTGTATCTGCAATAGAGACAAACCGATCGATTCCACTGGCAAGTGCACGACCAATTACTTCAGAAAGATCTGATGAAAACTTTGGATCGGCTAGGTGACAATGAGAATCAATCATGATTGATTGCATCATACACACATGCCCCTACAATAGCCGAGTCTATGGCAGCCCTTCTCATCACTCTCCGCGAAACACTTGAGGCCTCTCTGATTGTCGGCATCATGCTGGCGTTTTTAAGTAGGACACAAAATAGAGATCGCAATCCTATTATCTGGGCAGGAGTTGCTGCAGGAATACTTACCTCTGTCATTGCTGGATTTATCATCATGCAATTTGCTGGAGGTTTCGAAGGAAGATCAGAAAAGATTTACGAAGGAGTAACTATGTTGGTAGCTGGTGGTCTTATTACATGGATGATTATTTGGCTAGCTCTGAACGGAAAGTACATGAAGGAAGGCATCGAAAAAAAGATGCACCTGCACCTAGAAACAGGTGCACTCATTAGTCTGTTCTTGCTGGTGTATACATCTATCCTTCGTGAAGGAATAGAGACCGTGATCTTCTTGCAAGCTGCATTCATGCAATCTGAAGATGCGACAACACACCTCGGGGCAATCGCAGGAATGGTCTTGGCAGTTGGAGCTGCATGGCTGCTCTTCCGTGGAATGATGACATGGTTTTCTCTAAGTCGATTCTTCCAATTTACCGGAGTACTTCTGATGTTCTTTGCTGCAGGTCTTATTGCTCACGGAGTACATGAACTCCAAGAAGCGTACTTGATCCCAATTTTCATTGAACATGTCTGGGACGTAAATCACCTCATCAATGAAAAAGGAACCTTCGGAGGACTACTCAAAGGTGTATTTGGATACAACGGAAACCCAAGCTTGATAGAAGTGCTCAGCTATATTTTGTATCTCAGTGGAGTTGGATTTTTATGGAAGAGAATGAGGGGTAAGAGTTTTTAAACATAAAAAACTCTGCGAAGCGGAAGCTCACAAGGAACCGTAGGTTTCCTTTCATAAAATAATGGTGGGTCGGGTGGGGATCGAACCCACGGCCAAGAGATTAAAAGTCTCCTGCTCTACCACTGAGCTACCGACCCATATAGAGATGCTGTAGAAAGATCAGATATAAGGTCCGAGCACTGTACCTTCTTATATCACGGCCAGCAACGCTGGCCTAGGCACTGAGCTACCGACCCGGCTGCTCTGCGCGACGCTATTGTACGCAATTTGCAGCAAAGTGAAACAGAAATAGCTATGCTTTACCTATGAAAATAGCCCTAGTCCATGAGCTGCTCACCATGCGTGGCGGTGCTGAGCGAGTACTGCTAATCCTCGCAGATATGTATCCTGATGCTCCTATTTACACTTTGCTGTATAACGAAAAGAAGCTTGGAGAGTGGTTTCCCCAAGATCGAGTACGAACTCCCAAGGCGCCACTACCCTACTCTCTCCTCCCAAGTAACCTCAAATATAACCATCATCTCTACCTCAAACACTTTCCAAAGATGGTCGAATCCTTAGATTTTTCAGAATACGATCTCGTGATTTCTACCTCGTCTGCCTTCGCCCATGGCATTATTACTAACGGACATCCAAAGCATTTAAGCTACATTCACGCACCTGCAAGATATCTTTGGGATAGAACACACGACGTCACCGAAAAAGCATCAATGGGATTATTTGGATCACTAAAGAAAAGACACTTACAAAAAACATTCCATCCATTAAGAACATGGGATGCAATGGCATCTGGAAGAGCAGATAAACTCTTTGCCGCCTCCAAAGATGTACAGAGGAGAGTAGAACTCTACTGGCGCAAAGAAAGTGATGTGATCTACCCTCCGATAGATAACTTCTGGATGCAAAAATCTTTTGGTGGAGCACAGAGAGAAGTATCAAAATATTTTCTGATCGTTTCCACATTGGTCTCTTATAAAAACATCGACATCGCAATCAAGGCCTGCAACACACTCAAGCTTCCTCTCAAAATTGTCGGTGAAGGTCCACACAAGAAAACCCTACAAGCAATAGCAGGGCCAACGATTGAATTTTATGGATACCGAGAACGCGATGAACTAGGAGACTTGTATGCAGATGCAACCGCGGTGATCTTCCCAGGAAAAGAAGACTTCGGACTGGTTCCGCTAGAAGCGATGGCCTGCGGAACACCCGTCGTAGCCTTTAGAGGAGGAGGTGCACTCGAGACAATTGTCGAAGGAAAAACTGGAGTGTTCTTTAACGAGAAAACTCCTGAATCACTCAGTGCTGTACTGCAAAACTTTGATCACAATTTGTATTCATCAGATGCCTGCAAAGCACGAGCAAAAGAGTTTTCTCAGACGCGTTTCGAGAATCAAATTAGAGAAGCAGTCGCTACGCTTTAGCGACTACAGCACCACCAATCACAATCAACAAAGATCCAAGAAGTAGTTGTGGAACTTTAACCGTCTGCCATTCGGAAAATAACCACAAGCCGAGGGCTACAGTCACAAGAGTGTTCATGTTAAACAGCGGCGTGATAATGCTAATAGATGCGTCGTAATTTTGTAGAGCGATGAGAATGCCAGAGACGCCAGCAGCCCAGAGTGCACCTGCTGTAAACGCATACCCTCCAGAAGCAAGTGAGACTTTCGTATCTTTCATGACCATTAACATGATCGCACCAATGAGAAGTGTTCCAGCTCCAGTGCATATGACATAAAAAGGAATAGAGATCCCCTTCTCAGTACTTGCCTTTACAAGTGTATTGGTCAGACCAAAAATAATACCTGGCATTACTCCACCGATAATTATTCCGTATGTTTGTGGACTCATGGACGACAGTCTACTGGAAGAGTTTGCTCTGTGCATCCTCTGGGAGAGTAATGCCTAACAATTTGTATCCAAGCTCTGTTACTGTACGACCTTTTGGCGTTCGTTGAAGATATCCGCACTGCATAAGGAACGGCTCATATACATCTTCTAGTGTATCCGCCTCTTCTGCAGTTGCAGCACAGAGAGTAGAAAGTCCGACAGGACCTCCTGCAAACTTCTCAATGATCGTGCGTAAGATTTCTCTATCGGTGTGATCGAGCCCCTTGTCATCTATCCCTAATTTACCAAGCGTTGTTTCTACACGATCTTTACTCACACGATCCTCATTGCTTACTTGAGCAAAGTCCCTGATAGATCGCACCAAGCGATTAGCAATACGCGGGGTACTGCGACAAGACTTGGCTACGAGATGCGCGGCCCCCTCTTCGAGAGGAACTTCAAGAATTCCTGCTGTGCGTTCTACGATCTGTTCCATTTCGATCGTGTTATAAAAGTTGAGTTTAAAATTATGCGTAAAGCGGTCGCGCAGTGGTGCGCTAATCGAACCAACTTTTGTCGTCGCTCCTACAAGAGTAAACGGCTTTAACTCCAAGCGCATAGACCGTGCGGCAGGACCTTTACCAATAACAAGGTCGAGTGCAAAGTCTTCCATCGCACTATAAAGAACCTCTTCTATAGCAGGACGCATGCGATGAATCTCATCAATAAATAATACGTCTCCCTCTTCTAAGTTACTCAGAAGTGATGCAAGGTCACCTGGTTTTTCGATTGCAGGCCCAGACGTACCGCGCATTTGTGAACCCATCTCACGCGCAATGATATTTGCGAGCGTTGTCTTACCCAAACCCGGAGGCCCATGCAATATTGCATGCCCCAATGGCTCACTGCGTTTTTTTGCAGCTTCTATATGCACAATAAGATGCTCTTTAATAGAACTCTGTCCGACGTATTCGTGTAAACGTTTTGGACGCAGCGTTGTTTCGAACGTGTCACTCTCACTCGGCGCTTGTGTTGGTTGAACCGCCGGTTCTTTTCGTTTTTGTCGCTTGATCGCCATGGGAGGTGGATAATACCAGAGAACGATGTACAATCATATCCAATGAATGAAAAGATGAAGGTCACCGCAGGCGTACTCACTCTCATGCTTCTGTTATTTATTGCAGACGCAACTCTTATAGAAGGTATGCCTAAAGAAGCACAGGCAGAAGTGATATCCATCGACACACAGCCAACTACTCCGCCACCAACAAAAAGCCCGACACCAAATACTCCTCCAGCAACAGGAGGAGGCGTACGTAAAGCTACGGGCCCAGATGTTCTGGAGGCACTTGTTAAAAACTCCTTTACCTTCGACAACACTCGAGAGCGGTTTGTTCTTACAAAGGTATTAGAAGGAAACACCGATACCGTTACCACCAAGGCACTGCTGATAGATGGAGATCGCGCAGGAGCAATAGCTTGGATAGGCTCTCCAAACGTTAAAAAGCACTATCTTGTCCTTAAAGAGGCGCTACACTCTGCTTTTACCCCAGAAGTGAAAGATTTGCTCGATGAGACCCAAAGACGTGAAAATCACCCTACCAGAAACCTTCTCACCTTCTTTGATCCTGGAATTTTGCCAGAAAGGGTAGTATTCGTGCGTGTTCGAGAAAGACTGTACGAATTCCACATTGCAGAAGGCTCTTCTAATGCCATATTCAATTTGATAGAGGATTTAACGAAATAGAAGAGATTTCCATTTGACCGCTGCCCCTCACCTTCGTAAACTGCCTCGGCAATGGCAAAAGAAGTTACCAAAGTTATAAAGGCACAAGCACGTGGAGGACAGGCTAATCCTGCTCCGCCACTCGGTCCTGTTCTCGGACAGGCTGGTGTTGATATTAATGCATTCTGTACACAGTTTAACGAGCGTACAGCAGACAAGCAGGGTCAACTGATTCCTATTGTTATCAAAGTCTACGATGACCGTAGCTTTGATTTTGAGCTCAAGCAGCCACCAGCTGCTGCAATGATCATCGAAAAAGCTAAATTAAAGAAAGGAAGTGGAGAACCAAACAAGACCAAGGTTGGAAAACTAAGCAAATCTCAGCTGAAAGAAATCGCAGAAGCAAAAATGCCAGACCTTAATGCAAACGACGTTGAGGGGGCTATGAAGATTATTGCGGGGACCGCAAGAAGCATGGGTGTGACAGTAGAGTAATTTGTACTTCAGCATTTCTTGTGAAAAGTGCAATATCTTTAATGTGCAACTTTTGCGTTATAACCGTAACCTATCTGCACCCTTCCTAACTGTTATATGATTGAAAATCCCCTATCAACAATTTTTGGATTCATTGGATCCTTCTATGGTTTGGTGCTTCCGCTCCTAATCATCTTCTTCCTTACAGTAATGTTCCTCGCAAGCATGAGCGTGCCTGGAGCTAAGCCTCGCCGTGTTGGTGATGCTATCTACTGCTACTTGATGCACGGTGTATCAGTAATCTTGATGACTGTCGGTGCACTACCAACGGTATTCTCTGTCTTCGCAGGTGTTGCCTACACTGGTAGAACATACATTGCTCTTCTATTGGTATTTGCCTGTGGAGGATTACTCTTCTTGGTCCAAGACCAAGCAGTGCGCTCTCTCGACTCAGCCTCAAGTGCTGTAACAGAAGCAATCTATACTACGACAATTAAGATCATCGGAAACGTGATCGCCCTTCTCTCTGGAGTATCTATCTTCCTAAGTATTGTTCTCGCTTCCTTCCAGCCTGGCTGGTGGGTGACTCCTTTTGTTCTTCTTCTCTACGGAATGCTCCTTAGCTGGTGCACTAAAGGGAACCAAGACTGGGAGCTTATGAAAGCACTCCAAGTAAGTAGTACGCCAGTTCGAGCTTCAAGCCCAAGGCCTAAAGCAAAGAAGAAGCGTCCTGCTGCAAGAAAGAGGCGTAAATAGCTTGCGCCTCCCCCCATTCTACCCCAAACTGCCGTTACTTTGTTGTGGGAGCCCTTTCTAGGGCGTTAGCACCACATTCCCCTATAACTTATGACGAAAGCATCTCCAATCGCTCGTGCACACGGTAAAAAGTACGAGGAAAAACTCAAGCTTACCGAAGAAGGAAAAATCTATACAGTTGCAGAAGCGTGTGATCTTTTACCGAAGCTAAGCACTGTAAAGTTCGATGCAACTGCTGAGATCCACATTAAGATCAATGCAGATACAGCTCAGGCAGACCAGCTTGTGCGTACAACTGTTGCTCTTCCACATGGAACAGGTAAAAAAGTACGTATCGCTGCATTCGTAAAAGACGACCAAGCAGAGGCCGCTAAAAAGGCAGGTGCGGATATCGCAGGAATCACAGAACTTCTCGCAGCAGTCGAACAGGAGAAGATCGAATTTGATATCGCCGTTGCTACTCCTGATGTCATGAAACAGCTTGGTAAGGTTGCAAAGACTCTCGGACAACGAGGGCTTATGCCTAACCCGAAAGCAGGAACAGTAACACCGGACTTTGCTAAAGCTATCGACGAACTTAAGAAAGGACGTATCGAGTGCAAAATGGATAAGCAAGGAATCATCCACGCTGTATTCGGAAAAGTTTCCTTTGGTGCAGACAAGCTCAAAGAAAACCTCGAAGTGATCCTCTCAGAAATCAAAGATGCTCAGCCTGTAGGAATTAAGGGTGAGTACATCCAGACGATTTCTATCAGCCCAAGCATGGGACCTGGAATTCGCGTCGCAGTTTAAGAGCACAGGATATTCTTCACCTCTTCTACAGATTCAACACGTACCAATTGTGCGCGTAGGTCTGATGCTCCATCTATACCTTTGACGTAACTGGCCAAGTGTCTGCGCATCTCCAGCATTCCCCTCTTCTGGCCTTTTACTTTTACAGCCAGTTCACAGTGATCAATGATAAATGGAATCTTCTCTTCGAAGCTGATGGTTTGCACTGTAGGTTCACCTGGTTCTTTGCCATGGATAAGTGCATCGCAGATATCCTTCATCACCCAAGGGTTTCCAAATGTTCCTCGACCCACCATTACTCCATCGAGGTTTTTGATCTTGTCGACTGCATCTTGTGCTGTACATACATCTCCATTTCCGATTACCGGAACAGATATGTTGTCTTTTAATTCGTAGATAGGATCCCAGTTCGCATCTCCTCCAAACTTTCCTTCATACGTACGTCCATGTATCGCAAGGGCATCTGCACCAGCGTCTACAAGGCCTTGGCAAAAAGGAATAAGATCATCAATACAATCCCAACCCAGTCGTGTCTTTACGGATACAGGGATAGAAACTTCTTTCTTTGTCGCTTCAACAAGACGCTTAGCAAGGTCTGCATTCTTTAGAAGGGCTGACCCATGGCAACTGGAAACTACTTTTGCCGCAGGGCATCCCATATTAATATCGATACCATCTGCACCCATCTCTTCGATAATCTTAGCAGCTGACAAAAAGTGATCTGGCTCTTTACCAAACACCTGCACAATAAACGGATGTTCTGCCTCTGCATCAAATTCTAACTCTTGTATCGTCTTCTTCGCCCCATAGTGAATAGCATCTGTACTTAAAAATTCTGTATACACAATGGTTTCTGGAGCGAGCATTTTTATGAGCTGCCGGTAGGATCCATCAGTCACACCTGCCATAGGAGCAAGACAGACAAAGGGCCGTGGATACGTATCCCAAGAAAACTTCATTGGCAGTAGTATAACAATATTTAGCTTTGTAAAGCCAGAAAGAGCTTCTGAGAATCCCTGATGTGGCAACATATACCTAATGACGAACCTCCTCTTCACGCTTCTTACATCTGCAAACCGAGCAGTCGCGCAGACCCCATCTTTAATAGATAGCACGTTTCTGCAGAATCGGTGCAACCTGAGGGAAGGTATCGTGAATGCAGGGTTTTGTATCCCGCTCTTTATTTCGCACACTATTCAGTTCGTTTTTGCCTTCTCTGCCGGTATCGCAATAGTGATGATTATGTTTGCAGGATACGAAATAGTGATCGGAAGTTTGCCAGGCGGAAGTAGCGAGTCTGGCAAAAATAGGCTCACTTGGGCTATCATTGGATTCATCATGGCAGCAGCGTCTTTCTTTATCATGGACTTCATTATTTCTGCCATTGGTGGTTAACCCCCTCTTCTCATGCCGTCTAAAAAAAATCCGAACGCATTTACTTCCATCCGAGTCATCGGAAAAAAAGCTCAGCGACTCTTGCAGCGTGCAAAAGACTCAGATCAAGGAACAACGAAGAAGGCTGTAAAAAGGCCATCAACACACAAGTCTCATGATGAAGTAGTTATGCACATCTCTACACAGAGTGTCGTGCGTGCGGCGTTTGGAATTTTGGCAGTAGCTGCAGGAACATTACTTGTATATATCCTGCGCGATAAGATCCTTCTCCTCTTCCTTGCAGCATTCGTTGCAGCGGTCATCGACCCTAGCGTAGATAAGATGGAACGGCACGGTGTACCAAGAGGTATCGCGATTCTGTTGCACTACTTCTTAGCGATTTTTATTCTGCTCTTTTTGCTACTCTCATTTATTCCAATTATTGCAGAACAAATTCAGGGTATCTCCATCATCATCTCTGCAGAGGTGGATGCATTCCTTAGTAACCCTCAAATAGATCTTCCACTCGTCAAAGATGAAGCGAACCTCCGTCTGACAGGACTTGCAAAATCTACCCTACAAAACCTAAACATCAACCAGTTTACTGATGCACTAGCGCAATTTGGCCAGAGCCTTTCTAGTGCAGCTCAAGGCGGTGTCCGCTTTGCAACCCGACTTGCAGGTGGTGTCTTTGGATTCTTTATTAACATGATTATTGTGTTGGTACTTGCTTTCTTCATGCAGATTGAAAAAGAAGGAATCGTGCAATGGTTCCGCTCATTCTTCCCTGCAGACCACCGTGTGTACGTCGACAACAAGTTCGAGGCTATGCACTCAAAGATTGGCCAGTGGGCCAGAGGAGAGCTTCTCCTGATGCTGACGATCTTCTCACTTACCCTTGTAGCCCTGCTTATCCTGCGTATGCCATACGCACTGACACTGGCAGTACTTGCTGGTATCTGTGAATTTATCCCTGCTATTGGGCCGTTCATCGCTGCAGTCCCTGCAGTGCTTATCGCCTTTACTCAAGGAGGATTCATTATGGGAATGGTAACCATGGGTGTGTACTACATTATTCAGTGGTGTGAGAATAACCTGCTTGTACCGCTTATTATGAAGCGTGCTGTAGGGCTTTCCCCTATCGCTATCCTCTTTGCAATGCTGGTTGGAGTAAGCTTCCCAGACACCGTACATCCCGTTCTCGGTATTATGCTTGCTGTTCCGACCACTACACTCATCACCATCTTCCTCGAAGATTGGCGAATGGGAGGGAAAAAGTAAAAGCAAATTATACTTTTCAATACAGTAATTCACGACATTTACCCTATTTCTGTAACTGTTGGGGAGTGCATTTTTTTGGTAAGATAATCGGAACATTGATCGACAGTTAGCACTCCAAAAAGTAGACTGCTAACACGCATTCGAATCGAGTTCAAACGTTATCTACTATCCACTCCTCACATGCACCCCTTCGATCGCTTTACTCCCAACGCTAAACTCGCACTGCAAATCGCAGAGCAAGAAGCAAAGAACATGAAGAGTAACTATATTGGTACCGAGCACTTATTGCTTGGTCTCCTTAGTATCCCAAAGTCTTTGGGATTCTCTATCTTTACCGGTGCAGGAGTTACACAGGAAAACGTTCGCATACTTCTTAAGTCAATGAAGTCACCGAGCGTTGAAGGGAAACATATTAAGCACGGACTATCTACATACCTTCATAACGTTATTGAACAGAGTGTGATTACCGCTCACAAGTTCCGCCATGCAAATGTTGGAACAGAGCACCTTCTGCACTCTCTCGTATCTACAGGAAAGAATGCAGCAACCGTACTACTCGAACAGATGCAAGTAGAGCCAGAAGACTTGAAAACACATGTAGAAGAAATGTTTGGGCAGATCTCTCAGTTTAAATCTCAGGGTCGTAACATGGAGCAATCACTAGAGTCATTCTTCCAAGGATTGCAGGGTGCAATTGTTGGAATGCAAAATGGTATGCCCTCTGCAGATCCAGAAGCACTAAAGAAGCAAAAGGCTGACGGAAAAAGCAAGACGCCAGTGCTCGACTACTTCACAGATGATTTGATTGAACGTGCAAAAGAAAAGAAACTTGATCCAATCATTGGACGTGATGGAGAGATTGAACGCGTTGTGCACATCCTCAATCGTAAAACTAAAAACAACCCTGTCCTTATTGGAGAACCAGGTGTTGGTAAGACGGCGATAGTCGAAGGACTTGCACAGCTTATCAACGATGGAAATGTCCCAAGTTCACTAAAGAACAAACGTGTACTCGTACTGAACATGGGTTCTCTAATTGCAGGAACAAAGTACCGTGGAGAATTTGAACAGCGTTTTGATGACATCATCAAAGAGGCTTTGCAAAGCGAAAATGAGATCATTCTCTTTATCGATGAAATCCACACAGTAGTAGGAGCAGGATCTGCCGAAGGGTCACTCGATGCTGCAAACATTCTAAAG
The DNA here is from genome assembly GCA_018652955.1 of Candidatus Peribacter sp. GTDB lineage: Bacteria > Patescibacteriota > Gracilibacteria > Peribacterales > Peribacteraceae > UBA2170. The sequence continues at coordinate 55,243 of JABIBA010000009.1, read as the reverse complement.
CCTGCCCTCTCTCGTGGAGCTATCCAGGTTATTGGGGCAACAACACTCGATGAATATCGAACAATCGAAAAAGACCGTGCGCTTGAGCGTAGATTCCAATCTATCTCGGTCCCTGAACCAACTTCAGAAGACTCTATTGAGATCCTCAAGGGTATCCGTAAAGGGTTTGAAGAGTTCCATAACCTAGAGATTACTGACGAAGCACTAGAGGCTTCTGTAACGCTTAGTAAGCGATACATCTCAGACCGCTTCCTACCAGACAAAGCTATCGACGTTCTCGATGAAGCAGCTGCAGGTCGCAGTCTTCAACAGATGGATGCAGATCCAGAACTTAAGAAACACGAAGACAAGCTAGAAAAGCTCGTTGCCAAGCAGCAGTCTGCGGTAAAAGAGCAGAAGTACCACACAGCACTTAAGCTGAAGCAAGAACAGCAGGTGCTTCAAGAAAAGATTAGCGAGTTGCGTGCAGCAGCCGATGGAGACAAGCGCACTCCCCTCAAAATTGATAGCGATGACATCGCACACGTTATCGGTCGCATGACAGGAATTCCTGTAACAAAACTTTTGAAATCTGATCGTAAGAAACTCCAAAACCTTGAACTACTTATGCGAAAGCAAGTTGTCGGACAAGACGATGCTATCAAGAAGGTTGCGAGAGCTATTAGGCGTAGCCGTATTGGTATCGGTGACCAGAAGCGACCAATTGGTTCTTTCCTCTTCCTTGGTCCTACGGGAGTTGGTAAGACAGAGCTAGTGCGCACTATTGCTACAGAAGTATTCAACCGCGAAGATGCACTGATCAAAATTGATATGTCTGAGTTCATGGAAAAGCACAACGTGTCTCGTCTTGTTGGAGCTACAGCAGGATATGTCGGATACGAAGAAGGTGGTCAGCTTACAGAAGCTGTGCGCCGCAAGCCGTACTCAGTAGTTCTCTTCGATGAGATCGAAAAGGCACACCCAGAGTTCTTCAACATTCTTCTACAGATTCTTGAAGACGGAGTTCTTACAGATGCCTCAGGAAAGCAAGTCGACTTTAGAAACACTGTTATTGTTATGACCAGTAACATCGGTGCAGACAAGCTTACAAAGCAGGCTGCAAAGATTGGTTTCAAACTCGAAGAAGACGCCGTTGCAGAAGAAAAGGCATACGAAGAAAAGTGCAAAGAGGTAACCGCAGAACTCAAAGAGCATTTGCGCCCAGAGTTCATCAACCGTATCGATCACATTATGGTCTTTAATGCACTCGACCAGCACTCCATTCGTAAGATTGTTAAGATGCACCTCGACATGCTTGAGGTTCGCCTTAAAGAGAAAGGCTTCTCTATCGAGATCGACCAGAAGGCAATCAATCTATTGGGAGAGCTTGGATTTGACCCAGAATACGGTGCTAGGCCCGTCAGACGTGTCATTCAGGACCGTATTGAGGACGAGATAGCCGAACATATACTCAAAGGCATCTTCGAGGAAGGAGACGTGATCAGCATAGTCAAAAAGGGTAAGGATAAGCTCGATTTCCTCCATGGAGAGCGAAAATCACGACTAGCCGTTAAAGCACCTATTCAAGAAGAAACTGCAGCCGGCAAAAAAGAGTCTAAATAAGCAATAAATAGCATATTGGTCAACTTCCCTTCGTACTAAGGAAGGGGAAAATATGCTATAATCATAAGAATTACCTAAAACAAATATCCATGGCTATAGACCCCGTCAAAATTCCGCAGAACGTGTACGTAGAAGACCGAATTATCGGTCCCATCACGCTACGCCAGATTATGATCGTTATGATCTCTACAGGGATCAGTTACGCAATATGGGCTGCAATGAAAGCAAGTGGTCCCATCTCTGGATTACAAACTTCTATTGCGTGGATTCCAGCTGGGATTGGAATCGTCTTTTCTTTTGTAAAGATTAACGGCATCTCGCTACTGCGCATCATGCTTCTTTCTATAGAGAAAATTGATAAGCCATCCAGACGAATATGGATGCCTCGCCAAGGGATCTACATCAACATAGTGACAAAGCCTAAGACAAAAAGTAAAGATCCAGCAATTGCAAAGAAGTCACAACAGAAAGGAGAAACACAGATCGAAGAGCTTAGTAAGTTACTCGATCAAGGACCACCAGAAAATGAAACTACTGAGACAAAAAAGCCTGTTAACCCCGGTCGCGTTCAAGCAGAAAAACGTAAGAAGCCGGTTGATGACATTGCACCTCCAGAAAAAAATGTCGACTCATTCGGAGGCGGCTTGATGCGCGACATTACTCCTCCACCTTCCCATGCCTAAGAAGAAAAACAATCTCGTTCGCAGGCGTAAGCGTAACAAGAAGATCGCAACACAAAGGTTCGTTCCGATCTCTGAAATTCGCAACGACACCGTACTCCTTAAGAAAGGTGGACTCCGTGCTGTGCTCGAAGTGGAAACGCTCAACTTTAACCTAAAAAGTGAAACAGAGCAGCAAGGAATCATTGCAGGGTACGAATCATTTATAAATACCCTCACCTTCCCACTACAAATTGTTATTCGCTCTACTAAGGTAAATATTGATCCATACATCGAGCAAATTCGCCAAAAGGCTGCTGTCCAAGATAACGACTTGCTGCGAGAGCAAACAGAAAGCTATGGACTCTTTGTAGAAAAGATTGTTGAGGTTGCAGACATTATGCAAAAACGATTCCTAGTTGTAGTACCTTTAGATGATACTGAAGAAAAGAAATCCCCTCTCTCACAGTTCTTCTCTTGGATTGGTATCGATGACTCTAAGGCTAAAATCACCTACCACCGAAAGTACTTCAATGAGAAAGCATCAAAGCTTAAGGACCGTGTAAACCTCGTAGATGCAGGCCTGCGTAATATCGGGCTTTCAACGCGTCGTCTAAGTACAATGGAGCTTATTGAGATGTATTACGAGATATACAACCCAACGACAAGTCAGGAGCAAAAGCTGCCTAAAGACTTAAATACATCGCCGGTACAGATCTAAACGTAAGATTCTAAGCTATATTCTTGACCTATTAGGGCTCTAATGGGATATTAGGAGCGAATTCTGGCCTGTTGCTCGTGCAAGGGCATCCAGAACACCCCCTCCTACTTACTCCCACTTGCACCCCCTATTTACTATGGCTAATGCTACCGCACAAAAATCAGACCTTATGGACAAGCTTCTCGCAGAAGCTCCAGAACCTCTTAGAGTACGCCCTGGAGAATCTGTAGATGGAAAAGTTGTCTTCCGTGGAAAGAACAAACTCCTTATTGATATTAACGGAATTGCTGTTGGTATTGTTTCTGGGCGCGAGCTTCGAGACTCTTTTAATACCTTCAGAGAACTTAAGGTTGGAGATGAGGTTACCGCTCTTGTACTAGAGGATGAAAACGACGAAGGAATGATTGTGCTCAGCCTACGTATGGCGAGTCAGCAAAAAGCATGGGATAGGTTCCACGAACTTGTCGACACAGAAGGAACTATGAAGTTCGTTGCTCAGGAAGCAAACAAGGGAGGACTTCTCTCTAACATCGATGGTATCCGAACATTCTTGCCTGTAAGCCAATTGGCACCAATGCACTACCCTCGTGTAAACAATGCAGACAGCAGTGAGATTATCTCACGACTTGCGAAGTACATCGGTCACAACTTCACGGTAAAGATTATTACCATGGATGAAGAAGCAGGAAAGATCGTTGTGTCAGAACGTGAAGCTATGGCTGAAGAGCGATCGAAATCTCTTGAGTCTCTCACTATTGGTGACGAGAAAGATGGTTTAGTTACCGGTATTGTGAAGTTTGGAGTATTCGTTGCATTCGATGGACTCGAAGGACTCGTACACATCTCTGAGATCGCTTGGGGACACGTAAAGAACCCATCAGAGCACGCACACGTAGGTGACAAGGTTCGCGTTAAGGTTATCGGTCTCGAAGGAGACAAACTTAGCCTTTCTATTAAGCAACTTACAAAAGACCCATGGGAAGAGATCGCAGAGCGTTACCCTGTAGGAAAGCAGGTAACAGGTTCTGTAGTTCGCTTTGCAGACTACGGAGCATTCCTCCGCCTAGAGAAGGACATCAACGGTCTAGTGCACCTTACAGAGCTTGCACACACAAAGATCGAAGACCCATCACAAGCACTTACTATTGGTCAGAAGATCGATGCACAGGTAATCAATATTGATATTGATGAGCGCCGTATCGGACTCTCTGTAAAAGCACTTCTCCCTATCGATAAAGAAACTCTTGCTCGTATTAAGGCAGAGCAAGCAGCTGAAGAAGAAGAAAAGGCTAAAGCTGAAGAAGAGAAGCCAAAAGCTAAGAAAGAAGAAAAAGCTGAAAAAGAAGAGAAGCCAAAAGCTAAGAAAGAAGAAAAAGAAGCTGAGCAACTCAGCCTCGATGTTGGAGACGCTCCTGATGCAGCCTTCGTCGCTAGCTCTTCTGGTAAGAAGTACTACTCTATAGACAGCGCTGGAGGAAAGAAGATCAAAGAAGAAAAGCGTGTGTACTTTAAAGACGAAAAAGAAGCAGAAGCTGCTGGGTACTCAGCGTAAATCTCTTATAGAGATTCCTGACTCATAAAGTGTAGGTGCAAATAGAAGACTTCTTGTCCTCCTTTTGCACCACAGTTGAAGCTCAGCTTGTACCCTTCTATTCCCTGCTTAGAAGCAAACTCTCGTGCAGCGCGAATCAGCATGCAGGTAACATGATGTGTTTCATCGGTGATATCCATAATTGATGGGACGAAATGCTCCTCTTTCTTGGCTATAAAAAGAATGTGTGTAGGGGCTTTTGGGTGGATATCTTTAAATCCTAAGACCTCATCAGTCTCGTAGACCTTGTCACAAGGAATCTCCCCTGAGACGATTTTATGAAAAAGAGTGGGTTCCGTCATAAATGCAGGGTACCCAAATTCAATGAATCGCGCAAACAACAAAGAATTCGTACGTGAAACAGCAAATCGACATTGATTTTTTTGCCAAAACATGAGACAATAGATCTATGCCAAGTGGAGCAAGTCCAGAAAAACAGGCACTACAAACAGAATCCAACGAAGGTGCGAATCTTGTCGTTGCGCAGCCCGAGAAATTCGAGGGTCTGCTCGAAACCATAACTCTTATGGATAAGGTTTCTGAAACAATGGGTGAAGATAAGTCCGGTGATATGGGTGGAGGTGGAGCTGCTACCAGTAAAGGAGATGATGATGACGGCACTACATCTACTCGCGCTCAAGCAATCGCCAATCTTCCTGATGCACCTGAGATGCGAAAAGAGCTTGGCTTGTATATCCAAAAAGAGATCAAAGGAATGCGTAAACAAATACGCCAAAAGGCGTTTCGTGCATCGAAGCCTGGCTCTGCATGTCAGCTTAATGATCTGTATAGCAAGATCCGCAGACTAAACAGCTTACTTGCAGAACTACTTGATACATCTGTTGATGTACTCAAAAGAATATTCATCCGTGTATTCATCGACAAGCAGTCGATCTAGTACGGACGTTGTGCAGATTCCATTCTAAACACAATTTCTGAGATCAAGTCCCCTACATACGGGATCCAATCTATCGTACTTAGTATTGCCAATAGAAATGGAAGTACTATCGCAATCGAAACAATGATTCCAAGACCATACACAATACCTCGGATAAATCCCATCCAAAGATATCTCTTAGGCTGATAGTGACTCGCGAGCATTTCCATGTGTTTATCCAAACTCTTCATCGTCTTTACGAGACTCTTAGACTCCGGTTCTTTCTTTTTGCCTATCATCTATTATTTCTTCTTGGAAGTTTTCTTCTTCTTTGGCTTCTCAGTTGATTGTGACTCTACAAAGCTCAGTATTACTTCGAGAATCTGATCTGCAGCACTAATGGGCTTCATAATGATGTTCTCCACCTCTTTTGTAATCCCCTCCACTCTTCGTAGCACCTTGCGAAGATCTACTGTAATAAACAGGAGGTGATACAGCACTATTACAAGCAATACTGCGACCGTAATCTGAAGATATGCGAGAACATCGCCGCTGGTAATTACTGTTTCCATGTAGACTTAGATTACATTCCTCTTACGCCATGCGCAATACAGGATCTTTCATCTGGCACATACCACGAAGAATCTGCTGTGCTTTGATCTCTGTGTATCAGGCAACGCTCTCTCCCGATCACGGCCCATTAAAAGGTTTATACACCTATGGATACTGCCGTCATGAGCCTACTTGCTCCAAGTACTCTCAACAGGTACTTACAGACCGAGGAGTCGTAATCGGCTCTCTGATGACCCTAAAAAGGCTGTGTAGCTGCCATCCATGGAAACCACTGAGTCCAGAGAAGATAATGAAAATCACTTCACAGTAAGCCTCAAATTCCATAAGATAGGCACGTTCTTTTAGACACATGCGGGCGTCGTATAGTGGCTATTATCCCAGCCTTCCAAGCTGATGACGGCGGTTCGATTCCGCTCGCCCGCTCCAATCGTATTTATGCCTAAAACCTCTAAAGCAAAATCAAAGTCGAAGAAGCCAAGTGAAAAGCAAGAAGCGGTTCTTAGAATCCCTGTTGGATTCATCTCAGGACTCATTGTTGGGATCTGGAAAATGTTAATCACCGTTCTCGTTGTTATACATTTCTTCTGGGTGCTCTTTACTGGAAAGCGAAGCAAAGACATCGCAGAGTTTTGTGAACCATGGAACACACAGTGTTATATCCTCTTGCGATATATCACCTTTGTCTCAAACGAAAAGCCTTTTCCTTTTACGAAGATCCCAAAGAATCTTTCAAAGTTTAGTTAAAACATACCTAGCGACTAATTCTACAAAGTTCCCAAATTAAGCTCTTCATTCATAGTGATCTGGGAGACGAATTCATCATCATGACTCACGAGAATCATACCCCCTTCGAACTTGTTTAACGCCTGCGCAATAACAGGAAGGTGACGGAAGTTAATATGATTTGTCGGCTCGTCTAAAATAAGCAGAGTCGGTTGAAGTAAGACAAAACGAGCAAAACACAGAAGACCTTTTTGTCCTTCGGATAAATTTCCTACTACGTTTTTAACCTTGTCTCCCTTCAACAAGAAATGCGAAGCTGTTGCGTAAATTTTTTGATGATCTGGCATCTCCATAACCTCTGCCAATGTATCGTATACCGTCTTTTGCATATCAAGCCCCGAGAAATCCTGACGGTAGTATCCCACTTTTACTTCTGGGGGAATAATAGCTCCCTGCTCTGTCTTCCCTGCCATCGCTTCGAGCAATGTACTCTTCCCAATTCCATTCGGACCTGTAATAAGTAGCCTGTGCTTCTTGCGTACGGTCACTTGCACCTTTTGCGTAGTCGGCTTGTGGTCTTTCATCACTGTCAGTGACGTTATCTCTACTAGTGGCTTAGTGCACTCAGAAATACCAATCGTAAACGAGCCAATAGTCTTGTCCTCCTGGCGGACATCGACCTTATTCGACTCAGCCTCCTCGACAGAGTCACGCATCTTCGAGGCGAGCTTTCGCATCTTTCCTCCTTTATGTGCGAAGAAGTTGATCTTATCTTTCTGGTCTGCGATGTCTCTTTTCATACGAGCATTCTGGCGTTGGTCGCGCTCTATCTGTGCTTTGATCTGCTCTACTACATCGAAGTAATCCCCTACATACTGCTGCACTGTGTAGGTATTACTATCAAGGTGCAACACTCCGTGTGTAAAACTACTAAGGAACCCCGCATCATGCGAAATCACTACACACGTCTTTTCGTAATCAATCAAAAATTGCGTAAGATGATATATCCCTTCTGCATCTAAATTGTTTGTAGGCTCATCAAGGAGCAAAATATCTGGCTCTTGAATAATGGCATATGCTAATAGCAAACGAGCCTTCTGCCCTCCAGAGAAAGCAGAAATTACTTTGTCACGATCGGCACGAAGGTTAACGACTTCGAGCACACGAGCTATGTCTCGTTCTATATCATATTTCTTTTCTGTAAATGCACCCTCAAAAAACTCTTGAACAGTCTTTGTTAGATCTTCCGGATTAACAACCTGCTTTGCGATACCAATCGTCGTCCCCTTCTTGATGTGAACCTCTCCATGATTTGGTTTTAGCTCTCCCATAATCATTTTAAAGATAGTACTTTTCCCAGCTCCATTTTGACCTACGATAGTCAGCTTCGCCTTTTTTCGTACAACAAAACTCGCCTCCTCCATAATGGGCTTTTTGTGCTCGTACTGAAACGACACATCTTGGAACCGAAGTATGACATCACCGTGGTCTATAAGGAAAAAGGGGGAATTGGCAGCTAGTGTAGGGAAAGTATAAAAAAACACGAGCTTTCGCCCGTGTATTTTTATTGATTTCTAAGAATTAAACTCTTGAAACCTCTTCTGCTTTTGGTCCTTTAGGACCGCTTCCTTCTTTGAACTGAACGTTGTCTCCTTCCTGGAGATCATCGAACTGTACCTCAACTAGATCAGCTGAGTGGAAGAATAGATCGTCACCTCCCTCGCGAGAGATGAAGCCGAAACCGTTTAACAGTTTCTTTATTACTCCTGTATCCATAATAATAGGATGAAAATAAGTAGAAATGTAACCTGTAACTCTGCGAGAAGCATTTCTACCTCATCAAAAGTAAGCTTACGAGCGGATAATAACAAAGAATCCTTACCTATTCCACCTTTTAGCTACATAAAACCCTAAACTTAAGAAAAGGATTAAAGGTGAAATTGTCATGCCAATCACCCCTAAGAGCAATCCTAAGCCACCCAGCTGCATAGATGGGTTATAAACATGAAGCAATATCGGCAAAGAAAGAGGGATGAGTAGGAGAAGTCCAAGATTTTTCATAATATCGTCATCATAGGAAATACCTCTCAATAATACAAATCTGCTCTATATATAGACCTACTTCATGAGCTTTGTATCCGGATACTGTGAAAGCCAAGAGAACCAGAATGCAGGAACAGGAACAAGCTCTTCTTTGCGTCCAGGCTCTTCTTTGTAATATCTCGTTATTACTAAGCGCTCGGTGCGAGAATCAAATGCTATCTGCAGAGGAATCTTCTTTACGCCCTCTCCGAGATACCCCTGGAACACACCATTGTTGTGAATAAAGTCTTCAGAAATTGCGAGAGCTTTCCCATCAATGGTCACTCCATACACCAAATCCTTTGGGTGTAACCTCGTATCCCCTGCTGCATTTGTTGGGAAGATAGTTCGATCCTCATCTTCATATCCGTCGTATGGTGTACGACTGTAATCTCTGTTAAATCCTGTATCTGCAGAAAGGACAAGTAAGTCGATCGATGCATTTTTTGCAGCTGCGTACCGCACGATGTCACTCTTTATGAAGGTGAGCTTTTCTCCAGTGAGTGGTCCTACTACTGCCTGTCCTGTTACCTGATTCCACAAACTATCTGTCGCTCTGTCATACATTAATAAATTAGATTGATAGAGAAATCCTGATACACCAAACTCGGTAACTCCTTCTGTAATAAGACTGCTATACACAACTCCCGTAGCACAGAGCGGACAATACGTAACGGTAACATCATCTCCACCGATTCGGTCGTTTACAATCTCATGCCAATTCAAAATTGCATAAGGATAAAACTTAATGTGACCTCCGTGCTCTACGAGTATTCCAATATCATCGTCATCTAAGAAGTCTACTTCTCGAGAAAGAAGAAACTGCGGATTATCGATAGAAGGAATTCCATCTTTGGCAGGTCCACCAGAAAGAATCTGATCCAAAGGAATAAGATGATCGACTGTTCGGTAATACCACTGAGAAAGAAGTGACGGTACAGCAGAAGTGATTGGCAATTCGTGATTCACGGCAGGCAATAGGTCTATCTCTTGAGGTTCTTCGACGATCTTCTTTTCTTCGCTTAGTAATTCTTTTGTTCTTCGCTCTATCTCTTTCCATTGCATCGGGCCGTTTTTCTTACTTATATGATCACCATTCATGTCAATAAATATAGTCGTTGGCTGAGTAATAACATCAAACTGAGCTTTTAACTGAGAACTTGGATCTAGTAGTGAAGGAAATGTATATCCACCCTGCCTCCAATACTTTGCAGCAGCTGTAGGACTCTCTTGAAGATTGATTCCAATGACTGCAATCTCTGGATAGTCTCTGGATATCTTTTCGAAGTACGGAAGTTCGTCTTTGCAGAAGCTACAACTAGAAGCCCAGAAATTTACAATTGCAGGAACTCCCTCTGTAAACTCAGAAAGTTCAACAGGGGTGCCATCAAGCAATGTTATTTGTTCTGGTTGCTTCGAAGAGCAAGACGTAAGTACCAAAAGCGCCGCACCAAAAACTATTTTTCTCATGTGCACATGATAGGAGACTCGATGCAAGATGACGAATGTCACCTGTAAAACGTATTACAAATTATTGAATAAATATTGTATACAAGAAGAGCCAGACACTTCTGTCCGACTCCCCTTTTTTATAACCCTAATTACCAACCACTGGCCTAAACTGATGCTTCTGTAATTTCTCCCATCCACCCCAGTTACAGTTCACCGTAATGGTTTCATTTGGCCCTCCTGGACAACTTGCAGAGCCTCCACACTCCACGTCTCCACAAGGAGTACCTGCACAGACAGGAGGAGTAGTGTCGACTGAAAGACTGTATTCACCAATACAATTACACTCTCCTATTGTTGCAGTCTGAATACTGATACTTGCACCAGAAACACAACTGTATCCGTTAAGCTCTGAGAGAATTGCATCAGAATGATCTGTGCTCTCTGGACCATACCCATTAGAAGAACATGCAGTCTCGCAATCTTGCTTACACTGGTAGCACTTTACCCCGTGCTGCTCTCCTGCAACGTCACAACCATTGCTGCAACTACTTGGGCATTCATCTCTCGTAGTCCCAGATGGACAATTAACAACTACACAACTGTAACAACCATCTTCTCCAATACAGATACCATCACTCGGACACTGCGACTCACAGTCAGACTGACTTGCCGTTGTTCCACTTGGACAACTTGGACCTGTATCTACTGGATTACAAATATGACAACCATTGCTGTTTCGAGCTCCACACTCAGTACCACTTGGACACTGACCACAATCAGAAACAAGTCCTGCATCACATTGTGGAGGTGGTGGATCTGATTCAACTTCTTTGCAGTCGTAACACGTTAAGCCACTATCCTTTCGAACAGGACTACATTCATATCCATCGGACTCAAGCGCAGTAGCACCTGCATGGTCGACTAGTGGTGAATCACACTGATCAGCTTTACAGCCCCAACACTCATCTGTAACTCTGTAATGAATTTTCTTCTGTGATGAACATGCAGAGCGTGCTTCGGATTCTAGAACCCAGCGGTCACTCTCTCGACATGGAGAAAGCTTATCCACTTCCTTAGGAACACACCCCCAACACATTCCCTCATCTGTGTCATGACTCTGACATTCCGCAGTCTGGGATGGGCAAAGTGGGCTACCTGCTTGGCATGCAGCCTTGCTATCAAACGGCAATATATCGTTATTGCTACAGTTTCGCTCTGGTTCACCACATCCAGGGATAGCAGTATTAGAACAAGCGCCTGTCTCTGGATCACAGTTATCTTGTGTGCACTCATCAGCATCGTCACAACGTGATGAATCTTTACACAAATCTGTCTCACCTTCGTCATCCTCTGTTTCATCCTTATCTTCTTCAACTACATCGTCTCCAGTACTCCATTTGGATGTATCACCAGATTCAAAACCATCTTCAAATATTTCAGGACTACATGTCCAACAGAGTCCACCATCGTACCCACAAGAATCTGGATTTAGACAACCGCTCTGACAATCTTCCATGCTATTGAATCCATCTATTTTGTCGCATTTCGGTGCACACTTCTCTTCATCGCGCTCTCTTCGAACAGTGACGGTGTAACTCACCCTATTTCCGATACGAATACGTCTGACGCTGATAATTAATTTTTCACAAGGTTCTAGAGGGTTATCACGAATAATCTTTGCGATAAGATCTTGTACCGCCTGTGGAACCTGCTCTGTCTGAGGCTGAACTGGTGGAGGGAGCACTGGGTCAAACCGAATCCCACCAAATGTACCTGGATCTGGCTGACCAAATGGTGTGACATCAACGGGTCCTCCAGGTCCTGTAAACGGATCACTCCCTGGACCAAAGAAATCTGGTGGAATAGGAGGGCCGTCTGGTTGGGCAATATCATTCAATCCATCGGACCCAAAGAAACCTGGTGGAAGAGGATCTCCCAGTAGAACATCATTACCATTTTGAGCATGAAGACCAAATCCATTGCCACCAAGACCCAAAAGATCGTCACCAAACAATATATCTGGTGGAGGTAAGCCAAAGTCGAGCCCATCACACGTTGAACCACCTGTAGACAGACAATCATTAAGAGCATTTATATCCTCAACACTTACACCTGGGTCACCGTCAAATCCATCAACAATAAGTGGGAAGGAAATGCCACCAGGACCTTGAAGAGAAAGATCCCAATCACTCAAATCTGCAGCATCCACTGTTCCATCTTCGTTGTGGTCATAGTCTGAACAATCAGCACTTGTATCTGTGTCTTCAGCACAACCAATGAAGCTATCGAGACTGGCTTCAGGTGGCTTCGGACAAAACACTCCAAACCAATCACAGATAAAACTAACCTTTGGCTCTTTTTTTACACAGTAATGACAATCAGATCCTTCAGATTTTACACAATGCTTTGTGTCACACGTCTTAAAACATGAGTCTGCAGTAGGATATTCATTATCCTCCGCCTTGCACTCTCCACCTACACAGTAATGACAATCAGATCCTTCAGATTTTACACAGTGCTTTGTGTCACACGTCTTAAAACATGTGTCTGCCGTAGGGTATTCGTTATCTTCTGCCTTACATTCTCCACCTACACAGTAGAAACAATCTGAGCCTTCAGATTTTACACAGTGCTTTGTGTCACACGTCTTAAAGCACGAATCTGAAGTAGGGTATTCATTATTCTCTGCCTTACATTCTCCACCTACGCATGTATAACATTCTGCACCATCCGCTAGAACACAATGCTTTGTTTCACACTGTGCCATGCAAGAAGCTGTAGTAGAGAATGTATTTTCTTTCGCTAAACAATTGGGGACATCATCGAGGTCTTCTGGATCTTCTGGGTCAAAAGTTTCTGATGAATCATTGGTATCAACTTCTCTTTCAGGTGGATTCCAGATAGGCGGATCTTGCTTAAGGAGATCATCAATGAATCCAATGGCATCACCCAAAGACTTGCAGCGCTTTTCACAATCAGCAAGTTGAATACGCATGGCTGCAAGATTTGTATTACATAACCCGATATCTATCTTTGCTCCTATAATTGCATCTTCAAACTCTTTTTTCTGTGCTTCAAGATCTTCTATCAGCTCCTCTGACTCTTCAATAACATCCTCCAATTCATCTGCTAATTGATCTTTGATTTTGTCGAGCTCTTTCGCAACATCCGGGTCATCAAACGGCTTTTCCCACTCTGTTTCTAATTGTTGAGCAGAGAGTTTGCCAGAGCGATAATCTCCCCAAAGACGCTGATTGCGCACCTGCATCGCAGCATGATCTGCACTGTCGAAACGTCGACCTTCGCTCTCTACGTAATCGGTTGGATTTTCTAATTTTTTTAACTCCTCCTTTATCTCTTCAACGACTTCTTTTCCGTTTGATATTGCAGTATCAATATCTTTTACAAGAGCTTCTCCTGCCGTCACGGCTTCGCGTAACATCTTGAGCTTAGCCTCCTTCTTAGCTATTTCTTTGGCTAGAGGATCACACATATGACACTTTGTTTCCGGTATTTGTGCTGGAACATCTATCTCAAAGAAGACATCGAAGAAACTATCTGCATTCACCTGTATTGGCTCTGTACCTGTAAGACTAAGTTCAACTAATTCGATAGGCACTTGCCCTGCCCCTCCAGGTAACTGAGGATCTAGACGTTCGATAACGGTATCGACTCCCGGTAAAATAGGTTCTGGTCCTCTAAAAATATCGAAGAAACTATCTACAAATCCTCTTGGCTCAGGTGTAAGACCAAGTCCTCCTACATCTATAGGACCTTCTTTACATTGCTTCTTGCACGCTTCGAGTGCTTTCATTAATTCTTCAAGTTTATCTAAACAGTCTTTCAATTCCTTCGTAAGTTTTTGTGCATTCTCGTTTAGGAGATCAATGATATCCGAAAGGTCATCTAGGAGATCTTTATTCTCTTTGATGCCCTCCTCTAGCTCTTTAATAATTTCTTTTTTGATCTTTTCTAGTTCTTTAGCCACTTCTGGGTCATCGAAATCTTTTGCAATCTCATCACTATATTCTTGTGCAGACAAATCTCCTGACTTGTATGCGTCCCATAAGTTTGCACTCCTGCGACTCATTGCTGCGTTGTCAGAACTATCATATCGGCGCCCTTCGCTTTCCACATAGTTCTGTGGATTTTGCATTTCTTTTAACTGGTCACTTATCGAGTCTATATCTTCTTGAGTGTCGATTTGTTGTTGCTTAGCCAAAGCAAGAAGATCATCGATAGCTGCAATACCTAATTTAATTTCTGCAATGCGTGCTTCTTTCTCTGCAATTTCATTCTCAATTATTTTACAAGGATCACAGGTGTCTTGGACAGAAATCTCTGTAAAGACATCAAAGAAGCTATCTACTTGAAATTCACTTCCTCCTATAAATGAAGGAATACTAGATTCTACTCCTTCTATACTCCCTGGAAATTTGCTTATCTCTTCGATAAAGACATCAGGAGTCTTGTAAGTAGCAGCGGCTACAGTAGAGATAAACGGAAATACAACGAGTGCTCCGGAAAGCAACGTGATAGAGAAACGACGAAGAGAACGCATGAGAGAAAAAGTGGAATGTCAAAGAGGATAAACACTATGCGCCAGATTACACAAGAATTCTAGGTTTCAGTGAACTTAAAACTTACTCAAGAGCCTGAGCAACTTTTTCTGGAAGGCTACACTTTTGAGGGATATCAAAGTGCTGCAACGAACTATAGAGCGGTTGATAGTAATTACTCGCACTCCACACAGTAAAGCCACAAAGACCAGAGTCGTATACCGCTGCTATTTGCTCTGTCATATCACCTGCATCTACATAATACCCCTGAATCCATGGACGAAGTTTCCATGCATGCTCTCCAAGAATATCAATGTACCCTTCGAGAGTACGTAGCACGAGATAATATTCACGAGAACGAGGATGAAGTGCAGGGTTAAAATACGCGCCCTTTGCAAATGTCTGTGGATAAGCCATTGGAGAAATAACGTCAACAAATGGAGCAAACCGTACGACGTCTTGGCCAATGTTTTTTAACGTACTATCGTAGTACCAACCCAAAATTGCATACGTACTTATTCCGAGCTTGGTGTCTGATTCTGCCATATCGATGGCACGACGAGCCATGCGCACAAAAGCTTCTAGGTGCACAATTTTTTCTCCTGTAGACATCGCAGAAAGAGAAGAGAGATTATCTGTTGGATAGCGAATGTAATCTAAGTTGATCTCATCGACACCTGCACGCGCGATCTCCCCTATGAGTTCACGGTTGTACTGCAGCACCGTCTCGTGCGATGGATGCACCCAATCAGTCTGCAACGACTCTCCAGATATAGGGTGTGACATTCGTGTCTCTGGAAATCGGCGACCGAGATACTTGTCTTTGACGGCAACGTACCGTGCAATGGTGTAGATACCTTTTGCATGTGCCCGCGCAACAAGCTCAGGGAGTTCGATAAGTGGAACAACAAGATTAGCTTCGTTCGCCAACCCAGACTGACTATCAAAATAGACGTAGTGATCTTTTACATCGAATACCAGTGCAGGAATACCACGATCTGGAAGGCGATCTATCACTCCATATACAAACTCCTCATCTCCTGCATTAGATGCATTTAGATAAATACCAATCTGTCTATGAGGAGTGGTATCTATACTCTGTGCAATAGTTGCAGCAGGTAACAAAAAGAGTATCAAGCCTACAAGTTGAAAGATTCGACTCACGCCTCAATACTACAGCACGCTACTTCACTTAGAAAATACTTATGGATACAGCAAGATTCCTGAAGCTCTGGGTGAAAGGTCGCCACGAGTATATCTCCCTTGTGTACGAACACAGGATTTTCTTTATGGTGAGCCAAAATTGATACATCGTCTCCCGCTCTCGTGATAAGAGGAGCTCGAATAAATATGGCTTCTATCTCTCCAATATTTTCTATTGATATCCGATCAGTGAAGCTTTGCAACTGAGATCCGTATGCATTGCGTTCTACTGTTATATCTATCAAGTTCAAATGAGAATCAGAAAGAACAATTGCACCGGCGCATGTACCAAGAATAGGCATTCCCTCACGTGCTTTTTTGATTATTACTTGATCGATTCCAGTCTCTGTAAGTAATTTCCACATCACTGTGCTCTCTCCTCCAGGGATAATAAGCGCATCACATTGTTCTAACTGATCGATTGTTCGTACTTCCAAAGAATCCACATCAAGCTGATGCAATATATTGATATGCTCTGCAAAGTCGCCTTGCAGGGCAAGTACTCCAACTACCATCCTCTGCTTGCGAGAGTAGTTTCTAACTCTTCAATATTCTGTCCGCTCATTGCGTCTCCAAGTCCTTCAGATACTTTAGCAACCAGTGCTGCATCCTCGAAGTGTACTGTTGCCTGCACAATAGCTTCTGCAGTTTTCGCTGGATCCTCAGATTTAAAGATGCCAGAACCAACAAACACTCCTTCTGCACCAAGGGACATCATAAGAGCAGCGTCTGCAGGAGTAGCAATCCCACCAGCAACAAATGTTACAACAGGCAGTCTCCCTATTTCTAGTACGCGATCGAGTAGCTCTACAGGAATACGTTCTGTCTCTGCGAACACACTTCTGTCTGTTTTAGATGCACTTTTAAGATCTGCGATCTGTTTTTTGATCATCTTCAAGTGTCGCACTGCCTCAACAACGTTTCCTGTTCCTGCCTCTCCTTTGGTACGAATCATCGCAGCACCTTCATCAATTCTTCGCAGTCCTTCCCCTAAATTCGTCGCTCCACAGACAAAAGGAATCTTAAAATCAGACTTAGCAATGTGATCAAACGGATCTGCAGGAGTAAGTACTTCACTCTCATCGATAAAATCGACGTTAAGAGCCTCAAGTACCCGTGCCTCTGCTGTATGCCCTATGCGAACCTTTGCCATTACAGGAATGCTTACCGCCTCAGCGATTTCTTTAATCAGCTTTGGATTACTCATGCGCGCTACTCCCCCATCTCTGCGTATATCAGACGGCACTCTCTCTAAAGCCATAACAGCGCAGGCACCTGCATTCTCAGCAATACGTGCTTGTTTCGCATTTACTACATCCATAATAACGCCGCCTTTTAACATTGCTGCGAGGTTTTCACCGAGAGTATTTTGATTGCTCATAGAGCAACAGAGTACCACTTAGAACTTCAAACAATGAGAAAAGTGGCCGTATTTCTTATGAAAAACTCACAAGCTGTATCTGAACAATCCTCCAAAGGAAATATGATGCTACAACTGTAGAAAATCCAAAGAGAACGCATTGCTTAAATGATAAAGAAGATGCGCTCTTTCGTATATCTAAGCCTTTTCCGAGTGATGAAGCGATGAGACCTCCCCACACCAAATCATCCTTTTTTAAACCTGGAAGTACATGCTCTACAGTTACTGCGCCTTCCATTTCTTCTCTCTTCTCCTCAGCATTCTTTTTTGGGATAAATCCCTGTTCTATCTTAGCGAATGCTTCTTTAGAACCATGCACAGCGACGTGTTGAATATGCATATCATCTTCTCTGTATTCTGCAATAAGAGCGCGTACTGTAGACAATATTGTTTGCGGTGCAGCAGAAGAAAGCACGTGTTCATCAACCGGTTGCCCTCCATAGAACACAACAACACTCGGTTCAGCATCTTCGATATTTACTAATACAAACGCATTGGTGTGTTTCAACATATCGCCAAGTGCAAGCGCAGTCGTTGTTACTCTGCCCATAGAAAGCTTCGACGCTTTTAATAGATTTCTATAAGAGGAAATAACATCTTTTCGTACTGCCGTTACAGCGATACGTGTCCCTCTATTATCTCGACGAACAGGAGTGATAAGAATATGCATATCATTCATCTCTCCAGGAAGCACAGACTCTATCTCTTTACGAAGAGCCGAAGTAAGTCTCCCAGATCTTAATCTTGGAATACGCAACAATCGCGTATGAACAGTACTTGGAGATAAGCAAAGTGTAGCTTTGCCCGATCGTTTGATAGATGACTTTAGTTTTTTTAATGCATCAATAGTCTGCTCGCTGTCGATAACGATTCCTTCGCTAATAACATCCTTAAGAATTTTCTGCTCTGCTCTGGCTTGCACCGAAAGAAGCTGTCCACTTTTTTTAGCGGCAGCAATTCGAATAGTAGATTCTGTACACTGAAGTCCAAGCATATGAAAAGCATGAAAGAAACATTCACATACTACCGTACTTACATTCTTTTCTGTAACCCTATTTCTTCACTGCAGAATTAACTGTCTTTCTTTACGTAAAGAGTTTGTGTTGGGAAAGCCATTTCTAGGCCATTTTCTGCGTAGTATTTAAGGATACGAACATTAATATCCTGCTGTGTATTCATGTAATCGTTATAGTCACTTGTTGTCATGTAATATACCGCCTCAAACTGTAAGTCGCTATCACCGAATGCATTAAAATGAATACGATCAAGCTCTGCGAGTGCATGATCTTCAATAATCTTTCCGACGTCAGCAGCTATTTTTTCTAGCTGTTCAGGCTTAGCATCGTACGTGCATCCAAATCCAAATACGATACGTCGCTTCTGCATCTTCTTATAGTTTTGCACTCTGGCAGTCGTAAGCTCTGCATTAGAGATAACAATCTCTTCTCCTTCGAGCGCTGTAATGCGTGTGGTCTTCATTCCAATATGTTTTACGGTTCCTTTGTGCTCTCCAATAATAATAAAGTCCCCTATCTCAAATGGCTTATCCACTGCGATAGAAAACGATGCAAAGAGGTCCGAGAGGATATTTTGCAAAGCAAGGGAGATCGCTAAACCTCCAATTCCAAGACCTGCAATAAGAGAGGAGATATTTACACCTGCATTCGAGAGAATCAATAAAACTCCTATAGACCAAAGAAGTAGGCGAATACCTACACGAAAGATTCCAGGAAGTTCAGAGTTTGGGTTGGTCTTCTTAAACTGTGCTCCAAGCATCATAGAAAATACCTCTTCTAAGAGCTTAATTACCTGTGAAACAACCACCACCAATATGGCGATATCGATAATCAAATTCATAGAATCTGGTACTGTTATCCCCTGCAAAGCTACAAAAAGAGCAACCAACAGATAGATAGGAGTTTTTATACCTCCAAGGAAAGCAGAAACGGTGTCATCTACTCTGGAGCTTGTTTTCTCAGACATCTTGATCATACGTCCAATGACATGCTTTCTCGTTATCTTCATAGCGATGAAAATACCCAAGAAGATCGCAATTGCGACCCCAAGCTGAGCAACGGTGTTGCTAAGTACTTGATATTGCAGAATCTGTTGTATTTGTTCCATTAAGACTATTATAGCGTAATTTAGTGTTATAATAAACCCATGAAATCCGTCATTCTAACTAATGAACAGGGAGAATCGCTTGGGAAGTCCGAAATTATCGAGGCTCACACCGAGGGTGGAAAGCTCCATAAAGCCTTCTCTGTCTTTATATTTAGCCCTGATATGAGCAAAATCCTCATCCAGAGACGTGCTTCTGTAAAGATGCTCTTCCCAGGATATTGGGCAAATACCTGCTGCTCTCACCCAAAAGAGAAGTTTCCTATCGAGATAGAAGGTGCAGACAGGCTCAAAGAAGAGTGTGGGTTTCGCACAGGACTCTCCGTTGCAGACTCATTTGTTTATAAAGCTGACGACCCTGATGGCAAAGGGACAGAATACGAATATGACACAGTACTGATAGGAACTGTTGAAGAATCAACGCAAATGCATCCAGACCCTGCAGAAATTATGGAGATGAAATGGATAGAACTTGATGAGCTTAAAAAGGATATGGAAGAGCGCCCAGAAACATACGCTCCGTGGTTTCACCTCGCATTACCGATAGCTCTCGATGCCAGATAACGGTTTACACATTGCTATCATTCCTGACGGAAACAGGCGTTGGGCAAAAACCCGTACCCTTAAACCTTGGGAAGGACACAAGGTAGCAATAGAAAACTTCCGTACCCTTACAGACTGGTGCCGAGAAGATTCCCGTGTAAACACTCTTACCGTCTGGTGCTTTTCAACAGAGAACTGGAAACGTGATCAGAAAGAAATTGATATGTTGATGGGCCTACTCGAAGAATATCTAGAAAAAGAACGTTCAACATTCTTAGAGAATAAAACGCGCTTTGTTCACAGTGGTCGCAAGGACCGTATCCCCGCTTCTCTTTCAGCACTTATTGCAGAGGTAGAAGAGGAAACAAAAGACCAAACAGAATTTACACTGCATCTTGCTATAGATTACGGTGGAAAAGATGAAATTGTGCGTGCCCTCGGCAAAACTGATGACAAAAGTGAAGATGGGATCTCTGCCGCACTCGACCACCCAGAACTTTCTGATATTGATTTGATAATTCGCACTTCAGGAGAGCATCGCACCAGCAACTTCTTCTTATGGCAGGCAGCGTATGCGGAGTGGGACTTTATTGATAAATTCTTTCCTGACTTCTCTGTAGAAGATCTAGAAACTTCAGTCACAACATTTGCAGATCGTACCCGAAGGTTCGGAGGATGAGTACTGCAACTGTTTCAGGAAAGATCATCCTTACGGGTGAGTACGCGGTTCTCTTTGGCTACCCTGGGATAGCAGTACCCTCTCCTCTTAAGATGGCTGTGAGTTTTGAGGAAGATGCAGAGTCAGGTGATCTCTCAGTCGCTTGGGAGCAAATGGTCGGACAGCCGGAGTGGCAACAGTATCTCAAGCAGATCATTCATGAATGCGGTACGTTTGGAGGTGCACTAGCAATTGCGAGCGAGATTCCACTCGGTAAAGGAATGGGAAGCTCTACTTCTTTGGTTATTGCAGTATGCAAATGTCTTCTTGGAGAGGACTGCAAAGAGCGCGCTGCAGAGATCGAAGATATCGTTAACCCTGGAAACAGTGGTATCGACTTTGCAGTGATCTGGAATGAAAGCCCCGTGCAGTTTATTAAAGGATCTGAGCCCAAGGTCATCGACCTTCCAAAGAATCTACTCGATGGAGCACTTCTTATAGACACCGGAGATCCTGAGCAGCAAACACCAGAGTTAGTTGCATGGGTAACTGAGCGAAAAGAAGAGTTATCTGAACCACTCGAAATCATTGGAAACTGTAGTAAGAAACTGCAACAAAATACAGATTTATCAGAGATTTTTAAAGAGCATAATAAAGCGCAGCAGTCACTTGGTATTGTTACAGATAAGGCAAAAGAATTGATCACAAAAATTGAACAAGAAGGCGGATCTGCCAAGGTAATAGGAGCAGGAAGTCGCACAGGTGGATGTGGAATGATTTTGGCCATTAATACCGATGCTTCTTTAGCGGATAACACGTACCCTATAATCCGATTATGATCACCGCCCGCTCTACACCAAACATCGCGCTTATTAAATACTGGGGAAACAGACACGACGAATTTCGTCTGTGTGCAAATGAGAACCTCGCGATGACGCTCGATGGTCCTCATGTTGATGTATCCATAGAACTTGCAGAGACACTCTCGGTTACCTCTGCCAATAAAGAGATGACCGAAAAAGACACAGTGCGGTTTCAGAAAACTCTCAACTTGATAGAAGTCTACCTCGCAACAATTGCACCAACTGAAGTCTCCAATCTAACGATAACTATCGACTCTCAGATTCCACCAAGTATCGGACTCGCCTCTTCTGCTGCAGTATTTTCTGCACTCGCAAAAGCTGTTTCTGGTTTAGTCGATGCGGATCTCACCGATGAACAGATCAGTGTCATGGCTCGCCTCGGCTCAGGTAGTGCTGCTCGCAGTATCTTTGGTGGATACGGTGCAGTGCGTAATGAAGAGAACTTGTTTATCGATGGATCTAAAGGATGGCAGGTTGCAGACGAGCATCACTGGAACCTTCATGACATCATCATCGTTCCAAGTACCGAAGAGAAGAAAGTCGGGTCCTCCGAAGGACACCCTAAGGCGTGGACAAGCCCAGACTTTGCGAAGCGTGTTGAAGATATTAATAATCACCGACAGCAAGAATGTATCGACGCACTCCTTGCGAAAGATTTCGAGAAGCTGCAGGCAGTCGTAGAAGAAGATTGTATGGAAATGCACCACTGTATGCAGACCCAAGATCCACCTCTGAATTACTTAAGTGATGAGACCTATCGGATATTAGATGAGGTAAAAAGCATGAGGAAGGCGGACCACCTCCCTGTTCTCTATACCATGGATGCAGGCCCTACGGTCCATTTATTCTGCACGGATGAGGCAAAAGAGAGAATAACTGAATATGCGCACGCCCAAGAAAGCTGCAAAGTGTTTGAGGCATCAGTAGGCCAAGGGGCATACTTAGTCTAATGAACCTCCGCGACCTTCCAGAATCACTCTCCTCTCACGAGCGCTGTGCCGTACGAAGAATGAAGATCCAAGATACTTTGGATTTAAATCTGTCGTTACTTGGAACAGAGCCAAACAGAATAGGACAGGCAGAAGTAAATAACTGCGAACAGATGTTTGGAAGTATTCCGATTCCAGTCGGATACGCAGGTCCACTGAAGGCAACATTCAGCTCACTTGAAACATCGCAGCTGCATCTGCCACTCGCAACTACCGAAGGTGCATTGGTTGCCAGCGTGAACCGTGGATGTAAAGCAGCGTCCGAAGGAGAAGGGATAAAAATTACATCGGTTCACCATGGTATTACTCGGTCTATTGCTTTTAGAGTAAATAAAAAACCTGAACAATTTATTGATTCAATAAACCAAAAATCTGATGAGTGGAAGAAGATCGGAGAAGCAACAAGTAGTCACTTGAAAATCCTTGGATACGACATCGACCAAGACGATAACTACGTCTTCCTATCTTTGCGAGCTGATACTGATGAAGCCATGGGAATGAATATGATCACGATTGCTGCGCAACAAATTGGAGACTGGATTGCGCAAAAACTTGATGCAGAACTCATCACGATTGCAGGAAATGTTGATAGCGATAAAAAGCCAAGCAGGCGAACGCACGACAAAGGTCGTGGATACGAAGTGATCGCCGAAGCACTCCTCAAGCCACACATCATCAAAGAAATCCTGAAGGTAGAGCCAAGTAAACTACTTGATGTGTATGAAGCCAAGCTCAAAAGAGGCTCTAACATTGCAGGAGCAATAGGGTCTAACTTGCATGCAGCAAACGTCATCGCTGCTCTCTATCTTTCAACGGGGCAAGATACTGCACATACAGTAGAAGGATCGATGACCGATACAACAGTATCCGAAGAAGCACATGGCATCTCTGTACGTGTGCGTATCCCCGCTTTACTCGTTGGAGTACGTGGAGGAGGAACAGAGCTTCCTGCACAGCGTCAGTGCTTAGATCTTCTCATGAAACCAAAGACCAATCTTAAACCTGCTCAGCAGCTCGCTGAATCTATTGGAGCTGCAGTCCTCGCAGGAGAAATCAGTCTTCTAGCTGCTCAAGCTGCACAGAAGCTTGCAAGTAGTCATAAGAAATTGGCTAGATAATCTTGTTGTAACTTTTCAGATGAAAAGTAACCAAAAATCTTTGCCACAGACGTGAACGAAGAAATAAAGACAATATGAACCCGAGCGCTCCTGGACGAAGTCTGCTGCGCAGCTTCGCACTGCGTCGCTACGATGACACTAAGGCGGGGTGATCTTCGTCCACATTACAGTGGCATGACGACGAATGTTATATCCGTAAGCGACGAGCGCACCTGTTTGAGAGCGAAGAATATGGTCATAATGCGTGTTTAGCACTTGAATGCCAAGTTGCGAAGCAAGCTTGGTTGAAAGTGCGCACATCTAAAGCAATAGAAACTTTGCTTCGCACGAGTCTGCGCTCGTCTTGATTTTTTTGGTTCGTTTTTGCATTAAGGCAAAAATGAACAAGAACTAGAACTATTCATCTGAAAAGTTACAAATAAGACCTCTTGCCACAACCAATAAATACCCTTCTAAATAGCTTTACAGAGCCGAATCTCTGCTAAAATCTCTTTCGATGAAATCCGCCATCCTTGGTTTCGGTATATCCATCCCCTCCCGACGTATAACGTCGGAAGAGATTGCGCACGCCTGGAAACAAGATCCAGAGACAATGAAAGCAGGTCTAGGGGTTACAGAAAAATCTGTACCAGATGCAGGAGAAGATACCTTCACCCTCGCATTTGAAGCAGGGCGTCAGGCAATTGAATTAGCAGATATTAAAACTTCTCAGATCTCTGCAGTATTTGTAGGATCCGAAAGCCACCCGTACGCCGTAAAACCAACAAGTGGAATGGTAGCAGCCGCTCTTGAGTGTGACCCGTTCTGTCATTGCGCAGACCTCGAGTTTGCCTGCAAAGCAGGAACAGCGGCGATGCAGATTGTCGATAGTATGATTCGCTCAAAGCAAATAAGTCATGGACTGGCGATAGGTGCAGACTGCGCACAATCCAAACCCGGTGATGCACTCGAATACACTGCAGCAGCAGGTGCCGCTGCATTCGTTATGGGGTCGACTGATAATAAGAACGCACTCTGCCAGATAGATCAGACTCTGTCGTTTACCACAGACACACCAGACTTCTGGAGGGCAAATGGAAAACAGCACCCAGAACATGCAGGTCGTTTTACTGGAGAGCCTGCGTACTTTCACCACGTACGAGAAGCGACCAAAGGGATACTCGAAGTAGGAAAGATCAAACCAGAAGACATCGATCATGTAGTTTTCCATATGCCAAATGCGAAGTTCCCAAGTCGCATCGCCAAAGAGTTAGGCTTTACCAAAGAGCAACTTGAGCACGGATTTATCGTCCCAACTGTTGGAAACACCTACTCAGCCTGCAGTCCACTCGGCCTTGCCCATGTATTACAACAGGCAAAGAAGAGTGACCGCATTCTACTAGTCTCATATGGTTCTGGCGCAGGATCTGATGCATTCTTAATGACGATGATGCGCGATGGTGTAGCACTTGCACCTGATACTAGAGAAACGACCTACATCAACTACTGCGAATACCAAAAACTTACAGCAGCTCATTAATGCAATCTCCAATCTACCTCACAGGCACAGGACAAACTCGCTTTGGGGAGCACTGGGATATGTCGATTAAAGATCTGATGGAAGAATCTATAGATGCAGCAATTGAGAATGCAGGCTGTACCGCCCTTGATATTGATATGGTTATCGTCGCCAATATGCTTGGTGAAGTCGCATCTAATCAAGCGCACTTGGGTGCAATGGCTGCATCCCTCCTCCCACACCATCCACCTGCTTTGCGTGCAGAAGCTGCCTGCGCCTCTGGCGCTGTCGCTCTGCATACTGCGTGTGCATTACTCGAAAGTGGTAAAGCACAAACTGTACTTGTTGTCGGAGTAGAGAAGATGACCGATATCGCTCCAAGCAAAATAGCCGCAGGACTTATGGGAGCTGCTGATGCAGAGAAAGACGCACCATGTGGCCTTACCTTCCCTGGTATTTTTGGCCTCATTGCCAATAGATACATGCATGAATTTAACCTGAGCCGTGAACGCCTAAACCATGTTAGTGCACGCCATCATAAGAATGGTGTGAAAAATCCCTTCGCACAATTTCGCAAAGAGATACCCGCAGAGGCAATTTCAATGTCTCCAAAAGTAGCAGACCCACTCTGCATGCTAGACTGCTCCCCTATCTCCGATGGGGCGGCTAGCGTTGTTTTGTCTACAAAATTTGAAAGCCCAATTAAGATTGCCGCCTCACAGCTGGCTACCGATACATTGAGTATTACTGACCGTCCAACTATTACATCATTTGCAGCAACCAAAGATGCTATGAGTGCTGCTCTACAAGAAGCTAATATCGAGCGAGAAGAAATCGCCCACATAGAACTCCACGACTGCTTCTCTATTGCTGCCCTCATCTCTCTTGAAGATATGGGATTTGCAACACCTGGTAATGCTATAGCGCTCTACGAAAAAGAAAGCCCGATGACCATCAACCAAAGCGGAGGACTAAAGGCTTGCGGTCACCCAGTGGCGGCTACAGGAATTAAGCAAGTTATAGATGTATCGAAACAACTCAAAAACTCGAAGTCCTCTTACGGACTTGCTCATAACTTTGGAGGAGCAGCCGCTACCTGCGGCATCCACATTCTCTCTCATGCGTAATACTCCAGCTGCCATTCACCGCGCCCAAAAAGACCTGCAGCGAAAATTGCAAGAAGGGACGATCTTGTCGTTTACCACAGTGCACCACACACCAGAAGGTTTCCCAGCGGGACCTCGCAATATCGGACTGATCGAACTAGAAGACGGACAAAAGGTAAGCGGACATTTAATTTCAGAAACAGATCAACCAATAGCTATCGGCATGAAAGTGCTGCCAAAAATGCGCCTATCGAGTGTAAATACTCAAGGGCTTCGCACGTACGATGTCTCGTATGAAATCCCAGTACAACAAACCGTAAAGCAAGAGTTCCCTGGATACGTCTTGGCGCTCACTGGCCCTTCGGGGGTTGGAAAAACTACAGTCTCTGTACTGCTATCTACTAAGGTCGGAAAGTACGTGGAGCGTGTGCCGATTCTCACAACTCGCGAACCAAAAGAAGGTGACGCTGATGAGTATGTCCACGTATCTCCAGAAGAATTCCTCGCACTTAAGAATGAAGGGAAGCTCGCAACAAGCACCTGTATTCCTTCTCGCGATGAAAAGCGCTGGTATGGGTATCGCACAGAAGACATCGATGCCATCTGGCAAAAGAAAATGATCCCCGTGATTATTACAGAGATGAACTTACTACAAGGTCTCTCCTCTCATTACGGCCGCAGATCTATCCTCTCATTTGGATTGATGCCACCAGGGAAAAGTAAGCGTCAAATGCTCAGCTCGCTTCTACACAGACTAAGAGACCGTGGACGTGACACCGAAAAGCAGATCGAAGACCGTCTCAAGAACGCAGAGGCAGATCTCGACTTCTTTAAGACACGCAGCGAACTATTTGATGACGTGATCGTAAACGACAATGTCGACACAGTAGTAGGTCAACTAGGAGGATTGGTACTTGAAAGAGTAAAGGCCTAGTACTAAGAGTACGTGTCGTATTTTGCAAATGTACTCTGATGTTCCTGACCGAGTTTTTTCTTATTGTGCTGTATTGCACAAGAGTAGAGCTCTGTGTGATTTGCAACAGTCTTGAGCCACGCAGCTACTGCATTTCCATATCCACAATACACACATGCAATCTTCTGAATCAGATTCAGTTTGCTCAGACGTCCTCTATCGATAATCAGATAATCACGAAAATATACATGAGGAATACCAAAAGCAGAGAAATACACCTTCTCATAAACCCATATCCAACAATGGATTATGATAATGGGAACTATGCAACTCGCAATAACCAAAAAGGCAAAAATAGCAGTTATCCAAGGAGGGTCCCGCATTACCAAACCTTTTTTAGGAACAGTAACAATATCTATAAGCAACATAGCAAGAGAGTATCATAATAAACGAACTATCTGATACACTATCTTCCCGTGACCCCAACGTCTCGGATTCTCATCGTGCTCAGCATTATTACGCTCCCTTCTACGGCGGCTGCGTATGTTATTGAAACCGATTACGAATACCCTCAGGTCTACTACCCTTCTGCCACATCTTCTTCGGTATCTTCTGTTTCAACAGATTCGTCGATTTCTCCAGTGGATCAAAAGTGGAACGACCGCAGGGCTCGCAACCAAGGTTTTTGGGCTGACATGATGAATCACCGAAAGGCAGAGGCAGATTTTAAAGAGCACCACACTGCACGCCGTGAAGAACGCCGCCTAAAGCGTCTTGAGTGCCGCACAGACATTCGGAAGGCCGGCCGAGGAGCGATGATGCCTATTACCCTTAAGTGCTTTGCAGCGGTCCTTACAACCGAGCTTGAGATCCTGAGGAAGGAGAAGCAATACCTCTCTACGATCCCAGGACCTTCAGAGCAATATATCAATGGAGCTATGTTCCATATAGAAAGCCTCTCAGATGCGATTTCGACCATTATCAGGAGTATTGATTCAGAATTCTATGAAGAAAAATCGGCGGTACAAGATGCCAAGGAGCAGCTCGGGTCTCTCTACAGAGAGAACAAGCGTCTAGCGATGACAAAGCTACGCGTCAGCAAGTCTCTGGCGTGGATAAATCACCTCATTATCCGACTCGATAATGCGAGATTGAGCTCCGCAATTTCGGAGCCTGTGCGCGGAAAAATCAGGGAGGCAATCGACTGTTTTGAGACGCAAGAGGACGCAATAAAGTCACTTTTATCCTTGGATGATAACGACGCTTTGATAGAACGTTTTCGTCAAGAGCAATCCAATGTAAAATTTTGCATTCATTCGGCCCGCGATGCCGCGAAGTTGAACACAGAACTTGAGCAAGCTGATGCCAAAAACTCTTAATCAGAAAATTGAATGGCTTGTAGAAGCTAAAAAGACAGAGCTCCTCTTTTCGATGTCCCGCATTCTTCGTCGACCCCCCGACCCAAAGCCCCCCCTTGACGAGCATGTATACTCGTCAGCCCACATGAAACAACATCCAGTTCGTCACCGGGTTGAACGTACTAAGAACAAACATAGTCGTGCGGTTTTTCGTGACGATACTATCATTATTCGTCTGGCCAAGGGCCTCACTCAAGATGAGGAGAAAGAGCATGTAGACGACCTTCTAGAACGCATGCTCAAGCAGGTAGAAGACGAACAGGAGAAGATCCTGATCAACCCCTTTGGAAAGCTTCTCGACCAAGGAGAGAGCGCTACTATCACGTTGGCTAATGGCAAGAAGTACTGTTTCTGTCTTAAGCCTGGAAAGAAGACATTCATCCGCCGCACCACCCGTGGCTGGAACGTCCAGATTGGCCCAAGTATGCGCCGTAAGGGGCTCCACCGACTTCTATGGAAGGCAGTATCCAAAGAGGAGCTAGGTCGCGTTGAGCAGATGGTAATGCGTCTCAATGATGAGACCTTTGGCGTCCATGTCTCGGACGTAAAGCTGCAATTTGCCTCTTCTCAGTGGGGTAGCTGTAGCCCGAGTGGGACAATCATGCTCAACTCAGCTCTCCTCTTTGTACGTCCTGAGGTTATTAAGTACGTCATTCTCCATGAGCTCGCTCACAGGAAGCGGGCAGATCACAGTCCTCAATACTGGCAATGGGTCGAGTGGGCTATGCCTGGATATGAGAAAGCAAGAGAGGGATTGTATGACTATAGACTCCCAACCATATAGACTAGGTCTATGACCGACCCTTCAATAGATCAACTCATAGAAATCGCCAGAGAAGCAGCAACTGTTGGGACTGATATTCTCGTACGAGAATATGAGGAGATTCACATTCAAGGAAAAACACTGGATGTCTCGGAGAAAACCTCAGCTATAGACCTGCTTACTGAAGTTGATGGAAAGACTCAAGAAGCTGTAGTAGCAGCCATCCAAAAGCATTTCCCAGACCATCGATTTATCGGAGAAGAAGATGGAGCCGAAGACTTAGGAGACCCCAATAGTCCCTACGAATGGATTATCGATCCTTTAGATGGAACCACAAACTTTATCCATGGCCGCGAGAGCTTTGGAACGATTATTGCTGTGCAAAAAGATGGTGAAATACTCGCTGGAGCTATGCACATACCACTGCTCAAGCAATGGTTTTGGGGAGGAAAAGGTGCAGGAGCTTTTTATAACGGAGATCCGGTGAAGCTTCGCAAAACTGGAGCTTTAAAGAATGCCATTCTCAATAGTAACCTTATTCATAGAGGTAAAATTATTGACGGAGAAATTCATGTCACCCTTCCGAGGTGCCGATCGGTCCATAACTATGGGTCTGCTCTCGAAGAGCTTGGAGAAATACTAAGAGGTAACACAGATGGCGTGTTCTTTGATGGTATTCGCCTCTGGGATATTGCTGTGGGCTTCTTGCTAATACAAGAGGCTGGAGGAAAAATGGAATATATTGCGCAAGAACCAGACAACCCCAAAGGTGGTTACCTCTGTGCTGCTAGCACAGCAGATATCTTCGACGAGCTATGGGATTGGACTCAGACGAAAATGTAACCCGCTTTCTTGAGCAAGTCTCCAAGCAAAAATACTGGAAGCCCAACAACTGAGCTCCAGTCTCCTTCGAGGTTATCAATCATCAGTTGTCCCGGTCCATCAATCTGAAACGATCCAGAACGATCCTTCCACAAGTTAGTTCCGATCCACCAATCTAACTCCTCTTCGGTAAGTTCTTTAAATCGAACAGTCGATGAGCTCACTCCTTCGAAATGCTTTTGATGAGGATCAACCACAGAAAGAGCTGAATGTACTGTGCAGGTTTTTCCCGACAGCTTCTCAATCATCTCTCTAGCAGCATCCGCAGAAGGTGCCTTTTCTAAGAGCTCTCCATCTTCCGATACGACCAAGGTGTCACAACCAATAACAAAGCTGTCTGCAAAGCGTTCGTTTACATCCATAGCCTTGTGATACGCCTGATGCTTTGCGCGCTCAACTGGATCTGTTTTAGTGCAGGTCGATTCATCAAAATTACTAGGATGTACTTCAAAGGTCAGCCCTAATCCTTCTAAGAGATATTTTCGTTGCGGACTAGCCGACGCTAAGACTAAGTGCTGAGACATATTCTCAGTTTACCACCTAGTTGTTATATCGTGGCATCTGACAATCAAGATTCATGACACAAGTCGTTGGACGACCAGGCATTACACCTGTTCCACGACGGTTATTGCGATCCCCTGCCTCTTGCATCATCTGCATACGAAGCTTGAATGCTCCAACATTTGGAGCAGAAGGACGCAATGCTCGATACAGAGCAGCATTATGATTGAGCAGACCCATTACAGGAGTTTTCTTAACAGCAGATCCTACAAGAGATACACACAGCTGATAAAACCCAGGAACGCGAAAACTTGCTAGTGACTCAGGACAAAATCCCGCTCTCGTATAACGGCGAAGCAATCCTCTATCTTGCGTATTTAAGCTGCGAGATGTCAGAGTATTCTCTTCGGCAATAACTTCTTCTACTACCTCTTCTTCTGGAGCTTCTAGAGCCTTGTGCAATGTTTCTGTATCGTTGATATCTGGTTTTTCGATATCGATTTTTCCAGATTCCATATGTTCAATGACTTGCCAGTAGAGTCTGCGCTGTGCACGAAGTCTACTGCGATCTTCAAATGCGCTATTGCGAAGCTCTTCAGCTGATACGTCTACAGGAGCAATCTCCTGACGAATAAATAGTGCAGTTGAAGTCATAGGCACTGCAACAATTCCTACAAGGAGAGCCGTCATAAGCCTGTGAGTGGCGAATGGGTGACGCTGCATTATCTTCCTGTGTGAAGATCAGAGTAATTAAGACGTGGACGGAACCCGCTATGAGTCCGAGGCCTCACAGATGTACCACCTTCGTAAATCAAAGATTCTTCAAGAACCTCTAAGCGATTGCGGAGGTTTCGAAGCGGTGCAAATCCAAGTGACTGGAAGCCACGAAGATAGACAGATCGATTAATCAAACTTGGGCTTACAGCAGCAACGTGCTCATCGAGTAGCGTTGTGCAGAGATCGTAAAATCCTGCGAGGTGATACTGGCGAAGAGAACCTGGGCAAAACCCTGTTGTGATGTATCCATCAAGGAGATCACGGTATCGCTCTGGCATGCTTCTATACTCAGCTTGAGCTGAAGATATTGTAGACACGTATCCGTCGCCCTCTTCTAGGGGAGCGGCTGCATGTACCGGAGTACCCATTCCTTCTACGTGAGCAAAGTTTTCTGGGTCGAGGTAATAGTTCACACTATCAGTATCATTAATATCTGGTGGGTTAATCCCCTCTACTCCAAGACGAATAAGTTCGTTATATACTCCTACAGCCCTCCAGTAGTTTCTTCGGATATACCGTACACGAGATCGGTCGTTAATTGCTCTTTGATGCAGATCGATAAGAGGAACTGCATTCGTACCATCGTCATCGATAGACTGGAATAGTCCGGTCATAGTTGCTGGTATTGCAACGACACCAATGAGGGTAGCCACGAGAGCGCGGGAAATGTGAGCGGTGTGCTTGGTCTGTTTAGTCATAGGGTTTTTGTGTAGGTTTCATATTATTATAGCAAAAATAGCGCTATTTTTCAATACATGACCAAATACTGTGCTTTAGAGCAATCCTACAGCCTTTTTTACAGCCTCCATCTTTGGTCCTGCTATTGCTCGAGCTTTTTTAGCCCCCTCCTCTAATACATCAGATAAATAGTCCTCTGTAAGGGATTCATGCTTTTTGCGCATTTCTCCGAAGTAATCCATATAGCTTTCGAAGAGCTTTTTCTTCGCATCTCCATACGGGAGGCCATTTTTATACTCATCAGCCAAGGCACTCGCTGCAGATTCGTCGAGCAAGAGCTTGTGGATCTGATAGATCACACAGGAATCTGGGTCTTTAGGATCATCCTTTTCTTTACTATCTGTCACTGTACCCATAATCGCTTTTTGAATAGCCTTTTCATCACCGAAGAGTGGAATAGTATTGTTGTAACTCTTACTCATTTTTTGCCCGTCTGTCCCTGGGACTACCGCGACTTCTGCTCGAACCTCAGGCTCTGGAAGTACAAAGGTTTCCCCAAAGGCATTATTGAACTTTTGCGCTATATCTCGCGCCATTTCGACATGTTGCTTCTGATCTTTTCCCACAGGAACGGTGTCTGCATCGTAAAGCAAAATGTCCGCAGCCATGAGGACCGGATACGTAAAGAGTCCTGCGTTTGTATCGATTCCTTTTTGCACTTTATCTTTATAACTCACCGACCGTTCCAAAAGACCCATGGGTGTGAGAGTTGAAAGTATCCACGAAAGTTCTGCGTGCTCTGGTACGTAAGACTGAAAGAAGATGATTGCTTTATCTGGGTCGAAGCCCGCTGCGATATAATCACGTGCTGCATCTTGGCGAAGCTGCCTTAAGAGATTTCCATCGTGCACCGTGGTCATTGCATGCAAATCAACAATAAAAAACAGCGCCTGTTCTGCACTATCTTGATACCCTCTATTTGGCAACATAGAGCCAAAAAAGTTTCCTAAGTGAAGAGTGCCGGACGGCTGCATTGCAGATAAGACTTTCATTGCATTGATTGTAGGGAAGATCTCTTCTCCTTACAACGATCGCAGCTTTTTTATACACGCAGCAAATGGCTTTGGCATCGGAGCTTCTATTGTCACCGTCTCCCCTGTTATTGGATGCGGGAAAGAAATCTTCGATGCATGCAAAAAGAATTTTGAATACCCAAGTTCTTGTCTAAAGATTTGATTAAATTTTCCATGTCCATACTCACTATCAAGAGCAAGAGGGTGACCAATTCCTGCGAAGTGCAAACGAATCTGATGATGACGACCTGTGGTGATAACACACTCAGCAAGTGTGGAGTTCGCAAACATATCCTGCACCTGATAAAGAGTCTCTGCATCTACTACTCCGCGTCCCCGAGCAGGAAGTTTTTTACGAATAGCACCTTGGTTTCTCTCGAGCCTTCCCATCAGCAATGTGATGTATGTCTTCCTCCACTGTTCAAATTTGTTACTCAGTATTTTCTGCTCTACGTTGCTGTTTTTTGCGAATACCACTACTCCAGAAGTTTCATAGTCAATACGGTGTATTGCTTTAATTCCTGGGTAGTCTTGCTTCAAAAAATCCAGCAGTGGGAGCTTCTGTACTTTCCCCTTTCCACGCACCGTCAGTTCTCCACTGAGTTTATTCACCGCTAGAAGGTGGTCGTCCTCGTAGAGGATGCGGTCTTGAGCTATAGGCATATATTCACTATAGAGGAAACAATTTATTTATCAGACATCAAATCCTTACAACATGGATCTCCGTAATCAGTTTTTGGATGAGTAGCACAAGTACGAGCGCCAATATCTCCAGCAAGCTTTTCTCCAAATACCGTATTGGCTACATCATATTGAAATTGTTCATCTGGAATCAGCCGTACTATTTCTCTGCGATAATACATATCAGGCTCTGCAAAGATGATTCTCCTTGCAGCTTCATCAACAGAAAATTGCATTAGTAATACAGCAAACTCCTCAGCTGTAACTTTCTCTGATTGCTGCTCGCCTGCCACTTGCACTCCTAGTACATCTAATTCTGCTATGCTCATTAATTTAATATACAATATAAATAAGTATTGTCAAATACCCTGTAACCCTCACAATCTACTGATTCTCCATCAATTTGTAAATCGCAATCGCCACTTCTCCTCTCGTCAGCAATTTATCAGGCTGTAGCCTGCCCTCAGGCCTTCCTGGGAATAATCCGTATTG
Source organism: Candidatus Peribacter sp. (assembly GCA_018652955.1). Lineage (GTDB taxonomy): Bacteria > Patescibacteriota > Gracilibacteria > Peribacterales > Peribacteraceae > UBA2170. Next base: position 20,707 of record JABIBA010000009.1, on the reverse strand, counting down.
CTGGGCAGCACCAGCAAATGTGCTAAACCAAGCGCCTTCTGGGACGTCTGAGTAATTATGAGGGAGATCCTGCGGTAGTCCAAAGGTCTTGCTCAGCATCTTGAGAAATTCTGCTGTATTTACCGTATTTGCAGGCCTAAACGTCCTATCGGAGTATCCAGAGATAATATCAAGCTCGGCAGCATTTACCACATACTTCACGTACCACTCCCCTTCGAGGACATCGAGGAAGAGGTTATTGTTCCGTGCCTCTCCGACAAATCCGAATCGAGCCATAAGTAAGAACTTCGCAGCTTCTGCACGATTTACAGGTTTTTCTCCTCTAAATGTTCCATCAGGGAATCCGCCAATTACTCCGCGCTGAGCAAGATCATTTGCTGCAGTACCTTCGAGCGTTCCTGTCTGCGCATCAGAGAAGCGATTTTCTACCGGTGCAGTTTTTACTTCATCTTCATATTCCACAGGATCTTCTGGGAAATCAGGTGAATTGGAACCTCTCTCAACACAATGTCCTGTGCATACATCCGCGCAGTTGCCTGCTGCATCACATGGTCCACTATTACACTCTCCAAGTTCTACAGTACATATAGTTCCTGGTCCGCAATCTTGCGTGGAGTAACACCCTTGGTCTGGATCAGTCGGGTCATTTGGATTTGGAAAGCTTGGTTGTGGAGGATCTATACAAGCCATCTTGGTACAAGCTGCAGTACCATTTTCACTGCAGTGGCACTTGTTGCAACCATCTTCTGCCACAAAACTATCACCTGGATAATATCTCTGTCCTCCAGACAGGCAGAATGAAGCACTTCCGCCATCACTCCCACTGCAAGGTTCATATACATTCATAGCAGTTTCACCACACCCATGATCATCACAATGATTTCCACATGTTTCTATAACAAAATTCTTCCACTCCTTGCGAGACTTACACGATGTAGGACCCCCTTCATTTAACGTCAATCCATCTCGACATCCAAATTGGACATTTCGAAAGCGTTCTTCGGCTATTTCATCATCGTCATCATCGACACAAGCCATCTCTGTACATTCAACAGTTCCGTTTTGGTTACAGTAACACTTGTTACATCCATCTGGAGCCTTAAAGACATCCCCAGCTTGATACACTCCTCCCTCGAAGTTACATACTCTCGGTGCAGCCGGCTGAAGACACTGTCCATCGCGGCAACCATTCGGGCAGAACATCTGTGCACACTTATCTAGAGGCTTACAGTCTCTAGGACATGAGCCTGGGATAAATCGAGATGGAGGTCCAAGACACCGGCTATCAGCTCCCGGTCCACAACCTCCTGGATCAAATTTATCTTCCTCTCCTTCTTCACAACGTCCATTGCCACAGAGGTTTTTTGTTTCGCACACTATCTCTCCACAATTCACCTGACACTCTCCATCAAACCTTTGGTTCACATATTTACAACCTTCAGGAGGGGCTACACAATCCACGGTCTGGCATTGCTCTTCACAAGCCAACTCTCCACAGCTCGCTTGGCAACCTTGTTCGTTTTCCTTGTAAGGAGGAACATACTTACATCCTTTTGGAGGAGCCGAGCAAAGAATACTTGGACAAATAGGTCCGCACGGATCTCTAAAGTAATTAATTGTGCTTCCATCTGCACTACAGCGAGGATGCTGCTTACCAGTAGGGCACACAAGAGGCTTGCAACGATCATCATCTGGCTTTTTACAGTCTTTCTCACACATCATTTCGCAAGGACAATTCCCCATAGGATTTCCTTCCTCATCGCGAGCACATGATGCGCATATAATCCTATCCTCTCCTGGTTCGCATTTTTCATTTCCACAAACAGATTGCGGATCGAAACTTGGTGCACCTGTTTGAGCCAACAAATCCGCCTGCCAGTTGCCCGCATAAATAGCGACAACTACAGCAGTAATTGTTCCGACTGCCACTAAGGCCTGATTGCTAATGGGTTCTTGGCTCACTAGTAAACCATCGTACCATACGCCTTAGCTCTGACGGAAGAGCAGATGAAACGGAAGCGGCTGTACAAAATCCTCTCCTGCACATGCAGGAGCATCTTGCGCATAACGAACACCCAAGTACTCTTTGGCAATGTCTGTCAGATTTGTGTTCTCAAGATCATCAAGAAGAATAAGAGGAGCATCTTGCAATGCTCTAATGTGTGCTTTTTGATACAAAGGATTCCCTCCAAGGAATCGAGAGTAGTGTACGAACACCGGACCATAAGGACTGTGCTTCGTATACGCGTATGGCCCTCCTTCTCGTACGATCATCTGTAAATACCTGTCCCACTCACAACGATTCATTACCTCATCTACTATTTGGGCAGTGCGCTGCATCTCTTGTTCGTCGTCTTTCCATAATGTCTTTTGATCTGAGAAAGACAGCTGAGTATTAAGTAGTGCCGCAGCAACTAATAGAGGAACTATGAACCAGAAGTTTTTACTGCGCTCTGCAAACTTCCACCACAGTACTGCATACACCGGCACTGCAAAAATAAAGTGATGACCATAAAAGTCTCCACCAATAGCGATAGCGAGAAGTGTAATGTACGAAGCAATCCCCCAACGAATGAGAACAGATTTACTACGAGTAAGTACAGAAACCCAGACCGCAGCAATGACTACTGCAAACCACCATGAATACGCTCCAATATTGATAAACGTTCTCCAGATTTCTAGAGCGTGCACAAATGCACTGCCCTCGTGTTGCGCTATGTGATACCCAAACATGTGCGGTAAGTAGACTTGGAAAAACGGTACAGCCAGTCCGAGAGCAAGTAGGGCAATCAGCCCAAAAATAATCGCAATGCATAACGGATACACAAACGACGAGAGGAGATCTTTTTGTAGCAAGATAACTCCTGCAAGAATGACAAATAAGAATGGCTCTTTAAGTCCGACAGTAATCAACATCAATATTCCTAAAATAATTGAGCGAGCAATTGATGAATTATGATTGGTGATGAGATATACAAAATACAAAATAACAGCGAACGCTCCATAACTTTCTGGAAGTCCGAGCCCTGCTTGATTGGCTGTATAAAGCGAAAGTAAAACTCCGAAGAGTAATGACATTAGACTGATAAGTCTTCGGTCTGCATTGGTTTTTCCCTGTGCACGAGCAATAGCAGGAGCCAAGACAAGTACCGGAATCCCTAGTAAGACAATTGCTTGTAATAGTTTTACGAGAAATTGTGATCCAAAAATCTTTAGAGACAATGCATGCAATAAAAATATTCCCGGAGGTTTCGTCTCAAACAAATCTGCATACGGCAATAAACCATTGAGCATCCCCTGCCCTACGGTCTGAAATATCTGTGCATCAATGTGCAGCACTCCAGAAGACACCTCGAACCATGCACGAGAGAGTAGCCCTGCAGTAGCAATGAGGATTGCAACCACGAGAAGTACAGAGCCGAGCTGTTGGAGGCGTTTTAGGTTGATGGTTGGATTGTACGTAAATGTCCCTATCTCGCCAAATAGAAGCTCTTAGAGCCTTGATTAATATAGGGAATTATGTTAAAAAATTCCCTCTGATTTTTTAAATCAGAGTGATCCTTACAATTCATAGGTTTGCTCTGAAGCCGCATTCTGCGCCTCTGTGTGGGGAACAGATTGCGGTTTCAAACACAGTAATTACAACACCTAACCCCCCTCTTACATGGAGTAAGAGGATCTTGATCTACAAACTGTCACTAGAACCTTTTTGGGAGAAAACGAAAAATGTCACACGACCTTGAGTACACTGGATGGAGAAAGAAAATTATCGACCGCGACAACAAAGTCCCCCTGATTACATGGGCTGTCGCTGCCTCGATGATTCTCTACACACTCGGAGACCAGTTCTTCGACTGGCACTGGGTGCACGGACTGCACTCACACCTGGCAGATGAGATTGCAAACGAGTACGTCATGTGGGCTTTCTTTTTCTACCTCGGATTAGAACTACTGATCCGAGAAATCATTTCAGCTGGCAAGTTCGCAGGATGCGCAACTGCCGGAGGAATGATTGGCCCACCCGTTCTGACATTCTGTCTAATGTTCATGTTCCTTGATGAAACGAATTGGCGCATCGCATTGGCAGCATCCGCAACAGACGTCGCTTTCGCAATCGGCGCGTCAAAATTTGTCACCAAGGGTGCAAAAGGAGCCTTGGTACTTCTCATGACGGCGTTGCTCATGCTTGCCGTAGGTGATGACCTCGGCGGTATCGTTGCTGCGGCTTGCGTCTACGTGACTGCCATCTCGATATTTTGGCTTTGCGTCGAAGGACTCATGTTCGTGTTCACCTACTTCTGCGGAGAACGGGGAACCGTTCCCGGCAGAATACAAGACAAGGGACAACCGGAAACGAGAAGAGCGATCGAGCTCGTCGTGGAAATCGAAAACTGGAAGTTCTGGATTTTCCTCGCAATTGCAAACACATTCATCCTGAAGGCAGCCGGTGTTCACTGGGTGCTTGGAGGGTGTTTCGCCGCAATTCTTGCGAGCGGTGTCGCGAAGGAAAAGTTGATCTACATGCTGAAACCCATCATCCCGTTACTACTTGTCGTATTCGGTTTCATCAACGGCGCGATCAACGTCTTGGATCCCAACAGTTGGGGAGCTATGACGTTCGTATGTTTCGCTGGTGGAATGTTCGGCAAGCAGATTTTCGTGGGATTGGGGGCGTTACTTGGTCGCTGGTGGTCTGGTAAAGGCAAAAAGTCGGTGTACGTCAACGTGCCAAATAGCCAGATCTACGGGCTCGCGCTATTCAGTTCCGTCAACGGGGCCGTCGCTATCTTCTTCGTGAAAATGGCGTTAAAGAATGAATACTGCACCGATGTCGACGCTCAGCAGGCCATACTTGGATTTTTCTTGACGGTTCCCGCCGTCTACATCCAAGCGTGGGTGGTTGGTAAGTTAGGCCTCATCAAAGAGTGTCCCGACTTCCAACCTGAGCATCCAGACGAAGCGAAGACCGGTATCCACGAACCGGATATCAGTGCTGTGTAAAGCAAACCGAATTGTTCAGGCAGGTCTCCCCCGTGGAGGCCTGTCTTTTTTAATTAAGAGCCCACTTTCACTTCTTCTCCGATTGGCAATTCTTTGGCATCTGCGGCGAATTCAGGGTCTACAGAGAGTCTGCTCTCTTCAGGTAATACCTGCCCCTGATACTTACTAAATGGCTTACTGTGATACGGCATATCTGCAGGGCTGCTCATCTGCTCAAAGGCAATTTGGCATACACGCATTCCAGGATAGAGAGCCACAGGTAAGCGGTTTAAGTTACTGATTTCGAGAGTGATCGTTCCAGAGAATCCAGGGTCTACAAACCCTGCTGTTGAGTGCACAATAATTCCAAGACGTCCGAGAGAGCTACGTCCTTCTACACGAGCAACAAGATCATCAGGCAAAGAGATAGACTCTTGCGTTACCCCAAGGACAAACTCCCCTGGCTGCACGATAAACGATTCTCCATCTGGGACGGTGATCGTTCGCATGTTTCCCGCGAAGGAATCCGGGTTCATAGGGTCGAGTACTGCAAATTTGCTGTGCTCGTAGAGCTTGAATGTATTCCCTAGACGGAAATCCATAGAAGAAGCATGAATATGCTGGAACAGCTCTTGCTGGTCAGATTGGACCTTTACACGTCCATCGGTAATGGCCTGTCGGATGTCTCTGTCAGATAGGATCATAGGAAGACAATCCTACCACAAAATCCTCAGAAACCAATTGCAGTTTTTTTGTCCCCACCTACAATTGACCGGCATGCCAAATAGCAACTACACATCGACAGAGGAAGTGGCATTTGAATCGAAAGAAGATAACCGAATGGCAACATCAAATCAGTACCAAGCAATGCGCCGAAAGTACGATCAGTATTTTTCTGTAACACATGACAAGCTTGGTCTTGCTTCTACAAAAGAAACTGAACCACTTAAAAAGTGGATCGATAGCATCGCCCCTACCGATGCTAAACAAATATCAGAAGCAGAAAAATGGTATCAACTCGACTACGCAAAACGTATGGAGTTTGCGTTGGACCTGTATCATGGAGACTTCCTGCCTCCGTTGCAACGTGCCGTTTCTGCTGGTGTGATCTCAAAAGAATCCTCAGACCAATGGGTAGCGTGGGTAAAAGATAAGAGCAGGGACTATAAAGAGAAAGAATCTTCTATTTTACGCGTACTCCCTGACTACCTCGAAAAAAGACAGACGCTCTTTGCGAAAAAAGAAGGTGTGTTACGTGATGCGCGATTTGCTGCTCTCGAAAAATCTACAGATCCTAAGCTTAAGAGCCTTGCTGAAAAACTTTCTGATAACAGCTACTTCCTTGGCTCACTGACTTTCGAAAAGAGAAAAGAGCTCGTAGTAGAAGTGCTCAATGCTTTGCCAATTGCTGCGTCGCAAAAAGTCCTCTTCAAAGGATTTGAAACAGAACTCGATAAAGCAGTAAAAGACGGATTGATCTCTGCAAGCTCTAAGAAGAAATGGATTGCTCGATTTAACGACCCATCAGTAACACCTAAGGCAAAAGAATACTTCGTAAAATCACAGTTCCCTTCCTACGTCGGCGCATGGAAAACCGTACACAAAGAACGAACCAACGTTCTTGCAGACCCTCTGTTTGCAGAGCTCACTGATAAAGAATTTAAAAACATTGGCGCCCTTAAAAAGGATGCGAACTTCAAAACGTTACACTTCGATATCAAAGAAGGAATGGTGGCAGAAGCTCGCGCTGCGATCACTGCATACAAAGAGGGAAAGTTACAATTACACAACGACACAAAGAGTGCACTAGAAGCTGCAGCTGCAGCGGGATACATCAGCAGTAATAAAGTAGGACCATGGATAGAACACGTCCTTAGTGGAGAACGCTCTCTTAGTGAGATGAAGAATTTCATGAAAGACTGGGCACGCATACGACACCGTTATGACAAGGTGGAACAAAAAATGCTCACCGGCCGTGTGCCACAAGGATTGCAACGACTCTCCGAAGAAAAGTTTTTAGGTCTGAGCTACCAGCAACGTGTCAGTTACGTAGAAGAGGCAGAACGCAGACTGCACATTGAAACAAGTGACCCTAAAGACACTCCAATACAAGACGCAAAAGGAAAAGTGCGTCATGCACTGGATCTCGAGAACTGGGACGAAGCGCAGTTCCAACTTACAAAAGCATGGCCACTTGCCATCACACCTGAAGATCGTGCAGAACTGCAGTCTATGGAAAAGCACCTCAATGCTTTTGGTAAGAAGAGTGACTCAGAAACAGAGAAAGAAAATGCAGACGAAGACGTGCGTTGGGCAAGAGAAGAAATAGACACAGTGATGGAACAACTTCCACCGTCATACCAAAAGCTCTACAGCAAAGCATTGGCCACGGGTGGCTCCGCTTGCCTGCAATGTGTCACCACCTGTGTGTATAACCGAACGTGGTGCCAAGAGCGTGGTTATCTGACTGAAGGCATGGAAGACAGCTTACGAACACAATCAATTTCCGAAACAGAAGACCGACTCAGCCACTCAGGACCTGGTCATGGAGATGGCTACGAAAATAATTTCGTTGATGGATTTAACCAGCCCTCTATTCGAGCGAAAGGGATTGGTCCTCAGAATGTATTTTCGAGTGGATCAGGGGCAGATGCTTTCGTTCAACAAGCTAATGCCAATAAAAACACATGGTCATTTTGGTATTGGACGAATTATATTGATAAAGACGTCTCAGCAGGAAAGAACGCTTATGTCGCATATGCACTGAATCACCGCATCAAACGGGCAGCCCGAGTACTCGAAAGCCATGGCATGACCTATAGCCCAGTAGGTCCCCTTTCTTCCTTGAATTAGTATCCGCTGCCTATATAGTATCCGCACTCATTTCCTCTAACTATTATGAAAATTCGCTCAATCGCCCTTCTTGCACCATTATTCCTTGTTGCGTGTAACGGTAACTCCCTAAATCAAAACCACGAAGCCTTGCTCAATAACCCACTCTACCTAGAGCAATACTCAGAGCAGCTTGTTGATACTATGGTAAATCTTGAAGTATATGGAGATCCATTGATTGAGGATGAGTCTAAAAAGAAGATTGCAGATGACACTAAGAAATACTGGCTCGCTGAAGCTAAAAAATCTCGCAAGGCTCAGCGTCAAAGCTCAAAAGGCTCATTTATCATGATAAAAGAATACGTTGCTGGAGAAGTAATGCTTACGAAAGATGGAAGTGCTGTGCACTTTGGCCCTACCTTCACAGTAACTCCAGGACCATCTGTCCACGTTGTTCTTACGACAGCTGTAGATCCAAGAGACGTAGAGTTTCCTGATGAGTCTGCTATAGATATTGGAGAAGTACTCATGCCATACGGTGCACAGAGTTACTATCTTACAGAGAAGGTTGCAGATCCGATCAAATACCGAACAGTGGTACTTTGGGACTCGAAGCTAAATCGCCTCTATGGATTCGCTCAGATTTCTCCACTGTACTAGTTCTCTTACAGACGCATCATCGTTCCCTCTAGCGCTTTATCAATAGCTTCGCTGAGAGTGTCGAAACCTGTTTCCACGCGCACTCCGTTTACGAAGAATGATGGGGTTCCATTGATTTCACGTTCGCGTCCTTCTTTGTAATCGGCAAGAACGGTATCGCGTTTGCTGTGAGACTTCCAGCAACGCTCTGCCTTATCAGCATCAAGTCCTAGAGCTTCTGCCCACTCAACTATAGAGTCGAGGCTGAGATCTGACTGATTGGTGAATGCTATGTCGATGTACTCCCAGTACTTTCCTTGGTCTGCAGCACACTCACTCATTTCTGAGGCATCTAATGCAAATCGATGAATAGAACGAAGTGGGAAGTGCTTATGCTCAAAACGAATTTCAGTACCATACTTATCAAGAAGTGGTTCAACAATTCGACTGTGTGCAGCAGCACATGCAGGACACTGAAGGTCTGCAAATTCTTCTACAAGTACAGAAGCGTTAGGGTTTCCTTTTGGTTGCCGGGAAGAAACTTCAACTTCGCCGCAAGCAGTAAGGAAGAGACAAAGGGATAGGAGGGTGAGTGGTGTTTTCATAGTAAGCGTAGAGTACAGCTATTTCTGTGAATGACAAATAACTATGCTAAGTTGTGTGATCAATATATACTCCTCCTCCAATGTCTCTCTACCGCAAGTATCGGCCGAAACTATTTGCAGATGTCTATGGCCAAGAACATATCATTGGAACGCTAGAAAATGCAGCCACAGGAGACAAATTAGCGCACGCATATTTGTTTGCGGGGACTAGAGGAACAGGGAAAACTTCTGTTGCTCGTATCTTGGCAAAGATATTAATGACTCAACACATCGAAGATGCCACTATCAAAAAACAAATTGAGCAGGCAGTAGATGAAGGAAATATTGTAGATCTCTTAGAGATTGATGCTGCAAGTAATCGTGGTATCGATGATATACGAGAGATTATTGAGAAGATTCAGTTCTCCCCTGTCGTCGCTTCTGCAAAGGTCTACATTATCGATGAGGTACATATGCTTACTAAAGAAGCTTTTAACGCACTACTTAAAACATTAGAAGAGCCACCTGCCTATGCATACTTTATTTTGGCTACAACGGAGCTCAATAAAATTCCTGTTACCGTGCAGTCACGTTGCCAGTGCTTCCCCTTTAGGCATATCAGAGAAGAGGATATTGTAAGACGCCTGCAATACATTGCAGACCAAGAACACATCACAATAGATAGGGAGGCGTTGCGATCTATAGCGCACGTTAGTGAGGGAGGAATGCGTGATGCGATTTCTCTACTCGATCAGATGCAGTCTCTAGAAAGCATCACTCTCGAAGACGTTGCACAGCGCACCGGAGTCACAGGTCAGGCATTCGTTGAAGATGTTATCTCAGCACTGCACCAAAAAGATCGTGACGCTCTCCTAAAGAGTATTGCCAAGGTAGAAGAGGCCGGTGTTCCACTGGATATTTTTACCAGGCAGTTACTGAGACTTGTGCGTAATGCAGTGCACGATGCCATAGAGAATTCACAACCAACAGATGCGTTCCTTGTACTACAAAAAGCACTGCTCGATGCTATCGCAGATATTCGAGTCAGTCCTGTGCCAGGGCTCGTCCTCGAAGCTGCCCTCTTAAACCTCTGCGAAGAATCTGGTACACCAGGTGCTGCAACTCCAGCAATTGCCGTTCCAAAAGAAGAACCAAAAAAAGAAGTACCTGAGATCAAAAAAGAAGTACCAGAAGTTTCGGAGTCACCAGTAGAACAAGAAAAGAAAGAAGAACCTGAACCTGTAAAAGAAGAGGTGCAAGAAAAACCTGTTGTAGAAGAAAGCTCTATACAAGATGCCATTATCCAAGCACCAGACCTTTCTATAGAGAGTGTGCAAAAGGCATGGCCAGATGTTCTTAACAATACATCGCCCGCATCCGTAAAGATGTCACTGAAAAATGGGAGAGTAACGAATCTAGATAATCAAAAAATTGTTATAACGTTCTCTTCTGCATTCCACAGAGACAAAGTAAAAGAAACAGAAGCTAGCCGTGCAGTAGAAGAGGTACTTGCGAATATGTTTAAGGCAAATCTGCGACTCGAATGCGAACTGGAGAATGGCACATATACCAATGAAGCTCCTGCAGTTTCTACTGGAGAGGACATTGTAAATATGGCAGATGCTGCAGCAGAAATATTTTAGACGCGTACAATAGTCACATGCATTCATCTGAAGAAAAAATGATCCTACGGCAAGAAATTAAAAAGCGTATTGATGATATGGACACAGAACACAGACGTGCAGAAGGACGAACTCTTTCACGAGTTCTACTCGAAAGAATTCCAAAAGGATCAACTATCTGTGCATACTTCCCTCTAAAGTCAGAGGTAGATATTCAGCTACTTCTCAAAGAGTTACTCGACCGAGGAGATACTGTTTTTCTTCCTGTGTTTGCAGGAAAAGATAAGAAGATGATCTATCGCAGAGCACAAAACCTGCACGATCTTCCCCCCGGAGAATTTACTATTCCCGAGCCACCAGAATCAGCGCAAGAACTTGGAAGCGAGGAAGTAGATATTATTCTCGTTCCAGGTAGAGCCTTTGACCGCAATGGTCGCAGACTCGGAAGAGGATCTGGAGGATACGACACTTGGCTTGAGTGGTACAAAAAACACCACCCAGACACACCGCTTTGGGGCACGTGCCTGCAATGCCAACTCGTAATGAATGTTCCAGTGGAGTTACATGATGTTCCAATGAGCACCGTGATAACTGCCCAAGAAGTTATTGAACTCGCGTAAGAAATGATGCTACTATCACCATGCAAACAAGACAACACGCCCAGAAAAAGGCACAACGGAATCCGCGGTAGACAATGCCCGGACCACTGCTTTGCGACAATCTCGTTCCCCCTCCACTATGACATACCTCCCAGCCCTTAAAGACACTGACCCTACTATCCGCGATCTCATTATCACTGAAGAAAAACGTGAGTGGGACAAGATGCGGTTGATTCCATCCGAGAACTACGCGTCACATGCCGTTATGGAAGCGACAGGTTCGTGTCTAACGAATAAATATTCAGAAGGATACGCAAAGAAGAGATACTACGAAGGTCAGCAGGTTGTTGATGAAGTAGAGCTTCTTGCTATAGAAAGAGCAAAAGAAGTATTTAACATGCCACACGCAAACGTGCAGCCGTACTCTGGAAGTCCTGCCAACATGGCGGTCTACCACGCAGTACTCGAACATGGAGATACGATTATGGGACTCGCTCTTCCTCACGGAGGTCACCTAACGCACGGTTGGAAGGTTAACTTCTCTGGAAAAACCTATCACTCTTCTCCATACGAACTCGACCAAGAGACAGAGCTTCTGAACTACGACAAAATTCTAGAGCAAGCAAGAGAAGTAAAGCCAAAGATGATCATTGCAGGGTACACCGCATACCCACGAACAATTGACTGGACGAAGTTCCGTGAAATCTGTGACGAAGTTGGTGCGTACTTCCACGCAGACACTTCACATATCACAGGACTTATCGCAGGAGGAGTACACCCAAGCCCATACCCAATGGCAGACACTGGTATTACGACATCACATAAAACTCTCCGCGGACCTCGTGGTGCTCTTATTGTCTGCAAGGAAGAACATGCAGAGAAGATCGACAAAGCAATCATGCCAGGACTTCAAGGGGGTCCACACAACAACACGACAGCAGCAATCGCTGTTGCCCTTAAGGAATCTCAGACACCAGAGTTTAAGGCGTACGCAGCTCAGATTGTGGCAAACGCAAAGGCACTAGCAGAGAAATTAAACAGTCACGGTTTCCGTCTCGTAACAGGAGGAACAGATAACCACTTGATCTTGTTTGAAACACAAGCCTCTAAAGGTATCTCCGGTCGTGACGCTGCTAAAGCTCTCGATACTGCAGGTATTGTTACCAACTGCAACACTGTTCCGTTCGATCCAAACCCACCATTTAAGCCTTCAGGTGTTCGTATTGGAACTCCAGCGATCACTTCTCGTGGTATGAAAGAAGATGAGATGGCTAAGCTTGGAGATTGGATGAGCGAAGCAATCGACAACGCATCCGACGAAGCAGTTCTTAAGCGTATAGCCGGTGAAGTAGAAGAACTCTGTCAGAGCTTCCCCTGCCCTGGAATTACGCCTGAAAACTGGCAGTAAAAACCCTCAAGACCCCTGTTGACGAGAGGTTTTTACGCTATACTGGTTCGGTCATTTCTATGAGAAAGCTCTCTCTACTTGCCGCTTTGATATTAGCTCCTTTGGTCTCCCCCCAGAGTGCATACGCTTGTTCATGCATGTACTACGAGGATGAGGATGAAAGGCAATCTTCCTACTACAACAACTCAGACCTCGTAATTCAAGGAGTGCCAATAGAGGTAGGATTTGAGAAAGACGGACTAAAGCACTACTCCGTATCAGTAGAAAAAGTATGGAAAGGACAAGCGGACGCACTTGCAGATATAGCCACTGCACTCGATAGCGCTGCATGTGGAATAGATTTTCAGCTCAATGAACCTGTTATTATCTTTGCTTACGAGTCCGAAGGCCAATATCACACAGGACTTTGCTCTGGAACAGCGCAAGCTACCGATTCACTCGTTGAGTGGCTCAATAATTACGATGGAACGAGTATCCCCCCTCTTCCAGAGGAACCTCCAGTAGTAGAACCTCCCATTGCAATCGATTGCATACCATATAGCTGTAAGAATGGTGACAGATTCCCTCGCTGTGAAGGTGAAACCGTTATTACCTATATCGTTAACCCATGCCAATTTAGCGGAGGAGAAGGAGAGCCAGAAGAACCACTAGAACCAGAAGGATTTACTGATGTCCCCAATGGGCATAGGAACTTTGCTGCTATCTCCTTTGTAAAGGATGAAGGGATTGTAGAAGGATACGATGACAATACATTTAAGCCCGACCAGCGCATTACTCGTGCTGAGTTTACGAAGATCATCGTTGCAGCAAACTTTGCACGCAGCGCCATAGAAACCTGTGAATCCAATGATCTCTTTACCGATGTATCCCAAAGCGATTGGTTTGCAGACTACGTATGCGTTGCCAAGAACGACAACATTATAGATGGATACCCTAACGGAACCTTTAAGCCAGAAGACTTTGTAAACTTTGCAGAAGCTGCAAAGATTGTCGTTGGAGCATTTGGCATAGAGACAAACCCAGAAGATCACCTAGGAGTATGGTGGCGTCCCTACGTCTTTGCACTCGCAAAGATTGGTGGATTACCATCCACATTCTCTGATCCTAACCAGCAGCTGACGAGGGGTGATATGGCAGAGATCGTCTATCGTGTGATGATGGGAATGGAATATTAGTAGATTATTACAGCATTTTTCTGTTGTAATACTTTTTTATACAAACATAACTGTTTTTACTTATGCAAAAGGGAAAAACTGCAATGTTAAGTATTGTATAAATTTTGTATGCATAAAATGATTCACAGATTAGGGCGACCCCGAAAAGTTGCACAAAATCGTCAGCGCGGTACGATGTGATGATTTGCAAAGGGCAGATCGTTACCTCGAGAAGAGGTCTAAGTCCATCAGCCTTCGTCCCGCTCTAAGGGACCGCCCTCTCGCTCCCAAACTAGGAGCACTTCACACAAACAGTCGGGACTCCGACCAAAAACAAACACAGAAGGAGTCAAACACAGAAACAAACATAGCACCGGGGTCCCGACCCATTTAGATCCTTCACACCACAGCACGACTCACATAGAGTCCCCCGCAGAGAGATCGCTCAACACCGCGTCTCGGCGTTACGTTCTTCCCGATCAACCACTTCTTTGAAACGTGGCAAGGCGTTAGTCGCGCCACACGTGCTGAGCGTCCTCTCTGCTAAGCGTAGACATCACTGAAACCCTAGGCGATTTCGGATGATGCAACCACAATTCTCTTTGGTTCCCTTGGGCTTGCCCTTGTCTTGGAGCCAGTTCCAGAGGTCTCGTCTGGTCGCGAGTATAAACAAGCGACCGTAGCTTGGCAGTAAGTAGAGAGTGCCTGCTCTCACTTTGTCTCTACCGACTCAGGGTCAACCTCCAACCCCCCGACTCTGATAGTCAACTGAGTAACACAAACACAAAAAGGTCGATCTTGTATCGATCTTTTTTTGTACTCAACAAGCTATTGCCAAAGGAAAACTGTCGACGTACGCTAGTTCCCTTTCCAAAAAAATTATGAAGAAGAAACTTCTACCATTATTGGCTCTAACAGCACTCATTAGTGCGTCCCTATTGCCAATGAGCGTTGCGAACGCTGCTAGTTACTACCCTGGATACACCTGTCACTACAGAGATATCTCAGGCTCTTGTCTAAGTTACCAAACACAGAACCCTTATTACCTCAACGGGTCATATGGAACACAGTCGCGTAGCCTCTACGGTAACCGTCAGACGTATCCATTCCGTGCAATGTTTAATGCGCAGTCTACAACGCAAAATATCTGGGACAACCGAGCAAACAACCGCAACAACTATTACCGAGCCTATAGGTACGAAGAAGACGATGACGATAACGACTACATCGATGATGATGACGATGCCTACAACCACTTCTACGGAGATGATGATGACGAAGATAGAGGTGCATGGCGTTGGTACTACGACGAGGATGACGACACCTACAATCGTTACCGCTACGAAAACGATGACTACTACGAAGACGATGACGATAACGATTACTACGACGAAGACGAAGATTACTGGAACTACTGGAACGATGATGATGAACATGAAGATTACGAGCACACCCGATTCTTTTGTACGGGTAGCGATTGCAGCTCCACTTACTTTCGATACTGATTAGACTGAGGAAGGTTGTAAAAAGAGTCCCGTAAGGGGCTTTTTTTACTAGAAAACTTCTTTTCAAAAGCTCAGTGAGGTGACTATGATAGGCACATGTTCTATATATCAGCTCATTACAAGTTCACTCCTCTTCTACCAGAAGAGACACAACGCATGCGCGATGAGCTTTTTGCATTTGGAGAAGAAATAGGAATGACAGGCCTTGTCCTTGTAGGAACAGAAGGACTCAATGGAACAGTGGCTGCAGAAACCGAAGAGATCTTGAACATCTGGAAGCAAAAACTAGAATCATGCTTTGGAGAAATTGTCTTTAAGGACTCTTTTTCTGATGATCAGCCGTTTAAGAGATGGTTTGTGAAGATTCGCAATGAGATTGTAAGCCTTGGAGACACCGAGATTATCCCTCACGGCAAACATAATCACATTCCGCCAGAAGAGTGGGATCGTATGATGGAAGAAGAAGATGTAGTGGTTCTTGATACAAGAAACACCTACGAAACCGAAATTGGCATGTTTGAAGGAGCAATAGACCCAAGTCTACGTACATTCCAAGAATTCTCTGAATACGTAGAAAAATGTGATATTCCTAAAGATAAGAAAGTACTTATGTACTGCACAGGCGGTATTCGCTGTGAAAAGGCCTGTCTAGAGATGGAAAGACAGGGATATGAGAACGTATTCCAGCTCGATGGAGGAATCTTGCGATATATGAAAGAAAGGCCTCAGAAGAAGTGGAAGGGAGAATGCTTCGTATTCGACCACAGAGTAGCCGTAAATGAAGACCTAAAGCCCTCAGAGCGCTACGGGCTCTGTCCACACTGTGGAGATCCAGGAGACCAGCATATCAGCTGTGAGCACTGTCAAAAGCCTGGAATGATGTGTGTACGATGCATCAAATCCATGGATCGCCAAACCTGCAGCAAAGACTGCGCCTATCAGCGAAATCTCGTACTTCAAAAAGAGGCACTAGTTCGTTGACATAACTTGACCTAAAACTTAGGATATTGCGCTATATGAAGCGATTTCCTTCATTTTTGGCTGCCTGCCTATGTGCTGCAAGTCTCACTGTACCTGCTCAAGCAAATGCTATGAGCTGGGACTGGGTTCCAAGAGTTATAAAGTGGGAAAACCCTTACCGCGGTCTCGATGTTACGCGTTACCCAGGATTTGAATGTAAGATCAAAAACTTCTTAGGTGACTGCGTGGTCTATAGTTATGTAGAAGGCAACCGTCCAGACAACCACCCAGGAGGAGGAAAACCAAAAAACTACTATCGAAGAGTATCATCCTACGGAGACAACCTAAACTACTCAGATTGTCAGTACGATGATTACAACCGCAAAATAGCTCCGCGCACTCGCTACACCAAGTGTGATTACGGTGAGCCTCGTAGTTACTAAGCCTTCTTCTTATCGATCTCTGCCTGAAGCGTTTTGCTGATTTCCGGTACGCCACCAGATGTTTCCAGCTTCTTTGTTAGCTCTGCCATCTCTTTCTTCTGAGCATCATCTAAGTTTGCTTCCAGAAGATCTTGTTTGCGCAGCATATTAAAATCATTGAGCCACATTTCTCTGTCACGCCATGCGCGATACTCTTCAATCTTCATCCCCTTCTTGCGTGCTTTCTTGAGTTCGTCATCAGCTTTTTCTTTTGCCTTTGCATCTTTCTTAGCCTCGTTCTTTCCTTCGGCAGCTTGCGCAGACCATTTATTAATCTTGTCCTCTACCACCTCTCGCTTCTCTGCATAACGCTCGCGTGAAAGTTTACGGATAAGATCTACACGTCCAGCATCTTGCTCAAACTCTGGTGGCGGAAGTGTACTGACAGAAAACGGTAAGTTCGTCATTCCGTTTACCATGAGTCTCGCATAGGCGTGATACTTTGGAAGACTGAGAATGTCTTTTGGTGTCACAGTCTCTTCAAATTGTAGACTCAAAACCTCTGCATCATCAGAACCTACTTGGAAACTAATCATTGTTCCGACGTTTCCAAATACAGCATCACGAAGCTTGGTACTGTTATCACCAATAAGAAGCTGAGCCACATACTGGTTTGCCATCGTAAGGTTGAGACGATACTTTCTCGCTTCAGAAAGAATAGTAGCAAAGCTCTCTGTCGCAAAGTTCTGGAACTCATCTACGTAAAGGTAAAAGTCTTTGCGCTCTTCTTCTGGAATGTCTGCACGACTCATCGCATCGATCTGGAACTTGGTAACAAGCATAGATCCAATAAACGCAGAGCTGTCTTCTCCAAGCTTTCCTTTACTCAAGTTTACGAGGATTATCTTCCCAGTATCCATAGCATGACGTACGTCGAGACGACTCTTTACCTGACCGACAATATTTCGAATCAGTGGAGTAGAAAGCAGCTGTCCCACTTTGTTTTGAATAGCAGCGATAGCTTCTGTTCTGTACTTATCTGACCAGCTCGCATATTCATCTTCCCAGAAACTTTTAACCATAGGGTCAGATACTTTTTCTACGATCTTTGCGCGGTAACTATCATCGGCAAAGATCCGCATAATTCCAAGCATAGACTGCCCTTCAGCCTCGAGTAGTGCGAGCAATGTATTACGTAAGATGTGTTCCATTCTTCCAGAGAATGCATCAGGCCATAGCTTTGTAAATACACTCATCAACCCAGAGGCAACAAGGACACGTTGGTCTTTATCTGCACAATCCAATACGTTAAACGATAGTGGGAAGTCTGTATCCGATGGATCGAAAAGAATCACATCGTTACTTCGTTCTTTAGGAATAAACCTCAGGATATCATCGATCAAATCTCCATGAGGGTCGATAACAGCAATACCCTTACCGGAGTGAATATCAGAATAAATCATATTCTCTAAGATAGTAGATTTACCCATACCTGTTTTTCCAATCGTGTAGATATGTCGACGCCTATCATCAGGTCGAATACCAAACTTATGACGCTGGCCACGGAACACTGCTTCACCAAGAACCGTAAGATCAGGCTCTTTGTCTGCTAGCGGAAGGTTGTTTGGTGGCTCAAGCTTCTTGCTGACTACCCAGTCAATATTCGGTGTCTGCACCAAAATCGTAGGCATGTGCCAAAGAGTAGCGATCTCTTCTACAGAAAGAATATAGGGCTGTTCGATAAATCCGTGGTTTACAGTATCTGATGATCGGATTTTCCGCGGTCCAAATGCATTGCACTGTGGTAAGGCAAATTGCCTAAAGCTTCCTGCAATCTCTTTGAGTTTTTCTTTAGCCTCTTCCTCATGCCCTGCGGGAGCTATAACACTAATACGAATATTACAGGTAAACATGAGTCGATTTACCTTATCTGCAGCTGCAGAAATAGAATCTTCACGGTCATGAGATCGCATTGATGCTTGCTGTTCTTCTTGAAGATCTGGATCGTACGAATCGGACTCAATAGCAGCCAAGCTCTTCCCAGCAAACTTCGATACTCCAGGCCATGCTCGAAATCCTCCCAAGAAAAATGCTAAAGGCAAGTACAGCAAACGCTTCCAACCGCGCGCAAGTTGCACTCGAGTAAAGAGTTGTGCATGTTTTACGGAGATAGAAGAAAGACCTTTAGTAAGCAGTGGTAAAAACCGCAAAGACCTTCTACGGAAACTTCCAGTTAGAGGCTTGATAACAATTCCTACATGTCCGCGCATTCCTGGCACGCTATAGTGCGCAAGTGTAGAAGTAATGCCTGCAATAGGATCTACGTTTACACGTGTAAGCATGTCATCGAACTGTGGATGACGCTTGATAGGAAATACTTCAGGGTCGGTAAGAACAAGATCCATAGAAACAACCTGCTCCCCTTCTGCTACAGCAAACGGATCTTCTTTGAGATATTCGATATCAATTTCTGGATACTGTGCATAGAGCTGAGACTCTGTGAGTCGCACAGCACCTCGAGCAGCTCTTACAAAAAAACCAATCTTGCTATCGTGCCCCATTCCAATCTCCAGAGATACTGGAACATCTGCACCCTTAAGAGAGTGAATAGCAGCAATTGCAGACTCCGCATACAGAGGACCGCGTTCTTCGTTTTCTTTTGGTGCCCGAATATAGAGTAGTGTTTCTTTCATGTTACGCAGATTTCATCATGTCAGTAATAAGATCTAGAGCCACAGTGTTATATCCATAATCCATACGCATTGGACCAAGTATACCTATAACTCCCTCAAAGTCTCTCATCTGATAATTAGTAACCATCAAGCTACAACTATGAATTTGTTCTAAAATATTCTCTTCTCCGATGTAATATCTTACTTGATCATCAACTTCGATCTTCTCAAGCATAGTCGTCAGATGATCTTCTAATACTTCTGCAATACCAGAAGCCATAACAGGATCCGCCTGTATCTCTGGCTGCTTCAAAACATTACTGAGGCCCAAATAGTACACACGCTCCTTATGAGGAACCGTGGCAAAGGCAATGTTGGGGATCATATGAGTCAGCAAAGATACAGCTTCGTAAGCCTTCTCTTGGTCTTTCTTCATAAGATATTGATCTTTGAGTGTGGCGAATCGCTTCCGTACTAACGCCTCTTGGCTATTAGGCTTCATCTGCTCTCGTACATACATTCGGTACCCTAATGCTGTTGGGATACGTCCAGCAGAGATATGAGGCTGTTCTAGGTACCCCTCATCCTCCAATTGGCCCATTTCGTTTCGAATAGTCGCACTACTACAATCAAACGTTCCAGACTCCAAAAGCTTCTTGCTACCTATTGGCGAAGCACTCAGGATGAACTGATCGATTATGGCCTCTAGAAGCCGTGATTGACGTTCGTTCATATGTATATTTTAGCACTCTTTAGCAAAGAGTGCCATCCAATCTAGATAGCAGCAATAGTCAGAGAAACTCTTATTTGTCCTTCTTCTGAGCGGCCATTCGCTTGCGGAATCGCTCTACACGTCCTCCAGAAGCTGCCTGCTGCTCTTTACCTGTGTATACAGGGTGGCAGTTTCGGCACTTTTCAACAGTAATAGACTCTACTGTGGTAGGAATCTCGAAAACAGAATCACATGAAGAACATGTAGCTTTGGCCTTTTGATGTATTTCCGCGTGGATTCCAGGTTTCATGAGTGAGAGGATTTTAGGGAATTTAAGCTCAGATGCAAGAATAAGTAGTCTTATTATGCACTTTTCTTCTTTCCAGCACTCGCTGCTCGTTTTACACGACGTTCTTCTTTGAGAATTGCCTCAAGCTCCTCTTCTTGACCTTCACCAGCTGCTTCAAGCACTGCCTCCTCTCCTTCTTTGTCCTCCATAACAACACTCATTGTTGCTACTTTATCGTTTGATTTGAGACGCATAACAATCACACCCTGTGTAGCTCGGCCACGTGAAGGGATATCACTAAGCTTCATGCGAATTGCTTGTCCTTGCTT
>JABIBA010000016.1 GCA_018652955.1 Candidatus Peribacter sp. | reverse complement strand
TGAGTCCTACTACAGTTATATCGTTTCCTTTTTTAACGGCACACGCAAGAACTCGAAGCCCCTTTGATGCAAAAGCGTCATCAGCCTCTTCTAATGCAGAGTGGTCACCTCCTGCAAGCTCGACAATTTTCTCTGGTGCTCCTTTTAGAAATACTAGATCGGAGTGGCGTGTCTGCATGTACTTGCTCTCTGATGTAAATGGAACCTCTTCATCATCTACATTTAGTCGCTCTACCTCCTCTTTTTTTGCAAATTCGAGTAAGCCGATTTCTGTAGGATCTCCGATGTCAGGAAGTTTTGCTCTGTTACATGACGAGGCAATCTGTGCGAGGAGAGATTTTTCTTGTCCCTCTGCGAGCCAACTGTCTATCACTTTCATTTTATTCTGGGTGATAGTTCCTGTTTTATCACTGCAGATAACTGTCACACTCCCCAGTGTCTCGAGAGATTCTAACCTACGCACTAACGCATTTTGCTTCGTCATACGGCGAACTCCCATCGCAAGACACACCGTAACTACTGCAGGGAGCCCTTCTGGAACAGCAGACACAGCAAGGCTTACGGTAATAAGAAGGATGTCTGTATAGAGCAATCCTTGATACACACCAATACCTGCAATAATTCCACAAATAAGGATAACAACGATGCCTAGCATTTTTCCTAGCTGTGCCATGCGTTTTTGCAAGGGCGTCTCCGGAAACTCTGTCTCGGATACAAGTTTTGCAATTTTTCCAATCTCTGTATTAATACCTGTCGAAGTAACTATATATTCACAATATCCTCTACTTATAAGTGTTCCAGAAAAAAGCATATTGTGCTGCTCTGCTAGAGGTAGTCGGTCTTTATGCATTACTTCGTCTGTTTTATCTACCGCATGAGATTCTCCGGTCAGGCTCGACTCATTCACACGCAAATGTGAGTGATTAATTATTCTTCCATCTGCAGATACCCTATCTCCAGCTTCTACTATCACAATATCACCAGGAACAAGTTCACGAGAATCAATAATCTGCTCTACTCCATCTCGTCTGACACGTGAATGTGGAGAGGTGAGTTTTGCTAGAGCAGCTATCGCTTCTTCTGCTTTGTACTCTTGTATAAAACCAAGGAGTGCATTGAGAAGTAAGATGGCTAGTATTACTGCGGCATCCAAAAAGCTCTCTGCATGTGGACTGCCTCCGTTCTCTACAAATGGAATTACGAGAGATATTCCTAAAGCTGCAAAGAGGATATACACCATCGTGTCTTGAAACTGTGAGAAGAACAGTGTGACAAGAGACTTCTTCTTTGTCGGAAGTTGGTTCAATCCAAACTGCGCTCTTCGCGATACAACGAGTTCACCAGAAATCCCATCAAGGGAACTTTCTAGTTTACGAAATATTTCTTCGCATGTTGCAGAGGCATACATGGGCCTCAGTGTATCAGGTTTTTACCCTCCGAACATCATCAAGAGCTTGTCGAGAAGCTTTTGCAAAATATGAGAGTTGTCTTCGTCTTCTATAGAAGGAATAGGCTCATCATACGGATCTTCTTCAGGGTCTTCAGCTGGGGCTTCGGGTTGAGGAGCTGCTTCATATGTTGGCTCTGCATACAAATCATCTAGTGGCTGCGGTGCTGGTGGAGCAGGCTCTTGTGGCTCTACTACCTCTACATCATATTCGTAGTTTTGAATGTATCCATCTGAGCCTGTCTCAGCAGATGAGTTTCCATAGGAATCGTAAAGATCTTCTTCGACTGTTCCGTCTTCATCAAAATGCACATTATCGAACGTACCTTCTTCTAGGTGGTCACCTTCGTCATGTGGAACAAACGTTCCATCTTCGTCTGTGTGCCCTTCGTAAAAATCAGAACCTTCGATAGGCTGCTCTATAAAATTTCCATCTTCAAAGTACCCTTCGGTAAACGTTTCATCTTCAGACGTACCTGATTCGTTACCACTAACTGGTGGTAGAGTAGTGTCCTTATTTGAAGGCTGATAAGTAGGGTAGTCATCTTCAGCTTCAACCGGTGTGTCTTCGTGGTCATCTGCATCGTAGTCGTAGTCGTAATCATACTCATAATCATATTCACCATAGTTTGTATCATCAAAATGATATTCATCTACTCCTGTTCCATCATAGATATCGTAAGAATCGTAGGAGTCATAAGAATCATATGAATCGTAATTAGTATCATCGTATGAACCTTCTTCGTAGTCACTTCCACTATAAGGAGATGGTTCGTATGGCACATCTGAGTCGTAGTGGTATTCAAATCCTTCAGCAGGATCGAATCCATCATACTGCTCGAGCTGAGGCTCTGTGTAGTCATGAAAGTCGAGTGATGCGAGCAGCCCCTGCTTTGCGCTCATTGAGAAGGCAAATGCAAAGAATGCAGACATAATTATAACGATCCATTTCCTGTTTTCTTGAGTAGTATTCATATGAGTTTTTGTGTATGTACAAGGCTTATTATAGCACAAAACTCTTTATTTTTGAATAGCCTCTTACTCCCACTGAGCGTGATATGTTCCCTCTTTATCAGTACGTGTAAACGTATGAGCTCCAAAGAAATCACGCTGGGCTTGAATTAAGTTCTGTGGAAGTCTGTCTCTACGAATAGCATCGTAATAACTTAATGATGCAGAGATAGCGGGAATTGGAATTCCTCTACTGGCTGATAGTTCTTGAATCTGCCTCCAGAACACCTGCTTCTCACCACTAAATTGCTTCTCGAAATATTGAGATGCTGTTTCTTCTTTAGCACTGTCACCACTAAGGGCATCGATAAATGTTTTTAGTAACACCGATCGAATAATGCACCCGCCAAGCCAAATCCGTGCGCATTCAGAAAGATTGAGCTGCCAGTTGTGTTCTTCGCTTGCCACTTTCATAAGCTGAAAACCCTGTTTATAAGAACAGAGTGTGCTTAAGTGCAGTGCACTTCGTACCATGATGCGCATCTTCTCCTTATTTGGAACTGGCTCTTCGAGATCTGGAGTGTAAGGCCTCTTACTTTCTCTTAGGTCTAAACTCCCAGAAATAATACGAGCATCAACAGCAGCAGTAATTGTAGGAATTGCCACCCCGTAATGCAGAGCCGAGATCGTTGTCCACTTTCCAGTCCCCTTTTGTCCTGCCTGATCTTGAATGACATCGATCAAGTCACCAGGTCCCTGATCGTCTTTTTTCTCAAAGGCCTTTGCCGTAATTTCTATAAGAAAAGACTGCAAGTCATCTCCTTTATTCCAATGACCAAATGTTTCTGCAAGTTCTGCGTTTGTGTAGTCACCGATATTTTTAAGCACGTCATAACTCTCTGCAATGAGCTGCATGATTCCATACTCGATACCGTTATGCACCATCTTTACAAAGTGACCCGACCCTCCTTCTCCTATATAGGTAACACACTTGCCTCCAAGACCGTCATCTGCTGCCATTTTTTCGAGTAGCTCTTTCATATCTTCCCATGCAGTCACGTCTCCACCCGGCATCATACTAGGTCCTAGGAGTGCACCTTCTTCTCCACCACTCACTCCCATTCCCAAAAAGCGGATCCCCTTTTCTTTTAACTCTTTTACACGTCTTTCAGAGTCTGGATAGTGACTGTTTCCACCATCAATGATGATGTCACCTTCTTCTAAGTGCGGAAGCAAGTCTTCTATAACAGCGTCAACAGCAGGTCCTGCTTTTACCATAAGGAGTACAGCCCTAGGTGTGTCGAGTGAACGCATAAGCTCTTCGTACGTTTTACACGGTACGATCATCCCCTCTTTTTTATAGTCTTTTACAAAATCATTCATCACCTCTGTCGTTCTGTTGTAGACCGCGACTTTCGCTCCATTGCGGGCTGCATTACGTGCAAGGTTTGCACCCATAGTTCCAAGGCCGATGACTCCAAGTTGGCTTATAGACATTATCGGTTTTGAACGGACTCCCAATCTTCCATAAATTTCTTAAGACCTTTATCAGTAAGATCATGCTGTGGAAGTTCCTGGAATACTTTATAAGGAATAGTGCAAATGTGCGCACCAAGTGTTGCGGCGCGAACAACGTGCTCTAGGTTGCGAATAGATGCAACCAGTACTTGTGTATCAAATTTGTAGTGGCTCCAGGCCTGCATGATATCTGCAATAAAATCCATGCCGTCCATTCCAAGATCATCAAGGCGACCAACAAATGGACTGATCATCGTAGCGCCAGACTTGGCAGCCATGATTGCCTGAGGAACAGAGAAGACAAGAGTGGTATTCGTGTGAATACCTTTTGAGCTGCAGTAGTTTAATGTCTTTAGTCCTTCTACGGTCATTGGAACTTTGACTACGACATTCTTGTGCCAGCTACTGTATTCATCTGCTTGGCTTTTCATCTCTTCAAATTCCGTGGCTGTAATCTGTGCACTTACTTCATCTACTAGTCCGCACATTTCTGTAACCGTAGCTTTGAAATCTGCCCCTTCTTCTTTAGCCACAAGGCTTGGGTTTGTTGTGACTCCATCCAAAATTCCCCACGATGCTATTTCTTTTACCTGAGCCATATTTGCAGTGTCTAGAAACAGTTTCATGAGTGTTTTTGGGGAGAAATTATTCGCATTATAGAGTACAATTCACTGGATTTTAAGCCTAAAAGAGGTAGCGTGTAACAAATCTTACATCTATGCGTATCTGGACAGGACTCCTTTCGGCCATAATCCTTACAGGATGCACTGCTTCTACTGTTACAGTGGAATTGGAGCCTTCTTCCGAAGCTAAGGTAAATTTTGAGCATGATGCAGATCCAGTCCCTGAATCTGGGGAAATCCAAGAAATAACACTTCCAAGCAAAGGATACCTCAGTGTGCCATTTACCGTACAAGCGCCAGAAGCTAACTGGGATAACCCTTACCAAGAAGCATGTGAAGAAGCTTCTGTTATTATGGTGGATTACTTTTTGAGAGGATCTGCTTTAAGTTCAGACCAAGCAAATCGAGAAATTCTACAGCTTACTACGTGGGAAGAATCTCACGGATACAAGTACGACGTTTCACTTGAAGAGCTCGCAACGATTGTCGAAGAGTATTACAGCTACGAAACACGCATTAGTGAAGATGTAACAAAAGAATCAATCATGCATGAAATTACCAAAGGCAACCCCGTCATAGTGCCTGCTGCAGGTCGCGACCTTGGTAACCCAAACTTCTCAGGCCAAGGACCGTGGTATCACATGCTTGTCATTACAGGATACAACTGGAGACACTTTATTA
Organism: Candidatus Peribacter sp.; assembly: GCA_018652955.1. Lineage (GTDB taxonomy): Bacteria > Patescibacteriota > Gracilibacteria > Peribacterales > Peribacteraceae > UBA2170. Next base: position 53,582 of record JABIBA010000016.1, on the reverse strand, counting down.
CGAACGACCCTGGGACCAAAAGGGGACTCGACTATAAATATAAACACCGTGTTCTTCTCGATGCGATCCACGACTGGACAGGGGTAAAAGAAGAGATCCGCAATGGTCCTAAGAGGATGTTGATTATTGAAAAGAAATCTTCTTAAGGAGCCATTATTTTCCTGCACGCGTCTTGGATAGGGCGCATGATTCTTTTTTGAATCTCAGCATCAGCCATAGCCTTAACTAATAAATAGTTTGTAGATTCTACTGATGTCTTTTGTAGTTCTGTTGGAACTACGCTTAGCTTTAGATCAGGATCTTCATAAAATCCTGCAACAGACAATAGTGCATCTGCGGAGTATTCTGTGTGAAATGCACTAACAGCTTCCATCATATCCCTAGGAGTTGTTGCTTCTACTATTTCTTTTATCAGCATTTGTTCTGTTTTCATATATAGCAATATACGCCAATGACAACTTAATACAACCTCCCACCAACGGGAACATCGGCACTCGGTTTTATAAGAACCACCTCCCCTTTTTCATCCGGCACTCCAAGAGTAAGAACTTCTGAAATAAACGGACCAATTTGTCTCGGTGGAAAATTCACAACACACATCACTAATCTATCCTGTAAATCTTCTTTGGAATAGTTCGCAACAATTTGTGCGGATGATTTCTTAGTTCCTAGTTCTTCTCCAAAATCTATCGTTAATTTAAAAGCAGGTTTGCGAGCTTCCGGAAAGTCTTCGACAGATATGATCTGTCCAACTCTAATATCCAATGCATCGAAGTCTTCTATAGTCGCCATCTTAGACTGCGAGCATCAGCAAGCTGAGCATGAGGATTGCCGAGATATTGATTTGCATCAATGGGAGCTGTTTTCGGTTAAATGTTGGTCGTCTCATAACCTGCATAGGTTACTACTTTTCCTCTTCCAGACAAGGGTTAGAGGTTGCCATATCCTTAAAAATACGTAGAGCCATATGTATACAAAATTTAACAAATAATAGGGGACTGGGTTTTACGTAAAAATTCCCTACTGAAACAGTTATTTGGCTTTACAGTGGGCTGAACACTAATTTTCTTCACAATCAAATATTTATGAATAGCACACTCCCCTCTTGATTTTAATGGAAAGTGGAAAGTGGAAAGTGGAAAATAGATTACAATCTCATCAAAGAAGCTCTTTCCGTTTTCCGTTTTCCTCTTTACACTCTTGGAAATGACTAGACCAGATACTATAACACTCGCCGGTAAAAATCCTCACGATTTTCCCATGTCCTTGCAACGCATCGCAGCTTCTGCAAATCCTGGAGATCGAATTTGGATTGGTCCAGATGAATCTAAAGCATTAAGCGAAGAAGAAGTATCTCAGTATGAAATTGCACACACAATCATTCGTCACCTAGCTGTCATGGCACCGTTGACACATAAGTCCGGTCACCCTGGTGGTCCCCTTTCTGCATTCACCCCTTGTTACTGGGTCTACAAGATGCGGAATGCCACAGTTGACCAGCCTCTTCGTATGAGCCCTGGGCATTTGTCTGTCCTCGGATATGGACTAATTTACCTCTTTGGACGCGATAAAGGAGACGAGAGGCTCTCACACCCTCAGAATATTATTACGACTTTCCGTACACCGTCTGGTCTGCCTGGTCATATCGAAGCAGGACTTGGAGATATTCCTTTTGGAACAGGACCACTTGGAAAAGCTGTGAGCCACGGACTCGGAACTGCCTTCGGATTAAAGCACCAAAAGAAAGACGGAGTTGTAGATGTACTACTCGCCGACGGTGACTCTCAAGAAGGACAAGTCCAAGAAGCATTTAGACTCGCCGCTCATTTAGAACTTGATAACCTTATCGTGCACGGTGACTGGAATGACATTCAACTTTCTGGAGTACCAAGTGACACCGTTGCTGCAGACTTTGCAGCGATTGCTGCTGCCTCTGGCTGGAATGTTATCGAAGTGCAAAATGGAAATAACCCTGCTCAAGTAAAAGCAGCTATCGAAAAGGCAAACACACTTGTTGGCAAGGGTAAGCCAATATTCATCTGTTACTACACAACAATGGGCCATGGAATTGCCTTGATGGAAGAAGGGTCAAACACTGGAAGCAAGAACTTCCACGGAGCACCACTCTCAGAAGACGAGGCGAAAGAAGCTCTAAAAGATCTCGACTCACTCGACGACGCTGTGAGTCAATATCAAAAATATTACGACAAAGAGAAGACACGATTTGCCGGTGGAATAGAAACCGACATTGAACTTAGTCCGAATCTCAAAGGATATAAAAGATCTGTAATGACAGATAAGGGTGCTGCCCGCAAAGAGTTTGGAGCGCTACATCTTTTGAATATGATGAAGGTCGATCCTCGGATCATGGTACTGCACGCAGACTTAGCCGGCTCTGGTGGATTTAATAAAGTAGAGGCGGAGTTTCCAGATCGCTGCATAAATGTCGGAGTAGCAGAAGCCAACATGTACATGATGGCTGCAGGTATGCGCCAGACGGGATTGCTTCCTGTGACCTACACATTCGCAGCATTTGGTACAAACGAGGCTAGGGCAAACGCGAGACTTATTGACGTAAACTGCGGCCACACACGCTGTGGAATTATCAATGACTGTACACATGCAGGACTTTCTGTCGGAGAAGACGGAGAGACACACCAAGAGCGTCATTACCTAAACATTCCTTTCGATCACACTGAAGTGTGGATGACAGCAGACAGTAACCAAGCTGCTGCCATGGCTGAAAAAGCTATCGAAAAAATCTGTGAGGGTCATAAAAGTATCTACACATTCTTCCCTCGTGACGGACACGAGCAATTCAAATCCCCTAATGGAGAAATCTTGTATGGAGACGACTATACCTTCGACGGCAAGATCGATTTGATCCGTGGAAAAGGAACAGTGGACGATGATATTACGATTATTGCAGCTGGAATTCCTGTGCACTCCGCTGTGAGTGCTACAGAAGTACTTCTTGAGAATCAACTCACAAAAGATCTCTCTGTGCGTGTACTGAATGTGGCTTCTGTTAGACCAATAGATGCATCTGCAATTATTCAAGCAGCACTAGAAACAGGTCACCTCATTGTTGTGGAAGATCACAATTCTGAGGGTGGACTGGCTACTCAGGTCGCAGACATTATTGCTGACTTCTCACTCCCCTGTTCCCTACGTCGCCTAGGAGCTAACCACTACTTCCCTTCTGCACCTGCGAAAGACTTGTATCTGATGGCGGGCATAGACAGTGACTCTATTGCGGACGCTGTACAAGACGAAGTTCGATCCGAAGTTTGTGGTGGCGAAGATGCATTTGTCTCAGCAGTCTATGAGATGATTCACAATATGCAGCACTCTAGATTCGCAGAGAGCGCGAAAGAATATATGACCAAGCTTCACTCTCAAAAAGGCTACCTCGATGCTCTACGCGAATATTGGTCTGGTCGTGAATGTCCTAAAGAGGACATGCCTACGACCAAGGATCTTGCTGACAGATTGGCCGACTCCCTCTAGAAACAAATTCTCCTATTTTGACTGTGCGTACGGGCGCAGAGTCTTTACACTAGCTCATGGAGAGATGGCAGAGTGGTCGAATGCAACGGTCTTGAAAACCGTCAGGCCCGCAAGGGTCTCGGGGGTTCGAATCCCCCTCTCTCCGCCACTTTTTTGGCTTATTTAAGCCCAAAAGTCTAAATAGTATTACACAACTGTTGTAAATAATAACAACACTATCGCTACAGCCGAAAATGTGTTTTTTTGGTATAATTATATGAATATCAAAAATTCACATAAATGTCTCTAAATAAACAAAAACCGGCTATCAGAATCCTTGGAATCCTCACGATTTCGATCCTGGTAATAGCTAATACTAGCTCGGTGTATGCCAGTAGTAGTTGGGGTCCAACACTTATTGTAAATACAGAAGCTTTTCAACAGATTGATGGAACAGATACTTCCTCAAACTATGAGCTGAGATTTGGTAATACTGGAAGTGGCTTGATTCTAAATATCACTGCAAACCAATTTGAGTTTGATACTAACCTAGAGATTCAAGGTACTGCATCTGGGCGTACCATTCATGCTCAAGACAGACTCACATCTTCTGGAACATTGGTATTTGAAGGAGCTGCCTCTGGTGCATCTCTCTATGTAGCCGATGGATTTGCAGGGTCTGGTCTTGAAGATTGTGATACCGCTTCTACAAGTAAGCTTCTCTGGGATGCAACAACACAGCGATTTAGCTGTGGAACAGATACAGATACGGGAGACGCCGATCAAAATCTATTTGAAACAATCGCTGTCTCTGGACAAAGTAATGTAGTAGCAGATGGCACGACAGATACACTCACATTCGTAGAAGGAAGCAATATTACTATCACCACAGATGCAGGAGCAGACACTGTAACTATTGCTGCAGCTGGAGGTGGAGGAGGAGGAAGTAGCTTCTCCGGTACAGGTTCCCTTCAAGAATTCTTTGATAATCGTTACGTGCATGTAGAGGGAGATACCATGACAGGAGGACTTCTTATCGATGTAGGTACAGGAAATGAAAGCAACAGTATTGATACGGGTCTTGCGCTAGAAGTTGTAGGTACAAGCTCTGGTGAGCATCTGCACTTTGGTCGCCTGCTCACTGGTTCTGGACAAATGATTCTAGAGGCCAATGACCTATTCTCCCCTGCATCATTCTTCCTCGATCAAAATGCAAATGGATCTGGTCAGCTCATTGATAGTGAGTCGACACTTCATGCTGCAATGATTATTGATATAGAGGCGACAACAAAAAATACAAGTGGAGAAATCGTGAATCCACATATCCTCTTTGGGCATAACGATATATTTGATACGAATCTATTTAGGCAAAAAGCAGATACGCTCTATACCGATGATGATCTTTGGGTAGGAGAAACAGCATCTGGTGCAAGAGTGCATGCGACAGATAGTTTAACGTCTTCTGGAACACTATCTGTAGAGGGTCAAACAAGATTCAAAAGTGCTACAGACTCGACAACATTCTTTCAAGTTAACGACACAGATGGAGGTACAACAATCTTCAATGTTGATACGACAAATGAACGAGTGGGCATTGGAGATCCAAGTCCAGATGGAAAATTAGATGTAAACAACACCGATACTTCTACAGCTGTAGTTGTTGACCAAGATGGAAACGGCATTGGTATCGATATCGACACCGAAGCGACAACTGTTGATGTCATAAATATTCAGGCAGATACACTTACAACTGGTAAAGTTATCGACGTTGGTGATGCAGATTCTCTTACAACTGGTACAGGACTGATCTTTACAGGAATATCAAATTCTAGCGACACTTCTAAGCGAAGCTTGTTCCATCTTGAGAATGACAATGCTAGTGCAGACAGCACAACGGTAATGCATCTCCAGCAGGACGGTGCAGCAACAACTCTGTTTGCAGATACTGATGGTGACGGTATAGCTCTAGACATAGATAGTGAAGCTACATCAGAACCAGGGATACGAATTAGTATGCCGACAAAGAGTGCCTCGGATAATCCTCATATTCTATTTGGATATGACAATATGTTCGATACCAACATCTTCCGCAATGCGTATAACTCACTTACAACAAGTGGCTCACTTGCAGTAGATCCTCCTGGATTTGATGTCGTGTACTACGATGATGGAACTCCTTCGTATAGCGACAATACAACAGAGGCAAGAACATCTATTGGAACAGCATTCACACTGTTTTCTGTAGAAAATCCAACGAACGACTACATCTACGTTGGACTTGCAGACAAGTTCTATATTACCTATTTTGATATAGCAGTTGCGGGAGCAGGTATAACGCTGGCTGCTGAATACTACAACGGATCAGGGTGGTCATCGGTTACTATTGAAGACAATACTAGTAACTTATCTCAAGATGGAACCGTGATGTTTAACCCTGGAGGAGACTGGTCTACTACAACGATTGATGCAGAGTTTACAAGTAACTACTGGATTCGATTTAGTGGAGGAGGAGGAAATCTGACTACTGCACCAACTGCGTACAGCATTTCCCCTACACAAGACTGGAGGTTTAAAGTATTTTCACAGGCAGGTGATACGGAGCCTGCATTCTTTGTAGCACCTAATGCAAATGTGGGAGTTGGTACTGGAAGCAGCTTAACTGCTAAATTTAACATATATACTGATAATGCATTTAACAATGAAGCGCTTGTGATTCACACTGCAGAGTCAACAGGTACACAGGACATCTTTAAAATTGTTTCAGATGTAGCAAGTACTAATGATGTTGCTTTTCGTATTCAGGCAAATGGTGCAACCTTCTCTGATAATGCTTACAGTGGTGCAGGTGCTGACTTCGCTGAATGGTTCCCATCTGCAGATAATGGTATGACGGATGGAGATATTGTCTGTCTCGATACCGAGAGACCTGGTTACGTTAAACGATGTAGCAGCTCGCAACTCCGTATGATAGGTGCAGTATCTACAAATCCTGGTTTTATTGGAAATAATGGCCTGGAAGCAAATACAGGAGAATCAAAAGCGCTTATTGGAATCATTGGTCAGATCCCCGTTAAAGTTCAAGGTACTGTAAATATTGGAGATCGTATTGGATTCAATAACTCTGCTCCAGATGGTGTTGGGGGGCAGGTGAATAATGGTAGCGATGCTATCTGTATTGCAATGGCATCACATAGTGGAAATTCTACTGGAACTGTTAATTGCTTACTGGCACTAGAGTAGATGTATTACGCATAGATAGTCAGTATGTAAAAAATAGATAGTGCAACTCAAACCGCTTCCTTATAAGGAGGGCTATTTGGTAAGGTACTCCTAATATGGGTTTTTCTGTAACACCGGCCAAATTACGAGTTGTGGCATTCAATGTTCTCATTGTTTCAGCACTCATGTTAAGTATGAGCAATCAAACAACTAGTCTACGAGGAGCATTTGGTAACGACTCTGATAGCAATGTTGGAAACTCTTCAGGAGATATGGATCCTGCAGGGAGAGTAGACTGCTCTGAGGGTGATTCAGCCTTACTATGTGGTAATGGTATGTGTTTAGGGTATGGGGCTGGTCAATACTTTTGTCATAGTGACAGTAGGGATGATGATCCAAATAATATTTGTACCTCAGGCTTTGACTTTTGGGATTGTAGAGAAGGCATGTACTGCGATAGTTATACATACGAGGTGCCGTTATGCCTTACAAATCCCGATTGCCCCGGAGGCTCTCGCGTTGCAGATGTAGGTGAATCTTGTGGGTATAGTTGCAATGTAAATGGTGATACTTCTGATTCTGGACTAATTGATTGTTGGGGAGATCAGCTTGCCATCATGTGTGAGTATGAAAATCCAGGTCCAGACAATGACCAGTTTTCATCCCCCAGAATTTGTATGTTATTGGATCCACCTTGCCCCGGTGATGGATTGAGAGTAGAAGGAATTTTAGGAGATGCCTGCAACGATCATCCTTGTTCTATATTAGATGCTAATAGAGGCTGGATACATGCTACGAGCGGAAATACATCCCACGATTCATTTGGATGTGGAGCAGGACTGTTTTGCGCTGACGAGGATGGTATGGAGGCTTATGATTTTGGTACATGCCAAAGCTCTGGTGGTCCTAGCACACCTGTATGTGGAGATGGAAATGTCGAAGGAAGCGAAGAGTGTGATGATAGTGGAGAAACAGCTTCCTGTGATGCTAACTGTACCTACGTTGAGTGTGGAGATGGATATAAAAATACAAAGTCAGGAGAAGAATGTGATGATGGGAATGTAAGCGATGGAGATGGATGTAGCTCATCGTGTATGCTAGAAGGATGTGGAAATGGATTAACTGAAGGAACTGAACAATGTGATGATGGGAATACTGATAACAATGATGGATGTAATAGCAAGTGCAAAGATGAAGTATGTGGAGATGGCACTATCCAGTCCAATAACGGAGAAGAGTGTGATGATGGAAATGAGTCTGATGGTGATGGGTGTGACTCCACCTGTTTATTAGAAGGATGTGGAAATGGGACTGTTGATTCAGGAGAAGAGTGTGATGATGGAAATACTACAAACAATGATGGCTGTAATAGCACCTGCAAAGATGAAGTATGTGGAGATGGCACTATCCAGTCCAATAGCGGAGAAGAGTGTGATCTAGCGGACGACAACTCTGATAACCCAAACGGAGTATGTAGAACCGACTGCACGCTAAAAGCATGCGGAGATGGGATTGTTGATGATGATGAGGAGTGTGATGATGGGAATATTGAAGATGAAGATGGCTGTAGTCTTGATTGTAAAATTGAAGTGAGTCCGTGTAATCCACAAACTGCGTATTCACCATTCCATAAATTCTTAGCATTTGTTGGAATTCCTATAGCAAGGACAGGTGATCTTTATGATGATTGTAATGCGTACTGTTGTGATCAAGTTGGAAGTGGCAACAGTTGTACCTATATAAATGCAGGGGATGGATGTACACAGGGTGGAATATTTGCAGAGGTAGATTACACAGATGCAGAGCTGGAATGTAATAATTACTGCAATCAATCAATCTGTGGAGATGGAGTCGTTGATACAGGAGAACAATGTGACACTGGCTCTGTCTGTGAATTCGATGGGTCATCATGCTTAGATGATGCAGATTGCACAGACATATCAACATGTATCTTCCCAGATACAAATGCCTACCTACCATCGGGTAATAGTCTCTTGGGCCAAGTGGCACTTGGTCAAATTACACTACACTCCTTAAGTCATGCAGATCAGGGTACGCTGACTGTTGAGTATTCCTTCTCGTCACCATCGCGAACAGCAATCACTTTAGAGATGCAAGAAAACGGAGTGTGGTCTACATTCCTAGGAACAGAAGCAGGATCACATAATGCAGGAAGCCACATTTCATTCGGCTTTGGAACAGGACAACGTTGCTACTACCCTGCCGCTGGCACTGCAATGCGGCTCTGTCACAAAGGAACACAAAACTGTAGTAATTCTGTGAATACGCCAGTAGAAGCTGGTGCTGCTAATTGCTCTGGTGGGAATAGTAACAACACAGGAAATTCAAATTCTAACACTGGCACTGATCCGCTAGGACCTGTAGGTATTTGCGGAGGAGCAGACGGAGGCTATTCTTGTACATCAGATTCTGACTGCCAGTGGCAAACAAACTCTTGTGTCTATGACACAAGTGATTCACTATGTGGCGACGATTGTCAGGAAATCAATACCAACTGTGGAAATGGAACTATTGAAGTAGGTGAAGAATGTGATAATGGCTCTCAAAATGCAGACGATAGAAATTCATGTCATACAGATTGCACACTTCCTACCTGTGGAGATGGAAATGTAGATTCACTCTATGACGAGTGGTGCGATGATGGAAATACTGATAGTGGCGATGGATGCAGTGCAGATTGCATCACCGAAGAGAAAATATGTTGTTATCAAGGAACAATTCCAAATCGCTGGGATCCAGACGGAGAAGATGAAGAAATACAAGGTTGTTACGCAGAAGGCTTCTTCCCAGACCTCTACTGCAATGGACCAACGTACGACTCAGATGCACCATATGAAGTATGCTCTGTCGAGCCTGATCCTGGATATCTAGAGTGCATGGAAGACTGTGGTGTTCCAGAATCTGTTTGTGGTGATGGTTTCGTACAGGGATATGACGAAAGCTGTGATGATGGAAATACTGATAGTGGAGACGGATGTAGCGAAGACTGTGAACCAGAATACAGGCACTGCTGCCTACCGGATGGAAGAACGCAGCCCGATGGATCTGTAAACAAAACAAGTTGCCAACCAGTGTATGACGATGCAACAGAAGACACCTGTCTAGGAGAATTCTATATCGAAAGCGGTCCTGCTAGATGTGGTGACACATGCTCTAACTATCTTGATACCTGTGGAAATGGAATATACGAAAGAGGACAAGAACAGTGTGATGATGGAAATAATGACAACGGAGATGGATGCGATGAATATTGTAATTTAGAAAGTACAGAAGGTGTGCGGACTCAAAGTTGCTCAGCCTGTGATTGCCAAGTGTACAGTGACAACGGTGAAACATTTGAAATGCAAGATTGTCCATCAGGATATGAATGCTCAAGCAATTGCTGGTGTGCTCCGTCAAATACCTGTGGAGATGGAGTCTTCTCTTTCGGAGAGCAATGTGAACCTGGAGTTGGTGAAGTCTGTGGAGAAGCTGCGTACTGCGACGCTGACTCTTGTGCGTGTCGTAACAAATGCAGTATCAACAACGATGAATGCTACAGAGATGAAAGTTGTAGCGGTGGTCAACGATGTAACTTTGATACGTGTACCTGTGTATCACCACCCCAAAGAGATAATTACAATCCAAGTGCTCCAAGTTTATGCCAAGAAGGGCAAGATACCAGCCCGGCACAAATGCCAGCCCTTGTTACTGCATGTAGTGCAGTTTGTAACAATGGCCAAGTACCAACAACTGATGAATGCTGTCCATTTTATGCATGGGAAACACAATGTGCTTGTGCAGCAAATTACCCTGTGGATCCTTCTGCTTCTAACGCTGTATCAATCCCGCGAAATGAGATACCTGCATTCGAAATAAGCTGCGAAGCACAGTGCAACGGAAGCAAGTACAGCGTGCACTGTAACTTTGGATGCCAGGCGAATGGTCCAGATCTGTGTGCATGTTACTGTCACCAAGAAACTTGTAACTATAACTACGTCTGTGACTCTAGTGAATCGAGCATTAGCTGCCCACTCGACTGTCCTCCAGACAACGAAGACACCTGCCCACAACTACCAGTACCAAACTGCCCTCAGGGAGGACCAGGCAAAAGTAGCTCCTCATCATCTACTCATTCTGCTGCATCAGAAGATTTAGGATACGGATGCTGTGAAGGCTCATGTGTAAAACTGCCACAGTCATGTGACACACCTACTGCTGGACCTGCCTATTCATCAAAAGATCTCTGTGAATCCAAGTGCGGCAAAGATGATGTAGGCATAAGTTCTTCATCTTCTGCTTCGACAATAACTGGAGACATATGTGGTGATGGTGTCACTAATGAAGATGAAGAATGTGACAATGGATCTAAGTGTACTATTGATGGAGCTACTTGTGTGGTAGATGCAGAGTGTAGAGATATGACTATTTGTGTTGCAGATAGTAATGATAACTTACAGAAATCTGCTTCTTCATGTGGAGATGGAGTCTGCAGTCAAAACGAAGGTGCAGTTGGATGTGACGGAGAATTTTGTGAGGGGTATGTGTATTGCCCAGATGATTGTGGACAACGTAAGCAAGAAGAAGATCTGCTACCTTCTCCACCAACCGAATGCGTCGAAGGAAAAGTAGTTATAGAGCCTGTACGCTTGCCCTATGATCTCACTACCTCTTCTGCCATCTATGTGCCAGATACCGGCAAGATCTATCTGTTTGGAGGGGGGTCCAATGCCTATATCTCCCAAGGCGCTTGGTCAACAGCTATATTAGAATTTGATCCTGCAAGTGGAAAAGTGAGAACGATGTCTGCCAAGCTTCCAAGCTCACACTATGAAATGTCGACAGTGTGGGATTCCAAGCGCAAGAAGATTTATATATTAGGTGGATACTACGCATCAGAGACTGAATATTATTCTCATACTGAAGTACTAGAGTACGACCCAATTGCAGATACGATACGTAAGAATTCAGGTACTTTGGGGCCTCGTACTAGAGGATGGAATGAGGTACTTGGCTACGATGAAATTATAGAATACAAACGACCAGCAGCAATTTATGATGAGCCTACAGATAAGGTGTACATTTTTGCAGAGAACTACAATGCAGGCGATGACGGGGGGCAGTACAAAGTCTATGACCCGAGGATCGATACAGTATTAACACGCGAAGGTATGCCAGAATATCCTGTAGCACATTCGGTCATTCAAGATGCTAATACCGGCCTCATTCATATATTTGGAGCTCGTGGTGGCTTAACCTTTGATCCTGAGTCAGGTTCATTTTCTAAAACACAATACTTCAGTGGATTTCAAAATGATAATAATTTAATGAATGCTGCATGGGATCAAGATGAAGAAAATGTGTACTTCTTTAGTGACTGGAAAGGTGAGTATATTTCTAAAATCTCTCTTTCGAACTCGCAGTATAAGAAAATAGAGGTGGACTATCCTTCCGGAAAGATGAGACTAGAAGGTTCTGTTGTGTGGGATCCAGTTTACAAGAAAGTATTTATGTTTGGAACGAGACAAGATGGAGGAAACGATCAAATTCTGAGCTACACACCGAAGTGTTATCGATCCGATCCACTAGCATCAGAGTGTACAGAATCTTGGGAAACCATAGCTGAAATGAGCCTTCCAAGAACTTCACTATGGGGTGGGGATTTTGCAGTGTGGGACTCTCATCGCAAACGCATGATCCTCGGGCCACTTACTCATCCTCAAGCTCCTCAGCCTGGAGATAGCCGTCATCATCTCTATACGTTTGATCCTATCACCCAAGATACAGCATCCAAGCTTCTAGTCATTCCAGAACACCATTCACTAGGAGGGGCTGCTGCTATCTATGATGATAATGGGGATAACTTTTACTTCTTTGGAGGCTATGCAAATCGTGACTCTGATGAGTACGAAGCCTCCAGTGGGATCTACCAGTACGATCCCAAAGTCGGAGATGTTGGAGTGCTAAGAACTAATATAGGCGTCTCTCTTCCATCAAAACGAGTATGGTCTACTGCAGTTTGGGATGCCGAGAGAAAAAAGGTATACATTTTCGGTGGAATTCCTGACCAGAATGATCCAAATAGCAGGACAAGTACGGTTGGAAAAGAAATACTAGAATTTGATCCTGTAAGAAGAAGTATTCGAACTATGGGATCTAAGCTCAAAGAAAATGTACGTCAAGGTGCCAGTGCGTGGAATCCCAAAACTGGAAAGATATATATTTTTGGTAGCATATATATACATGAATTTGATCCGGTGAATGATTCTATTTCAACATCAACGAACACCTTCGCAAACATAAACTCTTACGGAAGTCTTAGTGCAGTTTGGGACACAGAAAACGACAAGGCACTTATTTTTGGCATAGCTCAAACGCACGATACACCTAGAATGGTGTACTCGTACGATCCTGAAGGAGATATTCTTGTAAAAAGCTCCGTTCAAAGTGCCGACAGACCTTCGATGACATGGGATCCTGAGCGCAACGTTGCCTATGGTACTACCAAGCAAGCTAATGGCATTTACCGCTATGCTCCATGCGATAAAACAAATCTACAAGGAAACTTATTGTCTCGATTTAGCAAAAGCCTTCTTGCTCAATTAGCAGGAGGAGATACAGGTCACTGCGGAGGTGTAGCGAGTGGAAAAACATGTACCTCTAACACAGATTGCCGCCGAGAGCTCAACGTCTGTGATTACGATGAAGGTAAAAACACTACCTGTGGTAAAGATTGCAAGAAAAAGCCTGATGCTGATAGCTCTTCTTCTACAAGTAGAATTATCGTTGCGAAGTCTACATCTAGTATTAATGCCCCAGTAGTAACATCTTCTTCGTCACTGTCACGTCTTACGCTATCTATTGCTTCAATTGGAGCTGATGATGACAGCGATGCAAATGCTCCTGATACAGGTAACACTGGAGGAGTCGGCCCTATTAAATTCAGTTCTTCATCATCAGTGCGTAGGCCCAGAAGAGATACCAATGACGATGGAATGATCGGAAATGAGGATGATGAAGGAGACAGTAATTTACAACATCAACTCCCCTCTTGTGGGAATAAGAAAATTGAAACAGGTGAACAGTGTGAGTTTGGCGTCGACTACTGTGGCACAGGGCGTGCATGTGATCTCGACAGCTGTACATGTTATCCAACTTCACCACTTGTCGCTACATGTGGAGATGGAAAGCTTGATGCAGGAGAGCAGTGCGACTCCGTATCGCTTTCTTGTGAATTTGGTCGTGTATGTGACCTGAGTATCTGTACATGTATTTTGCTTGAGAAAAGTGATGATGATGGAGATGGCGACAACGATGATGGCGAAATTGCCAATAATCCACCAGTTGAAATTCTAGTCGCTGCGTCTACCGTTTGTGGTGACGGTACTCTATCGAGTCCCGAAGAATGTGACGACAGAAACAGGAGGGACAACGATGGTTGCAGCTCCACCTGTCTTCTAGAGATTGGTATTTGCGGAGATGGGATTGTGCAATCTCTCCTAAATGAACAGTGTGAGCAGAGTTCTCATAACACTGCACTCCCCTACTCCTGTATCAATTGTCGCTTCAATTCTTCTCACTGTGGAGATAACATAATTGATCCTGGTGAAGAGTGTGATGATGGAATCCTGAATTCCACGTCTCCAGCTGCATCTTGTAGGCCAGACTGTGGAGCTGCTCGTTGCGGAGATGGCATCATTGATCTTAATGAAATCTGTGACGACAATAACAGGATTAACGGAGATGGATGTGACCGCTACTGTAATGAGGAGACTCTTCTTGCTTCAGATAAACAGCAGATTGATTTTAAGAATACTAAACAAGCTCCTTCTGACATTGAATTCCAAAACCAGCAACAATTTAACTTCCCTCAGTATCCAAACTTCCAGCAACTCCCGTACCAGCTACCAATGGCACAACTACAACCTCTCATCCAGCAACAAGCTCCTGTCGGAGACACCGGTCCTGCTGCTGTTGCAGTCATAGGAGGAGGTGCAGCCGCTGGACTTAGTTGGATGCGCCGAAAGAGGAGAAAGTAGTGTTTTGGCTTACCTAAGCCATTCTTATACCAGAAAATAGAGTCAAAGACCCTATTGAAATTATACGACTTTTCAATCGACGACTAACGCTTCTTCGTCGACCAGTTAAGGTTAAGGAACCCAGCGTGCGCCTCACCGGAGTTGGTAGTGCGCGCCTGCATAGCAATGATTATCGTAACGTAACTCCCTGGAGTGTATGTTCCTGCAGCCTCTGGACCGGTAATAGTCGCTGTAGTCCATGAGGTGTTTGCAAAGTTAGTACCTCCTGTGAGAGAGACAGAGCTTCCTGCAGTATCCAGCATAGTGACATCCATTTGGTTATCGTCTGCAGAAGCTGCATTTGTTCTGTACCTAAATTGAATCGGTGCTGTTCCATCCCAGTGTGTAAATTCGTCTGGCACCTTTACGCGAATAGCGATGTTGTAATCCTGAAGAGTAGATACTGTAGAAGTCCACTTGTAGTAGTTCTCTTTGTTAGTAGAGTCGTACGCAAGTACCATCTGTCCTACATTGTTAGCACCATCTCCGTAATACACAGCACCTGCGTATTCAGGACTGAGGCTTACTTGAGCACCACTAGAGAACCCTGTGTTTACCGTGAACGTGTTATTAGTATCGTCATAGTTAAAGGTAATACCAGATCCAGCTCTAAATGCTGCGTTTATACGATCATCTACTCGTTCGTCTGTGAAGTAGAGATTAGTTCCTTCTGTAAGATCTGTTGTAGAGTCGTTATTTGTCAGTACATTAGAAACATCTCCTAGAAGAGCTTCTAGTTCAGACTCAGTATTGATCTCCTCTTCGATAATAAAGTTGGTCACATCTGTAATCTGAGTTTCCAAATGCGCCTCAGTGGTCAACTCACTCTCTTCTATGTAGTCAGTGTTGTTACAAGCCAAGACTCCTGCTGAGTTTGTTGTAAGGTTTGTACAAGAAGTGAGACTTCTAAAGGTAATCGCACCATCAACAGCAAGTGTCCCAGATGAAGTAAGTGCTGTATCTGCGTGGAGACGAGTACCAGAAGCTGTTCCTTCTACTCTAAATTCACCAGTGCTTGTCGCATCGATGTTAAAGTTATTTGAACCAAGTGAGATTGTAGTAGCTGCATCTACAGTAAGAGAATCTGCAAGTTCTGCAAAGTCTACCGTATCATCGGTAATGTCTACTGTGAGAGTATCGGTTGCAGAAGCTGTAGTAGTAATAGAGTCACCACCAGCAATCTCCAATGTATTTCCGTGAGAGATAGTCTGGTCTGACCCTCCTCCATCACCAGAGAGAGTGAATGTTGTTTGTTGATTCGTATCTGTAGCAGCAATAGTAATCGTATCTGTTCCAGCGTTTGTGGTAATGGTTACATTAGCTCCCTCTGCAAATGTTAGCGTATCCGAAGCCTCATCAGACACAACGTCACTCTGCCCTGATCCTGATACAGAAAGTGTTTGGAACACATTTGGGGTAGACCCTGCAGATGTCCATGTAAGATTACCTGCACCATCAGAAGCAAGAATCTTACCTGTAGAAGATGCATCTCCAAATGGGAAGATATACTCCACTCCGTTTAGCACGATACTCGATCCGAATGTCGCCTTACCTTCTACTACTAATGTTCCAGAAGAAGTAAGATCGTCTTGTGCGTGAAGCTTTCTACCAGAAGCAGTTCCTTGAACTTCTAAGTCTGTATCAAACTCAAATTGATTCTCAGTAACGTTCAAAATAAGACCACTTCCTGTAGCTCCGAATCTAAGTTCTATATTAGAAGACCCATCTCCGTCATCAATTGTTTGGAAGGCTTCTGTATTAACAAGGAGAGTCGGACTCCAAGAACTCGCTACTGCAATCGTCGGTACCATGAGTACCAAAAGTGCTGCCGCTGTGTTTCTCAACAGGTACTGCATGCGTAGTTGGCGCTTAATAGTAAGAGGGATGTGCATTTGTTTTTTATTAATGATTCATACTATTATACCAAAAAACGGCTTTCTTGGCTTGCAGTAGGACTTGACCAGTTAATAGGTTTATTGTGAGTTTTTTTAGCTAACTACAGGGCTGAGTGGCTATTCGCTCTGTAGCTCTACCTGTCTAATCTTGACGTGTCCAAGTTGGACTTCTTGGCTATGACTAGCGAAAGGTCGTATCTTAATAAGGAATCCACTACCTGTCGTCCACGTAGGAGAACCGGTAAATCCTATATCTGCTGTAGTCCAACTAGTATTAGAGAGGTCTGAAGCATCTCCAGATAGTGTTACCTGGTTACCAGCTGTATCAAACACTTCTATATCAGCCTGAGAGTATACCGTGCTTCCTGAGGTAGTACGGTAATTGAGACTAATAGGAGTCGTCCCCCATCGAACAAAATCTGTAGGAATTTCTGCATGAATGACAATATCGTAGTCCTGAAGGCTTGTTCTGGTACTTGTCCAGACATAGTGGTTGGTTACCGCAGCACCTGAATTTGTTACATACAGCTGGCCCGTGTTATTTGAGCCATCTCCTTCATAGGCAGCCCCTTCATAAGAAGGTGCATATGTGCGTACAATAGTGCGTTCTCGGTCATCAGAATTGAATACTCTTCTATCAGAAATAGTAGTGATAGCACCTCCTGTCGCCACAACCGTTGCAAGCCTTATAAAGGATTCACCGGTAGGAAAGCCAGACGTATATATTGTCAGACCTCCAGAACCGAGGAAGACATAGTTTGTAGCTTCATCTGTGACGGATTGATTACTTGCCCCTGCATACTGTGTCACATTTCCATTAAGACGATAGTCTCCTGCAGATACGTTAACTGAGAGGCCTGCACCACTATTTACCTTGAGGTGAACCTGGTCAGATCCCGCTGCAAGCGTTGTGATATCTACTCCATTAATAAGACCTGAAAGTGTAATATTACCTTCGATATTTACATCGTCGTTAAAGTTGAAGTACGTGTTGTCTTGTTCGTAGCTCAATTCTTTTCCGAGACTTGCTCCAAATCTCAAATACAGCGTTCCGCCACTGGAGTTATCTGCGTCGATAGTAAAGCGGTTTGCAAGAGTGCCCGCTTCACGCAAGTAACCTCCGCTACCAAGGAAGCTGAGTGATCCACTACTTGTACCTACCCCATGTCGATCCAGCAAGTTTGCATTGAGCGAGAACGGGACTGAGCGTACAGGTGAGCGATCTACTGTGTCATCTGAGCTATCTCTATCGAGGAGTTCATAGCTTGTATCTGCGGATGTTGCGAGCTTTACCTCAACCTGTAAATGCAGATTAAGCAGCGTCGTTACCGATAACGTTGAATAGTCTGGAAGTGCCGTTACACTCCCAAGCTCTACAGAGAAATATCCATCGCTATTTGGCGTTACTGTGTGCTCTTCGTACCAAGAACCATACTCCGTAGCACCGATATTAATGGCACCAGTAGCTGTGACGTCTCCAGATACATAGTCTGTACTAGTCCAGTAGCTGAATCGGATCTTGTGCTCCGTTGTTATCGCATCGCCTGAAGCATCTAGTAAATGACCGTTGTAGATGACACGCTGAGGAGCTGTCGTTTCTGCCGAGACAAATGGAATGCTGAGCAGCCCTGCAAAAAGGAAGAACGCGCCGGTAATCATTCTTATATTTTTCATCGCTTTTTCTTAGGAGACTTTTTAGAGACTTGTACATGTCCAGGTCTGTAGAGCCTGCTTACATACCCCAATCCAAATGCCAACATCAGCATCAACATAGATGGGAGTGGGCCATGGAAGACTGTCGGTACTGGGATAATCCTTGGCGGTGCTGGGTGTGTATCTGGGCAATCACATACAAGCTTTTCTTCTTCTGTCATATCAAAGAAGTGTGGTTGAACTGTTCTGCGTTCTCTTCGTACATCTGAAATTGATTCTGTAGGAGTCGTGAAGACTGGCTCATCTGGAACAGAGAGATCTGCACCAGGAAGTGGGATATCTGCCTCTGGCTCGTCAATTGTAGAATCTGGCTGATCTGAAATTTGACCAGGTAATGCTGGCTTGGGTGGGGCAGATGGCTTCGTTGGTGAGCCTCCCTCATTCGTTCTACTTCCACGGTGTCCTCCTCCAGATCCACCTCCACTGTCATCTGAAGCTTCTTCTTCTGACGACTGCGTACTAGATGAGCTACTAGACTCCGCAGCTGCTGGTGGAGCAGTAACAATTTGAAAGTTGCTACCGGTTATAGGATACGCAACCCAAGTCTCTCCACCTTCATTTAGGGAAAACGATGTAGACCCTAACGGTGAAGAATCTGCAATATCAGAGACGCCATCATATAGTCTAAACGAGCTGCTATCGGCAGCAAAAGAATGTGAAGGCACGAGAAGCACCATCAGAATAACGCTGCAGATAGCCAAGAAGTATTGTTGTGAGTATTTGTTCATTTGACTTATTATTTTAACATATTATTGACTTTATGTCTATAACCTTAGAACGTCATATTTTGGTACTCTAGAGGTGTTTTACGTTGGTAGAGAGGCCTTTGGTCTGTTAGGATTGTGCATATGAAAAACACCCCTCTTTTCCTTCTAGCTCTCCTCCTTCTCCCAGTAAGTGGGTTTGCTCAAGAAGATTCATTCTCAGACCTTCCAAAAGACCACTACGCCTATGAGGCTGTAACATATTTACGAAGCCAAGGAATTATTTCTGGATATCCTGATGGAACATTTAAGCCTGATAATAAAGTGAATAGAGCAGAAGCATTAAAGATTATTGTTGCGCCACTAATCACCGAAGAGCAACTAGCACAAGCCAAAGAAGCAAACACTGTGTTCTCAGATGTCAGCAATGATGATTGGTATAAACCGTATGTAGAACTCGCTAGGGCTGCGAAGATTATCGATGGCCCACCAGAGAAAGATAAATTCAACGGAGGGAATCTGGTTATCAAAGTTGAGTTTATGAAGATGGTGCAAGAAGCATTTGGTGCAAAACCTAAAACTGCTTTTAGTGAAATCAAATTACCACTTGCCCAAGATGTTACCAATACAGACGAGTGGTTCTATCCATATATGCGCTACGGAATTACTGCTTCTATGACTATGATTTCTGGAGAAGGAACACTCACACCTGCAAAACAACTTACCCGTGCTGAGACCGCTGTCATCTTGCATCGGTTTATCATGTACGAGCAAAAGCGAAGGACACAAGCACTCCTCTCTGAAGCAGAAAGTGAGATTCTTATCATTCTTACATTCCTAGAAAAGAACGACATAACCGAGGCAGAGTATGCATCTGCTCGAGCACTGCTTGCAGCGCGTGGAGCTCACGCTGCAAAGCCTGATGAAAGCATTGTTCAGGGAGCTGTAAAAATTACCGAAGCATTCCGCGCACTTGTACGAGGATATCGTGCAGGAGTTGAAAAAGATTTTGACGAGACTATTCGTCTTGCTGGAGAAGCCTGGAATCTATCTGACCGTGCAAGAGCAAAGAATAGTGAGCTCGCACAAATTGCAGATCAAGTTCAGGTTATATCAAAGAACATGGCAGATAGTGCTCGCACCGAAAAAGAAGCCGCTGCAAACGTACAAGAGTAATGAACTTCACCTCAGCTGTTATTACCGGCACAGGAAAGGGGAAAGAAATTGGCTTCCCTACTCTCAACTTAGAAATGAGCTCTGTGCCCGAGCTTGAAGAAGGGGTCTACGCTTGCTTTGCTCGCCTCGGCGAACATGGCATTCGCGTTCCTGCTGTTATGCATTACGGTTCTCGACCAACACTTGGTGCAATACCCTCTTGTGAGGTGCATGTGCTCGACCAGATTGTTGCTATAGCCCCACACTCTGTCACTGTAGAAGTAGCCGAGAAGCTACGAGCTATTAGCGATTTTGGCAGTGTAGAGAAACTTTCGCAGCAACTTCACCGCGACTGCGAAGCAGCTCGTGCTATGCTGTGTCTCTCATGCTAAAACGTCTTAAATCCCTGATTGGAAATAGAAATCCACTGCGCATTCTTTGGTATAAAAATAAGGCATTTTTTGCAGCATTACGTTACGGATTCCCAGCGAGAAAGCTCTGTATCGTCGCTATTACTGGGACCGATGGAAAGACAACTACCGTAGGAATGACAGCGCATATTTTGCGTAAAGCAGGCTTTCGCGTTGGAGCTGCTTCTACAGCCTTCTTACAAATAGATGACATTACAGAAGAAAACGCTACACACCTCACCTCTATAAGTCCGTTTGAATTACAAAGATTTCTTCGTACTCTTGTTCGTAAAGGATGCGAGTACGCTGTGATTGAAATGTCCTCTCATGGCCTTGTACAAGGACGCGTCAGTTATACATGGCCTCTGGTATCTGGTATTACAAATACTGCCCTAGAGCACCTTGATTATCACGGATCCATGGAGCAGTACCGCAAAGATAAAGGAATTATATTTCAGATGCTTAAAGGCAAAGGGGTAAAAGTACTTAATGCAGCTGATGAAAGTGTTGAGCTTTTCCGAAAAATTCCTTCAATTATTACCGTTGAATATGGAACAGATTCTAGTGATATTTATGTAAAAGCAATCGAAGCAAATTCAAAAAGCTGTAGAGCAACTGTTGTTTCTGGCAGACAAGAATTTCCTTTGGGTCTCAGTATTCCTGGTACATTTAATTTAGAAAATGCTATGTGTGCCATGGCGTGTGCTAAGGCATTAGGAGTTTCAGAAAGAAAAAGTATTGATGCACTACAATCGTTTACCGCCCTTCCTGGTCGTATGGAACGCATAGATGAAGGACAAGATTTTTCTGTATTCGTAGATTTTGCCGTCAGTCCACAGTCATATGAAAAAGGGCTAGAAGCGTTGCGTAAGATTGTCGGCACGCAAGGTAGAGTGATGGTGCTGTGTTCAAGTTGTGGAAATCGTATGGAAGAGAAACGTCCGATAATCGGGAAGATATGTAGTGCGATGGCTGACATCGTTGTCGCCACAGAAGATGAAACATACGGAGAAGATCCTCATAAGGTACTAGAAGAAGTGTGGGCAGGAATAGACCAGAGTGCTTGTGAGGCACACAAAATATTCGATAGACGTGAAGCTATAGAATTTCTCTGTAAGAATGCGCGCAGTGGTGATGCAATTATTCTCTGTGGTATGGGGCCCTTTTCTACGTTTACTAAGCTAGAAGGCAGGATTCCTTGGGACGAGCGCGTCGTTGCACGAGAAGTATTGCAAGCGCTTTAAAAAAACGACGCCGTGCAACAAAGTGCAGGGCGCCGAAATCAAGCTTTCAGAAATCAATCTCCGCGTCGTGAAGCGCTTCGAGTTCTTCGTCTGTCATGTCGTACACTGAGAAATCCCCAGTTTGTTCGACGATAGTATGACGAACTTCGAAACGTATTTGCGGCTTGGTCCAGTAGAACCATTCTAAGACATGGCAGTAGGCGGCAAAGATTGCTATCGCAGGGATAAATAGTATCCCTAGACAGATCATTTCTCCCAGACCGCACTCAACAATCCAACGGATTGTTTCGTCCTGAGGGGTCTCGAAGTGCCACACGCCATTCCATAGTTGCCTAAATAAACTCATCACTTTCCTCCTTGAAAGCCAACTCTGCCCTCACTGGTACGGCTCCGCCGTACACCTTCAATGAAGGCGTTTGTTGACTTATACTATGTGTGAAAGATCTCTTATTATTGTGCAACATTTACTATATTTTGTCAATATCTCAAATGCCTGATCCACTAGAGAATTCTGCAGTTATCGTCGGCGTAGACGAAGCTGGACGTGGCGCTCTGGCAGGTCCTGTAGTGGCTGGTGCTTGCCTCCTAGATCCTCAACTGGAGAAACATCCCCTTATTGCCGATAGTAAATCCCTGTCTCCCGAGAAGCGAGAGGAAGCTTTTTCTTGGATTGAGAAGAACTGCACCTATGGATACGGAATAGTTGCTGGATCCGAAGTCGATACAAATGGAATACTTGCCTGCACAGAAAAGGCAATGCACGCAGCACTGGCAATGGTTGAGAAGCATGTGACACCGACGTACCTCTTAATTGATGGTCGTGATAAGTTTTGGTTTAACTATCCAAAGAGTGGCGTAATAAAAGGTGATGAAACAGAACCCTGTATTTCCGCAGGATCTATAGTCGCTAAAGTACTGCGCGATAGAATGATGGTGGAATACGCGAAGCAGTACCCCAAGTATGGATTTGAAGAGCACAAAGGATATGGTGCCCCTCAACATATTGAAGCATTAGAAATGTTTGGTGTATGCCCGCTACACAGAAATACATTCCTTAGGAATTTTGACGTCGCCCAACCATCAAAAAGCTAATTACACCTATAAGTATCAGAGGAAGCGTAAGTAACTGACCTCTTGAAAGACTAATTACTCCTACTTCGAACCAACCATATGGCTGCTCTCTAAAGTACTCGACAAAGAACCGTAAAATTCCGTAGAGCAGAAGAAAGATGGAGAACGTTTCTCCAGGTCTTGGATAAGACAACCGAAGATGGCGATAGCAGATCGCAGCTATCAGCAGATTTTTAATAAGTGCATAAAAGAACGTTGGATGTCGCAACCCTTCTACGCCTGGGATCACCATTGCCCAAGGCAAGTCCGAGACTGTCCCATAGAGCTCCCAGTTTATAAAGTTTCCCAGTCTTCCACACGCAAGCCCCAAGGCTATCGGAACGGTGATGACATCGAGAAAAGCGAGCACTGGAACTCCCCTCTTTTTTAAGGCAATACCCAGAGCAACCGCTACTCCTATAAACCCTCCGTGGGATGACATTCCCCCATTCCATACCGCAAGGACCTCCAGCGTATTCTGACTAAAATATGCATACTCATAAAAGAGTACGTATCCCATTCTTCCTCCAACAATAACTCCTCCAATTGCCCAGCTAAGGAGTGATGACACAGCATCTTTATCTAATTCAAGTGACCGCAGATGCTGGAGTCTTAAGACAAGATGATATGCGAGAAGAAAAGCTGCAAGGTAGAGAAGTCCATACCAGTGCACAGAAAATCCAAGAACTTCTACTGCTACTTGTCTGGTAGGAAGAAATTGCATTAGTCTTGAGAACAAAGAGATTTAATAAGTGGAGCATCTTCGATGATGCTCATGCAGGGATCGAGGATAATGTTCTGAGCACGATCACCATAGAACCGAGTAAATGCTGGTGACAATAAGAAGTACACAGGTCCCTTTAGCTCTTGAAGGAGAGCCTTTCTGTCTTTCTGGGTACCATCTACAAACGTCTCCCATTGATCGTAGCTCCAATTGGGGTAATCGAATAACCCTGGTGCTCCAATTTTTCTATAAGGAAGCCATCCACGTAGCCACGTTCCAGAGATATTCTCTAAGGCAATCACAGAAGCGTCTGGCTCAATGGTGTTTGATAGTGCAGTTATCTGTGTAAGTTCACGAGCAGAAAACCGTGGAGCCCGAAGCTGCATAGCCTGGAATCCGATAACAGCCTGAGCTATGAGAACCATAATCAGCAAGCCTCGTGACCAGTAGGCAGAAGCGGTATTCCATATCCACACTAAAGCGATAGCGGCAAAAGGCATTAAGAAGAAATCAAGTTGGAGGTAAAATCGCTTATAAAACACTAACTTAAATAGGATAAAAACAGCACACACCAGTACAGAAAGTTGCCACAGAGATCCTTTGTCTTTTTTTGTACTGATTACCAATCCAAAAATTCCAAGAAGCAAGACTACCCCCATAGTATGTACATAGAAACTTGCATCAGGAAATGCTCCAGCAGGAGCATTGTCTCCTCGCAATAAGAAGATAGATTTTAGAGGGCTCCAAATAGCTCGCTCCCATTGTGGGATGTACCAGATAAGGGCAATAACTCCTGCAAGTCCTAAGACATAGGTTATGCGACGGTACTTTGCATCACTCCAGTTATTTTTTAATGAGAACAGCCACCATATACCAAGGGATAACGTAAGAATAAGTCCTGTCTGCTGATGGATCAGCACTGCGGCCAGAGCGGTCAGCACAAACCACATCGACTTCTTCTCTGCTAAGAAATATGTGTAAATAGTAAGAAGAAGAGCAACATATGCTTTCATATACATCGCGAAGAACCCATCGAAAAAAGCTTGAGATAAAATCCCCATAAGTAGCACACATACTCCAACTGCTCTACCCTCTCGTTTTGTCATTATAATAGAGAAGACTACAATCAAGATTACCGGAAAGAGATTCCACATCCACCCGATCAATGCATCTACAGGGAGTCCTACAGCAATAAAGGGGGATGCTAATACAAATAGTCCTGATGGGTGTTCTGTCGCCCAAGGAAGCAGCTCTGGAAAACTAAAGCTACTAAGACTCTGCGCATACTGCAGGAAGAGGTATCTGTATATTCCTGGGTCGTACCCAAGAGGAATATCAAACAAAAAGAGTGGTGCTAGAAATTTTACGAGCAAAGTAATAAGACACACAGAAATCACCAAACTAAACTTATGAGTTCGTAGCCAAGGGATAATAGAATTCGTAGTCACCTCTCTAGCATACGTGCTTGCCACTGTGCAGAAAAGGGCTGTTTAGTCTTCTATCTTCTTTGCAAGAATAATCATTCTGTCACGTGTAGTACCTACTGGGTAGCACGTAATGAGCTTGAGTATGCTTTCATCTTGCTGCTGCTCTAAGATCGAGGTGGTCTGCGGAGATACAATTGTCTTTTTTTCTACACGGTATGTAACAGGGCTACCAGCTGTCACAATAGAAATCTCCTCTCCGACTTCAATATTTGGAAGTTGAGAAAATAGACTTCCAAATTCACTATTACGTGCGCTCTCTGTTGGAGGACTGCTATGACCTGCAATAATGAGATTCCCTTTACGACCAGGACCTGAAGAGTGTGGGTACGCTACTGCTCCATGATTTAAGCCCACTTGCATTTGTTCTTCTAGTACATCCCATGCTCTTGAGGACCAGTTTTTCATTGAAGGCAGAAGCACTGGTGCACGAATACCAAGACTTGGAATTGCGATACTCCACGCTCTGGATATATCCCACTGATCAAGCTCCGAAGCAGACGGGTGTATAACAACAGGTGGTTCGACGAGATCACCGCCTGTATCACCATCAACAACTTCGACGGTAGCTTCTTCTGCAGTAACCTTCTGTGAATGTTCTATGACCGATGCTGTCACATGTGTCTGATCTACGCTGCGCGCAAAGTGCGTCCCTAAATCTTCTATTGTTACCTCTGTAACACTTACTTCTTTTTTCTGTGAGTCTGCTTTAAAGAATGTACGAAGGTAATCGTCAAACTGTGTAACCACTTCTTGTGAAATTTGCGGAAGAGATACTGACGAAATAGCACTAGTCCACAGAACTACAGAAGCAACGATTGCCAATATGGCCACTAGGACCGTACGAAATTGATATTTGTTCACTACTATTATTATACTATATTTTGCTCTATTTGACAATGATCTGATTTATGCATATATTCAATAGAAAGTAGCCTTTGGGGTAAATTCTTGTACTATTGTTCACATGATTATCCTTGGAATTGAAAGTTCGTGTGATGAGACCGCAGTAGCCATTGTAGAAGATGGCTGCACGGTGCTTAGCAATACCATAGCTAGTACTAAAGAGGTATTCTCCATGTCTGGTGGTGTGGTTCCAGAAGACGCCGCTAGGAGGCAGGTGGAGTGCATTCTTCCGGTGTTACATGCGAGTCTGAAGGAATCTGGTCTCGATATTGCAGATATTGATGCTATTGCCGTAACACGTGGACCTGGTCTTCTTGGTTCTCTGCTTGTAGGAACTGTTTGTGCTCGTACTATCTCTACGCTCTGGAAAAAACCTCTTATTGGAGTGCACCACACCTTCGGGCACCTTACCTCTGTCTGGCTCGGTGCAGATCCTAAGCCATGCTTCCCATCTCTAACACTCAGTGCATCTGGAGGGCACACGGATTTGTGGTACCGCACAGCACACACAAAAGGAGAATTACTTGGGCGAACGCGTGATGATGCAGCTGGAGAAGCATTTGATAAAGGAGCTTCTATGCTCGGACTTCCCTACCCCGGTGGTCCTTCTATTGCGAATGCAGCTCTCGAAGGAGATAAGAAATCATACAAATTACCTATAGCTCTTGCTGGAGTAGATACATTTGATTTCAGTTTCTCTGGATTAAAGACCGCATTAAAAAATACCGTAAAAGAACACCCTGATGACACGAACAATCTTGCAGCTTCCTATCAGGAGGCTATCTGCTTACAACTCACAGACAGAGTAAAGCGCGCACTTAAAAAGCACCCCGAAATACAAGAAATACATCTCGTAGGAGGTGTATCTGCAAACCTGCGACTACGGGAACTCACACGTGAAATTGTTTCTGATATCCCAGTTCGTACTCCATCAGAAATACGACTCTGTACAGATAACGCTGCAATGATTGCTTCTGCTGGATACTTTATTGCAAAAGAGGACGGCATACCTACTGATGTGTTTGAAACATCAGCAACAATCCCTCTCGATGCTTTTATACACTAAAGCGCAGTAAGAGCTGGCAGCAACGCACTAAGCGTAAGACCAACGACGGCAACAATAGCGAGTGAGCGGACAAGTACTTTCTTTTTCATATTAATCAACGGTTATTATTTGAGTAGTAGTGCTTTTGGATCCTGTAGCATTCTCGATCGTAAGCTGGACGGAGTATACACCAGGCTTCTCAAAAACGTGATCAGTAAATCTATCTTGTGGTCCTGTATCTGGATCTGAATCAGATTCCGATCCATCCCCGAAACTCCACACAACACTCTTTGGCCTACCTGTAGAACACTCCCAGAAGAACCGCACACCAGCAGGGGCTACGAGCCCAACAGAACGACTCTTTGTGAAACAGGCATCAAGGAACGGTGCACGTACAACCACAGTCTTAGCGGCCGTCTCAGATCGCCCAGACTCTGTTCGTACCGTAAGAGAGACTATGTACTCACCAGGAATATCAAATGTATGTGACGCATGCCCATCTCCAAATGTTTGTGCTCCTTGCTCAAGGCCAAATTCCCAGATGAATCCATTGATTGTCTCTCCAGGAATAAAGCTTTCTGAAGCATCGAACTGTACAGTTAGTGGTGCGATACCCTGTGCAGGCTTGAGGGCAAAGGTTACGAATTGCGTCTTGGGTTTTACATTGAGTTTTATTGGCATGCGCATCACTCTTCCCTCAGCGTCTTTACCAAGTAATACCAGTGTGTAGACACCTTCTTCTCGGAAAATTGCCTTTAGTGTCGTATCTGTTGAAGTTACCTGAGATGCATTTGGAGCTTCCCACCAGAAATCGACTAGAGGCATAATAGTCTTTGGTGTTAGAGAAATTGCTACAGGAGCCTCTGCAATAATCTCATTGCTATCTACTTGGTGAGACCCTTCAAATGTAAGATCTGGAATGACGAGCTTTTCTACAATTTTTACGAGCTTCACAGCCTTAGAAATTTGGCCATTTTCATTTCGGGCTTTTGCTTTTACCTGATACACCTTTCGACTTCTAAACGTGTGACCAACACGATCACCAGTCTCTTCTGGAGAACCATCATCGAAATCCCACTTAATATCCTGAAGAGGCTCATCTGTAACAAGCTTGAATACCACCTGGAATGGAGGAGGACTTTCAAGGAACGCCGGAATTGTCTCAATAGAGACAGGGAATGGATTTGGAAGTGGCTTTTGGATATCTAATACGCGATAGAACTGCTGCTGTGTTTGGTTTGTATTAAACATCGTTACGACTACACGCTGCGGACCTGTTCTGAGGAATGTGTGAGTAGCCTCTAGGTCATTCGAAGACTCATCAGGAATCCCGTCATCATTAAAGTCCCACTGCACTTCACGGACTTCATACTCTCTCTCATCAGGAAGAAGATGCGCTACGCTAAATACAATTGGCTCATCGATCACAGGGACAAAAGGCTTATACGAGAATACCGCTTGTGGAATAACAACACGCTTGGCTATGGTTCGTGTTGTCCCGTCACCAAGTTCCAACGTTACACTAACGTTATATCCCCCTTGCCTGTCGTAGTACGCTGTAGATTCTGGAGTAACAGTCTCTTGATCAATTTTCCCATCACCACTCAAATCCCATTTGAAATTTTTTGTGCTAATCCCTCTGCGTTTTAATATTGCTGCTGCCTCCTCTGCGCTATAGGAAATTGAAAGCGGCGCTACAAATTCATTGCCTAATGGAGGAGCTACTATAACAAGGGGAAGCGGTGGTTCTTGAGATATCCAATACGGAGCAAAGATACTCATGGCTATTCCTGGCAATACAAACATGACAATTCTTGCAAATCCACCGTATCGAACATTATCAGAAGCTCCAGAGGCTTTTCCGATACGCAACACTGCAAACAAGGCAGCGAGCGCTAATGCCATTCCGCATGACATTGCGATAAGTTTTTCATACGCAATGAGAAAATCCCATTTGCCAGATCCATCTGGCAGAACTGCAAGCAAGAAAAACGACCACGCAAAATACATAGCATATGGAATACCTACAATGGTCACGAGAGCGAAGCGTGCACTAGATTCAGATCCTTCTTTCTTCTCTTTTTTCAGAGGGTCTGGAGCTGACTCTTCTTCACTTGGAGAAGGGGTGATGCCATCGACGCTAGGTGTATTTTCTGGATCCATAATTAATAGGAATTCATTTGTTGTAATACCTCAAATAAATCTTCGTCGCTATATTCTGCAGGGATTTGATTCCGAAGCTCTTCTGGAAATAAAGCTTTTGAAGGTAGTGTGTACAATAATCCAGGAGAAAACTGCTTTGCCCCTGTAGGCGGCAGGATTGCAGGAGCGTTATTGTGGCTTCGGAAGTTCACAGTAAACGAAATAGAAGCTGTCCCTCCGTTATCGAGTGGCATAGATTGTACAACCCAGTTTATTTTTTGTACGTAGTACGTCTCCGCATCTATCCATAGTTGCCCACTAGCCTGGATTTCTTCAATTGCATCCGTAGTTTCTTTAGTGTCAAAGTCTACTCCTTTCTCAAGAGCTACTGCGGAAAGATACTCTGCAAGCTTGATCTTATCCAAGGCAACATCATAGTGATGGACATCTCTTCCATCGATGGATACGACTCCTCTATCACGAGTGACGCTTACCACCTGGGCTTGTGCTTGTAACAGGCGTGGATCAGGTGTAACGGATTCAGCCATTGGTGGAGTATCATCTTCGGAAAGCAGCCACCACTGCCCTGCAAGGGTTGCAATTAATTCAGGTTGAAATAATGCTGAGCTGGGCTGAGAAACAAGAGAGCGAATATTCATATACACCTCCTCTTCAGAGATCACGACAACTTCCAACGTCCCCGTAAGAGAAGAGTTACCTTCTATGCTTTCCATATCCGCAGTGAGATCCATCTGGAACCGCAACTGCTCTCCACCACCTGCGAGCATTCCATCCATGCGTACCGTACCAAGTGCAGACAGTGCATCTGTCTTGCTATCAAATTCCCCTTGCAATACATACTGAGCAGACTCTAGCGTCTTTGCAGCACGCGTAGCACGTTGCAACACCTCTTGTGGTGCAATGTCCGGCTGAACGGGTTCGGGATTACTACACGCTACAAGCGCAAAGCAAAGTACAAATGATAAACGGTGAATTCTCATGAGAAGGATTGTATAAAGTTTGCCAGAAAACGGCCATCTTTCCTAGCGCCCAACTGCAGGAGTTGCTTCGAGGTCACCTTCTTCTTCTATAACGAACTGAATTGTGCGACTTCGACTAGCGTTTACGTCTGCGTGTAGCCCAAACTTTAACTTTTGGTTCTTCCTCAGAAGAAACGGTGGATCGAACTCTATGCGTGCAGTGTCACCGTTCAACTGTGGTACAAGGGTAGAAATACGCCTATTGCGAAAGCCAATGTAGAGATTTTTTAGGTCACTTTTCGTTGCAGAACCGTTATTTGTGAATGTAATTGCGCGAAGAAGATGGTCATCTTTCTTATCCGCTTTCAACGTAAATCTTGAAAGTGTCTGTTTTCTGCCAAACCGTACCTTTCGTGTGAGGTTTAAATAGTCCACATCAATCTGACCAACCGCACGCCCCGATGTCCTTCGTGCAGCATTTGGCGCTGCGATGTGTTGCTCTATACGAACAGTAGAACCCGCAGCTTCTACTCCACGTAATTGAAATCTATGCTCCCCTGCCGCAGAAGCAGTTGGAGAAAAGTTTACAAGAACCAAGATATCTTCTGCTTCGCATGCAGGAAGTTTAAAATTTCGTACGTTTAGATCTACCGATCCATCTTTGCGCGAAACTGGTCGCGCTCTTGATATACGCTTTCCACGATGCACTGCATAGATAGATGCAATGTCTGCATTAGCTCCAAGTCCCCTCCTCTGAACAGAAATAGTATTAATCGTAATGTCTCCACTGCATCCAGCAGTCATTCGTAGCCTCATCATTTCTACGCGTTGTGCCCCGGGAGGAACAGTTGCTGCACCAGAAGATTCAGCTGCTACAGTCAGGTTTCCTCGAGGATGTACTGACTGAATATGTCGAGGACTTTGGTCTACTCTATGCGGAAGACGCACTGGCTGACTAAACTGCTGCAAGTAATATGCAATGATGACCGAAGAAAGCATGCAACTACTGTACTCCAATAAATTGATCTTTTCGACTGCTCTTTTCAAGAGCGTTCTACTGTAGAGCGGTACTAGGCAATATTTAGATAAATATGTCATCTCTTTTTGTATACATTATTTGTTCAATAAATCCCCTACTCTACCCTCTATATACAAAAAGTCAGGGAAATAATCTGAAGTACTGCCAACAGGTAAATGGCTCTACATAAAGCATCTTTACATTCAATTACCGCAATATGAACACCAGATGTAGTCAAATGGTACTAGACACCACGTTTTAGATCCGTAAACTGCCGCAGCTCTATGATTAATCCTACAATAGTACCAGTGAAGCAATTCACACCCACGGCATCTGTTCCGGTAGTGGAACTCCACACCGCACTCATTGTCTTCATGACATTGTCCATGATGATGAGCCTGCCCACTCTTGGCTAAGAGGATAGTAGGATAAATAGATGCTAAGGCTAGTAGCCACTCGCACAAACACACACAGCGAGAACTGAAAAAATCCTCCTAGAGGCTATAGGGTCTTAGACACTTTTTTTGGTATTGCAATGACCTGATTCAGGTATACAATCGCAGTGATGAATAGTGCATACGTCCTCAACTGCTCTCCTATCGCATCCTGTTGCTGCAGGTAAGGGGGGTTTGACGTACTCGTAACTGCGCCCCCGATTTTATACGGAGGGTGTGTTTTTTGTATCTACTTCACTACTAATTCCAATGCTTGAATACCAACCTATCACTTCTACTCAAACTAAAGAGGATCACAAAGATATGTATCCAGATGAAACTCGTAAGATGGTGCTTCGTGGAGAGGACGGCATGAACTTTTGGATCTATGCTCGTCATATTAAAATGACTTCTGATGGAATGCTGCAAGAAGCATACGAACTACTCCTTCCTAAAGCTCCTATTACCGAGTTGTTACCTTCAACTCCCCTTCCGCAACATGAGTTGCAGGAGCAGGATCTCCGTCATCTGGTTCAAGTGTGATAATAACTTTGGTGTGACCTGTGTAATCCGTGTCTTCTGATGTGAAACGTAAACTGTGGCGTGAGTCACTAAAGTAGTTACTAAGATGACCGGTAGAAATAACACTTGGTCCCTTTACTATCCATCCTTCATAAAAGAATCCATCTTCAGCAGGATCAATATTAAGCGTTACCGTATGCAAATAGTATCCGTCTTCAAATTGATGCGCTTGCGTAACACCGTTTGCTCTGTACTCACCCACCTCTGTCATTGCTCCGTAGGCAAACCATGTCTCTTCTCCGTGTTTATCAAATTCTACCTTGCCACCCGTTGGAATAGGGTACTGAATTTGTTCTGTATCGAGTTCTTCTTGGCGTTCACTACGGTCACCACCGCAACCGGAGAGAAGGAGAACTGAAAGGAGTAGGAGAGAGAGATTTTTCATAGGTGATAATTGTAAAAGGGATTTCAATAAGACAACAGTGGATACTAGAGTTTTTTGGCCTCTACCACAGGAATCCTGGAGGCCTGCTTTGGATCCTATTACGCTCGAATTGGGCATGGTGATCTGCCTTTGCAGCCATTACCTGATACCGAGGAGCTTCCTGCGGGTAGAGCCTCGCCAGCATATTACAAATAGCTATCAACTCTTCCACATTTGGCGATAGGGCAATGTGATGAGCATTGCGTTCTATTGCATCAGCAAACATCACGAGCAATCCGTCGATCATAGGTTTTTGACTCTCTATCTCTTCTTTCAGGTCTAGAGCAAGGTATGCCTCTATCAATCCGTGCAATACGCTGAGGTCATTGTATCTGCCACGTTCAAAGGCATGCTTGTACGACTCAAGAGCTCGTTGCTTCTCTCCTGAGAGAAGAGCGATATCCCCTTGCCTCTTCCACGCTCTAAAGTCCTCATTGTTTACAGCGAAGTACTCATCTAATGCAGCCTGTGCTTCTTTGTACTTACTTTCTTGAACATATATTTTTGCACGACTTAAATGAAGATCCCTCGTAAAGTATTCACCTTGTGCCTTTTCGTACCATTCGATAGCAGTGAATGGATCTCCAATAGCTTCAGCTCTTCTTCCAGCAGAAGAGATGCCAAGATACGCACCTTCATAGAGCACTACAACAAGTAGGGCGCTGGCTAAGAGTATCTCGGTCCACCGTGCGACTGCTGGTGGTACATTTCTTAGTGAGTCGATATCCAAATAGGTCATTAAGATTCCAAGCAGCAGCCAAAATGGAAGCGTGATACCGACAAACTGCAAATTAAAATCAATCATGTTATGGACTATCACACCCACGAGTCCAATGTACATAAGCGTGCGTAACGAAAACTTTAATGAACCGACTTCTATACGATCGGATAGCAGTTGCACTGTTGCTCTATACATTACTAGTCCTACTAAGATGACGAAGAGAACTGTTGCTAAAATTCCTCGCTCCATAAGAATTTTTAAAATCACATTATGAGGGTGATCTGATGTTGCAAGCACCTGTCTCTGTAACTGCGGTTGAACAAAACGAAAGCTATACGGACCCCAACCAAACAGTGGTTTTTGGGTAGCGAGGTTTAATGCCTGAGACCAAAACCCAAACCGCTCACTTACAGAGCTCGATCCTTCTGCAGCAGACAGTGTAACTTTCTCTCCAACCTCTTGCACTTCATATAAATTAGATCGCACTGCGTTTATAGACAAGAAACATCCAATGGCGACAGTAACTACTACGACTGATACGGGTATTATGCTGCGAACAGGAAACTGTGGACGCGTCTTCTTGTAGATAATCAGTCCCCATAGAGAAAGCTGTGACAAAAATACTAAGAATCCTCCACGAGAGAATGATAGAAGAAGGCAGGCAAAGACTAACCCGACGATTGCAGACCGCATGAGCAGCTCTGACCTACTTCGTAGGTCCTTAGTATCAAAGCGATAGTCTCTTAGTACCCAGTAGAGCACCAAGGGCCACGTAAGCAATAAGAACTGTGCCCATGCATTTGGCCAGTAGTCAGTATGAAAACGGAAGTCGAAGAACGACCCAACAAGTCTATTCACCGGCTGAAAGACGTACACCATTATACCAATACCACAGGCAACGATTACCGTAATACACAGAATGCGAACGATTCGAACAATGTATTCATCACCAGCATCACCATCTGATGCTGCTCGAATGATCCAAAGAAGAACAAGACTAAGTGCCCCTGTTCTAAGTACTTCATCTAATCCGTAATTACTTGTAGTAGACAGAAGATACGAAATTATTGTGAGAGCGATAAATCCCATTACTGCCCCCCAAAGCATTAGAGGGACATCTTTATTTCCGATGCGACGATTTTTCGTATGTGAAACGAGTGTAATAAAGGCTGCGACCCCCGTAAGAAGCCACGTCATATCCAGACTCTTTCCTCCTCTCCATAGAATAGATAGAACGAGAAGACCCAATACTAACCACTCACAGGTAGTGCACCATGGTACTTTTGTCCGAGCAAAGGGGTTGGTAATTTTCATTAGGGGTATCTTACACAGGGTTTTGCATTTTCGCGATCTGATATATGATCATGCCCATGAAAGAACACACCTCTCCACTGAGTAGAAAAATAAAAGCATATATCATTCCTATTATTATTGTAGGAATAGTGTCTACCTGTAGTTATGCATTCATAACAAGGAGCAGGTCCTATATGAGTATCCATATAAAAGATGATGTTAGAAACAGTGCTGCTCTTGCTGTACTTCAAATAGAGGCAAGTGAATTTGAGGGGATCGATTCTGAAGATGACCTGTCGGATCCAAAACTTAAACCTCTGACAGACAAGCTTATTGCTATTCAAGAAGCGCTTCCGAATTCTGAGTACGTATACATCATGCGAAAAACAGGAGATCCTATGCAGTTAGAGTTTGTCGCAGAAAATGACATGCTCTTTTCTGACGAAGAGTTAGATACTGACAACAATGGAATTGTAGATACAGATGAAGAAGCGGTAGTACCCGGTGAACTCTTTGACATCTCTGAAATGCCTGCCATGCAACAGGCTGCATGGGAAGGACCTGCAGTAGATCCGGAAATAACTCACGACCAATGGGGGTCATGGATTTCGGGTTACGCACCGATCTTGGATTCGAATGGAAAAGCTGTAGCAATTCTCGGAATCGACATAGATGCCAATACGTTCCTCTCGCTTTCAAGTTTGTCACTACCCCCTAAAGCCTTAGCAGTAGTCGTGCTTGCTGGCTCTATTCTCCTTGTGTATATCTTCTATATAACAAGAAGGCAATATCTAGAAATGCTGCGCAGAAAGCACTCCGAAAAGCACGGTCAAGACCTTGAAGTAGAAGTACAAAAACGCACCAAAGACTTGGAAGATGCAAAGGTAGAATGTGAGAAACAGGTTGTTGAGCGCACCAAGGAACTATCTGAGAAAGTGGATGAACTGAAGAAGCTTAATGATCTGATGATTGGAAGAGAGTTGAAAATGAAAGAGCTCAAAGAAGAAATTGAGAATTTAAAAGGCAATACTTAGTACCCATCGCATTATGAAAATATCCTTCCTGCTTACAGCACTTCTTATTCCTGTTACTGCACTCGCAAGTTTTTCTGATGTCTCTGTTCATCATCAAAATAAAGCGGCAATAGACTACGTACAGTCGAAGGGAATAGTAAAAGGATATTCTGATGGAACCTTTGGCCCAAACAAATCTATCAATCGTGCTGAGTTTACAAAGATTATTATTGAATCTCTCTATGACTCCTCTACTGGAGGAAGCTGCTTCCCTGATGTTACTGATCAATGGTTTGCCAAGTATGTCTGTTATGCAAAGACGCTTGGAATGATTGGTGGATATCCTGATGGAACATTTCAGCCGGAGCGTCCTGTGCAGTTTGTAGAAGCAGCTAAAATTATTTCCAATGGATTTAATCTTAGTGGAGAGAAAGGTGACGAGTGGTTTGCAGAATTTGTCCGAGGTCTTGCAAGTCGCAATGCTATTCCAGTAAACATCAGAAGCTTTAATCAAGAGCTTACCAGAGCAGATATGGCAGAAATTATTCACCGCCTCGATGCGAAGATTTCTCACCTAGACTCAGGTAGCTATGAAAGCTTGGGAGGCACACCTGTTGCCCGCACCCAGAGTTTTTCTGAAGGAAAAAAATATCCGTACTCATTTCCACTTAGCTCAAACTGGAAGGACGAGTGGAACTTTTATATAGATAATGACGCACCTGTTATAGAAGCAGATGATGGTATTAACCTTGTAGCAAAGTTGGATCTGGATCGTGTAGAGCGCATTGAAGAGCCTGGAGGCAAATTCCCTGCACTCCTTCGTGTTCACTATCCGAAAGGTGCTGGGAGTAACTTTATTGCCCATTTCTACGATAAGGCGAAGGCTGGTGTCGTTGCTATTGGACAAGGAAAGATGATGCCAACAGAAAATATTCACCTGCGCTACTATGTTCGATTCCCAGAAGACTTCGATTTTGGTACGTCAGGATCTCTGCCAGGAGTTAAAGGAGGAATCACTACGAGTAACTATGGAGTGCTCGGGTCAGATTACTTTGTAGGGGCCGGGTGGACGAAGAAAGGTGAGCTTTCTATTCATGGTGGATTCCAAGACGAGTTTGATATCTCTCGCATAACAGAAATAGATTTAGCTGCAGATAACGAGTGGCACCGTATCGATATCATTGCGCGTTCCAATACTGTTCCTGTGCGCCGCCTTAACGGAAGTCTCATCGTTCAATACGATGGCGAGCAAGTGTTTAACAATAACTCAATAAGCTTCCGTAGCAGAGCAGACGATGTGTTCGATGCTCTAGGATTTTTCTCTACCATAGGAACACTCGATACGTTCACCGTTGCAAAGAAAGATATGTATCTAGATCTTGCAGGCTTTATCGTGAGTGATAAGCCTTTGTAGAGTTCTAACAAAAACGCCCTCCTGCCGATGTGAAATCAACAGGGGGCAAAGTGTGGTGAGCTTGTAGCAAATGCTACATTTTCGAGCGTTCAAATGCTCGGTGTTGTTGTGCAGCGTCCTCTGCGACGCTTGAGTATCCATGGCCTACGACGATGGTATCTCCGGCAGAGTCTTCATACTGAAGACCATTTACCGGACAAACAGAGTAGAGACGCTTCGGTTCAGCCTCATGTCCTGAGGACATACACAGCTCTCCTTACTTATCTGATTACAGACCTCCGAACCCATGTTCTTGGAGTGTTTGTCTGTCTCAGAAAAAAGTGGCAAGACTCTAACATATTATTATTGAAAGTCAATTTATTGACAATTCACAACACTAGCGTAATTTAATAAAGAATCAGTCGGTCCTTTATATAAAGGAGAATACATACCATGGAGACTAATAATCCCATTTCAATCAAAATGGTGCGTGGAGTAGCGCACGTTCAGTTTTTGAATAAGTTCTATAGAGATGACAAAGATATCGCAACACTACAATCTCAACTGAGAGCAATCTTGCCCAGAAAGGACTGTGGCAAAATTGTTCTGGACTTCGATGGAGTAGAGTATGTCTCCTCGCAGTTTATGGGCATTCTCATTGCGTTTAAGAAGGATGCTACCCGAAATGGTACATTTGTATGCACGTGCGCAATGGATGATGATGTGGTTCAGCAATTTGCTGTACCGCTAGATGAAGGCGAATGCTTATTCTCATTTGAAGATACATTCGATAAAGCTTACGAGTTTCTGACTCGTTAACCAATTCATATAACGACGGATTGATTGATTCATTACCGGTTCGCTTCAGAGCCGGTTTTTTTGTGAGTTTTCTAGTTGGCACTCTATATTTTCGAGTGCTAAGATTGGTCGTCTTTGTAATCAACTACCAAAAAATTTATGTCAGACCTACCAAAACTCTCCGTAACCCTAGAACCGTCCGCAGGACATGTAGCCGTTATTCCTGATACTCGTGACGATGTTACAGCTTCTGGAATTATTATTCCTGATACTGCATCAGATAAGAAATCTTCTATCGGAACTGTCTACGCAGTAGGATCTGGTAAAGACAAAGATGGTATCGATGCCTCTTCTTACAAAGTAGGTGACCGCGTTGTTTACGGGCAATACGCAGGAGAAGAAATAGAGCTAAAAGATGAAAATGGTAAAAATGTAGAGGTGAAGTTTCTCTCTGCAGATTCTATTCGATCTAAAATATCTTAATTTATAATTCCTAATTCTAACCTTTATCATGGCTAAACAAATTATTTTCGGAAAAGACGCTCGAGACCAAATTCTCAAGGGTGTACAGGTTCTTACAGATGCTGTGGCATCTACCATGGGACCTAAAGGTCGCAACGTTCTTATAGAGAAAAGCTACGGCGGACCAACTGTTACCAAAGATGGTGTGACTGTTGCCAAAGAAGTAGATCTTGAAGATAAGTTCGAGAACATGGGTGCACAACTTGTTAAAGAGGCTGCAACGAAGACTAACGAAGCAGCTGGAGACGGAACGACTACTGCAACTGTTCTTGCACACGCCATTATGACCGAAGGGCTAAAGCACGTGAAAAGTGGTGCGAATGCTATCTCTATTAAGCGTGGTATAGATAAAGCAGTAACTGCTGTTATTGCGGATCTTGAAAAAATGAAGAAAGACGTCGATAGCAAAGAAGAATACAAAGCTGTTGCCACTATCTCTGCTCAAGACGAAGAGATTGGTGACACGATTGCAGAAGTAATCGACCAAGTAGGAAACAACGGTGTTGTTACTGTCGATAAAGGACAAACCTTTGGAATCGAGAAAGACTACGTCGAGGGAATGCAGTTTGAAAACGGGTACATCTCTCCATACTTCATTACTGATACTGCACGTATGGAAGCGGTGTTCGAAAGTCCTGCAATTTTGATTACTGATAAAAAGATCGGTTCTATCCAAGAGATTCTTCCACTCCTTGAAAAACTTGCTCAGAGTGGAAAGAAAGAGATCGTTATTATCTGTGAGAACATCGAAGGAGAAGCACTTGCAACTCTTGTCGTAAACAAGCTTCGCGGAACATTCAGTGCACTTGCTATAAAGGCTCCTGCATTTGGAGATCGTCGCAAAGCAATCCTCTCTGACATCGCAGCCCTCACAGGAGGCCGTGTGATCTCTGAAGAGGTTGGACTCAAGCTTGAGAACGCTGACGTTGAAGACCTTGGAGCATGTGACCGTGTTATTTGTTCTAAAGACAACACAACTGTTGTTGGAGGAAACGGAAACAAAGAAGACGTTGAGCTACGTGTTAATCAAATCAAGAATGAGATCGACACAACTAAGAGTGACTTCGATAAAGAGAAGCTTATGGAGCGTCTCGCAAAACTCACTGGAGGAGTCGCTGTTATTAAAGTAGGAGCTGCAACAGAAGTAGAACAAAAAGAGAAGCAGCACAGAGTAGAAGATGCACTTGCTGCGACTCGCGCTGCTGCTGAAGAAGGTATTCTCCCAGGTGGAGGAACTGCTCTTGTCCGCGCACTGACATCACTTGCAAATATCAAGACTACAAACGACGACGAAGCTGTTGGTGTAGAAATCATCAAAGGAGCACTCGTTGCCCCTCTTCGCCACATCGCGAATAACGCTGGTGTCGATGGTGATGTTGTTATCGACAAAGTACAGAAAGAAAAAGGCAACAACGGATACAACGCCCTAACAGATACGTACGAAGATCTCGTAAAGGCAATGATTATTGATCCGAAGAAAGTAACACGCTCTGCTCTTGAGTACGCAGCATCTGTTGCTTCTATGTTCCTCACTCTCGAAGTTGCTATCACAGAAATTCCTAAGGAAGAAGATCCTGCTGCTGCAGCTGCAGCTGCTGCTGCTATGGGTGGCATGGGAGGTATGGGTGGCATGGGAGGAATGATGTAGAAGTATTACCTCACCCCCTAACCCCCTCTCCCTCCACGCCACTTGCCTACAGGGAGAGGGGGAAATTCAATACTCATATTTAACGAAGCTCCCCTCTCCTGGAAAGGAGATAGGGGAGGAAGGAGAGGGGTCGGGGGTGAGGTTAGTCCTCAGTCCTTTTTGTTGTACGCTCAACAGTCTTCAGTAGCTCCCCAGCCTCTTGGTTCTTCCCCTCATTCATCAGTCTTTGCACTTCTGCCAGAGTGGCACTTCTCTCTGCTAGAGCACTAACAGTCTGAGCATCGAAATCGAGGCGTAATTGGCGCTGAAACTCTGTCATGTAAAGAGAATAACACATTTCAGGGGTACATACCCTGCATTGACATATCTTATATTGTGAGTATAATGCCGCGGTCCAGTTCATTTCGAACTGGTTAACCCGATCTTTACTTGAATAGGCAGAAAGCACGAGTTTATGAATTCACAGACACGGAAGAAGCTCCTGATCGTCAGGAGCATAGCCACGGAAGGTGCACCATTTTGGCAGCCCTTTACAAACATTTGTCAGAGTCGACGCTTGCAGATTAGAGCGGTCGGTCGCATTCGAGGGAAGTTACCTCCAAACGCTGACGTAGCCGTCATGGTTCTGGAAGGCTTTGCGCCTCTGTCAGAATACATGCTTCGCAGAAGTGTAGCAGCTTTCGGACCGGAATTCATGATTATTCCGTTCGAGCGGAATCATCGATACTGCATCGAGTGGGACCAGACAACTGATGACTTCGCCGAAACAGTTCGGCCAGTCAAGCGCCCTGAAGAACTCGTCGAAGCCTGAACAAGACGAAGATTTCCCAACCGGTGTCGCCCATTGCGACGCCGGTTATTTTCGTAGTGGACCAATTTCCATGAGACGCGATGGAACCACTCTCCACTTGGTTAGTGGAACGTTAATAAATAGCACTCCGAATACAATTAGACTAATACTAATAAGATGATTTGTTTCTAGTGCTTCTCCAAGTAATACGCTCGCAAGCATTAGAGCGATTACTCTACCTAACGCTGCAACCATTCCCGCATCCGTAGCTTTTGTCTTTTTAAGTGCCTTAAAGAATAAGAAAAACGGAAGCAAGAAAGAAAGTATTGGCATCGCCATAACTCCCCAAACGTTTTGCGGGGTAGCGAGGAAGCTGAGCCCCTCTTCGCTTGTAAACTGTAACCATGCTCCAACAAGCACAAGACTGATAAGTGTTTTTACAAAAACAATAGAATCTAAGTGACGGTGTTTTACATATTTCTTATGCACAATCGTCGCAAACGCTCCACAAACAGAAGACCCAAGTAGTAATAGCGCTCCTGTGGAGAGAGTCAGTTCAGACAAATCATACCAAAGAGCTGCAGCAAGTCCTGCAAGAATAAATACCCCTCCCCAAACCATTTGTGCATTCATCCGTTCGCCGAGCATAAGGACTGCAAAAATTACAACGAGAAACGGTGAGATACTCGTCAGCAAAATAGTCTGTGACGCTGTGACTGTGCTTAGGGCTGTAAAGAACATCACAGGACCAATGACTCCTCCAATGATTGCGTCGATAATAGTTCCTCGAAAATCTCGCCGTGTCATTCCCCATCGCACTCCCCTTTCGAGTGAAACCATTTCATGTGTAAGCAGTACTATTGCCATTACTAGTAACGAGACAAAGTACAGCTGAACAGGGCTCCATCCCTCGAGATACAAAATCTTAGAGAAGATCGGTTTCATATTGGAAAGTACAACAGCAGCAAGCAGGCTTGCTATGCGCATTTGCTTGTCTAGATCTGAAGTAAGTAGAGCCATGTGGGTAGATAGTAGCAGAAAAACCCGGAGGACAGAGTGTCGTCGTCCGGGTAATTGGGTTGGCACTCTCATTTGAGAGAACCGAAAGTGCTAGCAGCCTCCTGGCTTATCTCTGCTTTGGTAGAAGCCAGCTATCATGATGGCGACTACGAGGATTAGAATCCCCCAAAGCAATATTTCGATTCTTTGGGAGTAAGCCATAATCGAGCTAATCATTTGAGAAGCTCCTTCTGTAACAGTGAGACTAGTAGACTAACTGCCTACTATATTGCGTGATTTTATATATTTATCAAGGAAGTAAGAGCTGCTTTTGGCTAAGAAAAACCCGGCGACAGTATGTCGTCACCGGGTTCTTAGTCTTGTATCTTCGGACCCGAAGATACTGATCAGTTCTGTTGGCTTTGGTCACTCTGTCTCCTGATGCCCCTAAGGAACTGTGCCTTAAGGAATCCGGTATAAGTGTAGATCATCACACCAATGATGATCCCCATCGTTTCGTTCATTGTTCTTCCTCCGTTGAATGGTTAAGGCCTGTGAATTGACTAAGTATCACGCTTACATATTCGCGTAAATAAATCAAGGCTCTAAGAGCTGCTTTTGGCTTTGCGGAGCCATTTAGAAATGGTGTATTTGATATGTTTTGACAGAGAATTTGCAGAGGATTACACTACCCCTACCCACTACCCCTATATATGAACTCTGAACTTAAACAAGCACTACCCGCCCTCGCAGTTGTTGCTCTTGTAATAATTGTTGGTCCTAAATTTTTGAATAGTAACTCAAACGCGCCTTCTAACCATGCGCCCACTATTCAAGAAGATACAAAAGGGCGCACAATTATGCTGCATACCAGTGACTGGAAATTTGAGCCTAGTACCATTCGACTCAAGAAAGGAGAAAATGTTTCCCTTCACCTTATGGGCATACAAGGAAACCATGGAGTAGCAATTCCTGGTCTTGGGATAAAAGAAAGCATGGCTCAGGGTGAAATGAAACTCGTTAAGATTCCTACAGACAAAGTTGGTACATTTGATTTCTTCTGCAATGTACAATGTGGCGCAGGTCACGGTGACATGCAAGGAACTATTATTATTGAATAACCCCTAATCTCATGAAACGTCTACTCCTCCTCTCCCTACTTCTCGCAGCGTGCAGCCATACAGCTGGCTCAGATACAGCTCATCCTGCTGATGCCTCGCAAAGTGAAATCAATATGGCTGAATACATGGATATCTCTGTAGAAGAATTGCGAAAGCAAACACCTGAAGAACACATGGAAATGATGCGAGAGCTCTCTAAGCCTGCTGCCAACGAAGAACCAAAGACATGCGAAGGAAGTGGTTGTAGTTGCAACATCGCTCAAAAACCAAACGCGCCTAAACGTGGTGGATGTGGATGTGGAAATACCGCTTGTAACAAAGCCTCGTAATGAAGAGAATCCTAATTCTTAGTGCAGTACTTCTTGCAGGATGCCAAGGTCAGAATTTTCCTGAGGCACAACCCTCGGAAGTTCTTGAAGTTTCTGATGGAGATCAGATACGCATAGATCCTACTATCGTCTCTAAGACGATCAATGGGAAAACATTCAAGATGTATGGATACAACGGCCAAATTCCCGGTCCTATGATCAAAGCTCCTCAAGGAGCGACAATAACAATCGACAGTACTAACCATATTGATTATGAGACTACGATTCACTGGCACGGACTGCGACTTGATAACAAAAGTGACGGTGTCCCGGATGTGACTATGGATGTCACTCTCCCAGGAGGCTCGCATCGCTACACTGTAAAATTCCCTGATGAAGGTATCTACTGGTACCACCCACATGTGCGAGAGGATATACAACAAGACATGGGTCTCTATGGAAACCTGTTTGTAAAACCCGATGACGAGACAGAATATAATCCTGTAAACGCAGAAGAAGTTATCGTCCTTGACGATCTGTTCTTGGATGAAAATGGAGAGAATGTTCCCTATGGAAAAGATCATCCAAACTTTGCGTTAATGGGACGATTTGGAAACCAGATGCTTATCAATGGAGATACACACTACGATCAGACGTTTTCTAAGGGGTCTGTCGTACGGTTTTACTTCACCAACGTCGCTAATACCCGAACATTCCGTCTCCATATCCCAGGTGCCAAACTTAAACTTGTCGGCTCTGATGTCGGGCGGTATGAACGCGATAGCTTTGTAGACGCTGTAACTATCGCTCCAGCTGAACGCTATATTGTAGAAGCGTTGTTTGAAGAAGCTGGTGACTACAAACTGATGCATACCAGCCCTCTTGCAGAATTTTCTCTTGGAGACTTCTCTATTACAGAAGAAAAGGTCTACGAATCCTATGCAGAAGCATTCAATGAGATCAGATCTTACGATGATGTCATTGCAGATATCGACGCCTTTAGAGCGGAGTTTGATCGGCCTGTAGATAAGACCCTTCGACTCACCATAGAACTTGATGATCGTATGGGCATGATGCATGAAGGTATGATGATGCATCACGATGAAACCGGAATAGAATGGGAAGA
Organism: Candidatus Peribacter sp.; assembly: GCA_018652955.1. Lineage (GTDB taxonomy): Bacteria > Patescibacteriota > Gracilibacteria > Peribacterales > Peribacteraceae > UBA2170. Next base: position 9,094 of record JABIBA010000016.1, on the reverse strand, counting down.
TACAATGCCAATGATGAATACCACTATGGCCAGCGAGGACTTCCAGTGGAAGCTAGTAGATGGAGAAACTGGTAAAGCCAATATGGACTTCATGTGGAAATTCAAAGTAGGAGACGTTGTAAAAGTGCGCATTATCAACGAAGAAGACAGTGCACATCCTATGCAGCACCCGATTCACTTCCATGGTCAGCGGTTCTTAGTGCTCTCAGATAACGGAGTACCTAACACCAATCTTGTGTGGAAAGATACGACCCTTGTTCCTATCGGACACGAAGTTGATATTCTTTTCGATATCTCAAATCCAGGAGAATGGATGTTCCATTGCCATATAGCAGAACACCTCAGTAATGGAATGATGGGGATGTTCAAAGTTTCAAACTAGAGCTTCAAATCATCTTTAGAAATCTTTAATACAGCTCCACGCTGTACGTCGTTATTTAGCACATAATCCGCTACGTATGTCTCTAGAGTATCGGTGATAGCACGTTTCATTTCACGAGCACCAAACTCTATGGAGTGCCCTTTTTTGGCTATAGCTGCGACTGCATCGTCATCAATCTGAATGACAATACCCTTACCCTCTTCAAGTTCTTTGATAATTGAACCAATCATAAGAGAGGCTACCTGTACAGTCTCTTCTACAGATAGAGGTTGGTACAAGATGACGTCATCGAAACGGTTTAAGAACTCTGGAGAATATTTTCCAGACTTAATCAGCTCATCAAGCAATGTCTTTTTGAATGTATCGGCATCTGGATCTGGATGTTCTCTGAGGAACTCGACAATAAACTGAGCACCAGCATTAGATGTGGCAATGATAATTGAATTACGGAAATCAGTCTTTACTCCTTGCCCATCGATCAAGTGACCTTCATCAAGAATCTGCAGGAAGAGGTTCAGCACTTTCTTATCTGCCTTTTCAATCTCATCGAGCAAGATAAGAGAGAATGGCTTGTCCTGAACGGCACGGGTGAGGAATCCTTCTGATGGATAACGAGGATCAGTAGATCCGATAACCATGCTCACACTATCTTCGTTTCCGTATTCATTCATATCCATACGGATCATATTTTCTGAAGATCCAAAGTAGTTCTTCGCAAGCGTCTTCGCAGTCTGTGTTTTACCTACACCGGTAGGACCTAGGAATAAGAATGTTCCTATTGGCTTCTTGCGATTGGTAATATCTGCACTCGCTCTCTTGAGCGCATTAGAAATAGAGGTGAGTGCGTCACGCTGACCGATAACTTCTTTTGCCATTTCTTGCTCGAGGTTTCTTAAGACTTCTTTCTGCTTGTCATCTGATCCTGTGATATCCATGTGCGCTCGTAGAGAGATCATCTCACGAACATTATCCTCTGTGACAAACTCAGCCTTTGCTTCCTTAGCATTTGCGACTGCGTCGTAGAGGAGGTCGATCGCTTTACCTGGGAAGGCTCCTTTGTTTACATAGCGATCTGCAAGGTCAATAATTCCCTTGAGTGCTTTATAAGTGACGTGTGTGTGCTGACGTTCTTCGATATTAAAGTACTCCTCCATAAGTACAGACATCGTGTCTGCAAACACTGTTGGCTCTAGAGAGATCACTTCAAACTGTGTCTCGAGAGCAGGGTTTGTTTTGATGTACTTGTGATAGTCCTTGGTGTCTGCAATACCAATAACATTAATGTTTTTTGTCTGAAGGAACTTACTAAGTACTCCTGCAATCTTTGCATCGCTCGACTGGAGGAATAGCCCAATGTTCTCTAATACCAATATAAAGTGCCCCTGTTTATTGGCTCTCTTTAGGGCTTGCAAGAGCACAGTGTCCGGATCATGCTCACCAGATAGTAGGTCTTGTGCCTTAAGAGTAAGCACGCGTGTGTAGGCATATCCCTTTTGGCTCTCTTGAAGTCTAAGCTGATAGGCAATGTTATCTACAAACGTCTTCTTACCAGATCCATCATCACCGGTGATAATAACGTTGTGCTGAGATGAGCGTGTAAGAATGTGCATAGCATCCTTCAGCTTATCTAAGTGAATGGTTACCTTGTGCTCTCCGCGATACAGAATATTCTGGCTGATGTCTTCTGTAATACTATCGAGAATATCATTAAATCCTGTCACCCACTTTCGCCCCATTCCTCCGAACGTCTTTGTAAGACCTGCAGGACTTAGGACTTTATCTTTGTGCCACACTGCTGCGTGGTAGTGTTCCCACTTCACAATCATCTCCATATCTGCGATAGAAAGATCGAGGGAGTTCATGAGTTGCTCTAGAGGTCCTTCGCGCTGGAATAATGTAAACAAGATTACACCTGCCCCCATCTTCCTCACACCAAAGCGATTCATGTTCGCTGCAGCCTCACCGAGGAATGGAACAATCTTCTCTTTTTCAAGTTCTGGTTTAGCAACTTCTATAAGACGCTCTTTATCGAGTCCCATTTCATTGAGGATAAACTTTCCTCTCTCAGTTTTAATAGCAGCCTCTAAGAGTTCATACGTAGTGTCTGCTTTGTTCGACAGTCTACGCAGTACATGAAACGTCAAAAGACATGCAGCGTTTTTCTTACTGAGAGCTTTTCGATTATCATTCTCTAGCATATCGGTGATGAAGCTCTGCGTAACAATGTAGGCGAATGCAAGAAGTGAAATACCAACGATAAAGTGATTTAATGTGTGCTCTCGATAATCTTCAAATAGCACAACTCCCACAACAAGTACCAAAAGCAATATAGCAATAGGCCCTTCTATAAAGCGGCGCAGCACTCTTGCTGAGAACGCTCTTGTAGCCGTTGGATCAAATTGAACTTGCATGAATTAAAACGCAGCACTAAATACATAAGTAAGACCAACCCAAAATACAATGGGGAACGAAAGCCAAGCCATATAGAACGCAGCAAAGAAAACAGTAAGCGCGACGGTTGCCGCTAATCCAAAGATTAGTGTTACCGATCTGAATATCAGTCCAATAATCCTACTAACAACGTTTAGTGTAAGGGTTTGAGAAAACTGACTTAGGTTAAACCCTCTTTTTTGATACGGGTCTGCTATCTGTCTCCAAGGAGCAATTAAGGTGCGCACAAGGAAGATAAATGAAAATATTTCCACAAACGCTCGCAAGTACTCAAAGTACACACGCAAGATACGGCTTGGTTGTTCCCAGAAGTACCAGCGAATGAACTCTGGTAGGGTGATGCCGGTGAATATCAGCGGATGCCTAATTAAATCGAGCGGACCCATAAATTTAAGGGGTATCATCTGATTATAGCATATTTAAGGCATTTTTTGAAGGTTTAGACGTACCCGTGGTATACTCCGTTAACTCTATGGACGGAAAGTTTATCGTTTTCGACGGCCCGGATGGATCTGGAACTACACGCCAATGTGCCTTTTTGGTCGAATCCTTGCGGAAAAGTGGCAAAAAGGTCCTGCAGACTGCAGAGCCCACAGATTCAAAAATTGGTCAAGAGGTTCGGGGTATGTTGCTACACGATACAATGCCCTCACCAGACGCTACACAACTACTTTTCTGCGCAGATAGGGCTAATCATGTCAGTACAGTACTGGAGCCTGCCCTTCGAAAAGGCCAAACAATTGTCAGTGATCGCTACTGCCTTTCGACAATTGTGTACGGGGCTGCTCAAGGAATTGATAAAGAATGGTTAGAATCGATTAATGCCAAATTTCCTAAACCTGATATTACGTTCATCACACTTCCTCCATTTGATGTGTGTATGGAACGATTACAGCGACGAAAGATGCGCGATCAATTTGAGATGGAGAACTTTCAGCGACGCGTTTATGAAAACTACAAGTCTATAGAAGATCCAAATGTGATCTTTGTTGATACGTCCGGAAGCAAGAAAATGACAGCAGACTTTGTCTTACGACAGTACCAAGAACACTTTGGTGAAATTTCGGAGGAAAGTACGGTGAAGGTAGGCTAAACTAGTATTATGTCACCCCTGATTCTCGACGGCAAAATAGCCAGCAAAGCCCTGCTTGATTTTCTAAAACCACTTGTCGAAACACTCGACCCAAAGCTCACCGTTGTTCAAGTAGGTAACGACCCTGCTAGTGCCAGCTACATTAAGCAAAAGGTAAAGAGCTGTGACAGTGTTGGCATGCGACATGAGCACCGGCATTTAGATGAAAATATTACAATCGAAGAATTGATGGAAGTGATAGATGGTTTGAATAATGACAGCGATGTCACTGGATTTTTTGTGCAACTCCCATTGCCCGCTCATCTTAAATCACACGAGCCAGATATAATTAAGGCAATAGATCCCATGAAAGACATTGATGGATTTGGTGCCTACAACCTAGGAAAAGTATTTCTCTCTAAAGACTTTGAGCATCTTCCACCAGCTACCCCTTCTGGAATTATCAGACTACTAGAGCATTTTGATATTGAAATTGCAGGTAAGCACGCCGTAGTTGTTGGACGTAGTAACACTGTAGGAAAACCTGTGGCTATTATGCTTCTCAATCGCAATGCAACCGTGACTATTTGCCACAGCAAAACTGCAGATCTCGCTGAGCAGATTAAACAAGCTGATATTGTTATCGCTGCTGTCGGAAAACCAAAAATGATCACGGCAGATATGGTGAAAGATGGAGCAGTTGTCGTAGACGTCGGTATCCATAGAACAGACGAGGGCTTAAGTGGTGACACGGACTTTGAAGGCCTTGAATCCAAGGTCTCAGCCATCTCTCCAGTACCGGGTGGAGTAGGGCCTATGACCGTCGCTAGCCTCATTAGAAACTGCGTAACAGCCAAAGAACGGCAAATGGCCATCAGATAATCGCTTGCGATATAAAAAAATATCTATAGAATAACTCCGTGGAAAACGACCTTCCGCCGCAAATTCGGCCTCCTCAGAAAAATTTCTGTCGAGCCTGCTTAAACCTACTTCTCACTCTCTAATATGTGTGGAATTTTAGCGATCTCCGGTTTCCAAGATGTGATTCAAGATCTCTACGATGGACTCATGCTACTGCAACATAGGGGACAGGATGCAGCGGGTATCATGACGTACAACAACCAATTCCACCTCAAGAAAGCAAAAGGGATGGTGCGCGATGTCTTTCATACAAAGTCACTTGCTCGACTTAAAGGCCCTATGGGTATTGGTCATGTGCGGTATCCAACTGCAGGTTGTAGCAGTGAATTTGAAGCACAACCATTCTTTGTAAATAGCCCGTTTGGAATTGCACTTGCGCACAATGGAAACCTCACAAACTATAAAGAGCTCGGAAAAGAACTCCTCGAAAAACACTACAGACACTTAAACACTTCGGCAGACTCCGAGATCCTCCTCAATATTTTTGCAGTTGCCCTCGGAAACCAGAAACCAAAAAAACTTACTGAAGAACATGTATTTGCTGCAATGAAGACCGTATTTAAAAAGTGCAAAGGTTCATACTCTGCTGTAGCTCTCATTGGAGGACACGGAATTGTTGGCTTTAGAGACCCTCATGGAATTAGGCCGCTCTGTCTCGGAAAAAGAAAGTACGGTATGAAAGAAGAATATATTCTCGCTTCAGAAAGCAGTGCGTTCTATGGTCTTGAGTTTGAATTTGTTCGAGACGTCGAGCCTGGTGAAGTTATTTATATTGATAAAAAGAATAAGTTGCACAGCAAAATTGTTAAAGAAGGAAAACTTAACCCGTGTATTTTTGAGTGGGTATACCTTGCAGCCCCAGACTCTACTTTAGATGGTGTAAACGTCTACAAGGCTCGTGTACGCATGGGAGAATATCTCGCAGACCAAATAAACAAAGCTGGAATCAAGATCGATTCCGTTATTCCTATCCCTGATACAGGTCGCGCATCTGCAACAGGTCTCGCTGATAAAGTAAAAGCTCGTTACCGAGAAGGATTTGTGAAGAACAGATACATTGGTCGAACATTTATCATGCCTGGTCAAAAGATGCGAAAACGCAGTCTTAAATTTAAGCTTCACCCAATCTCTCTAGAATTTAAAGGGAAGAATGTTTTGCTAGTTGATGACTCTATTGTTCGAGGAAACACGAGTAAGAAGATCGTAGAACTCGTACGAGAGGCAGGGGCTAAGAAGGTGTACTTCGCTTCTGCGTCTCCTCCAATCATTGGACCTGACCCATATGGTATCGACCTTCCTACAGAATCTGAACTGATCGCTGGAAGCAAAGACATCGAAGAAATTCGAAAGTTTATCGGAGCTGATGGTCTCTTCTACAGCAAGATTGAAGATCTCCACAAAGCTATTACCTATGGTAACAAGAAGATTAAGAAATTTTCTGAAGGATGCTTTACTAAGAAGTACCCCACTCCAGAAGTTACTCCAAAACTGCTTAAAGAACTTGGCTGTAGTCGCAATGATTCTCGTGATACCGGCAACAAAAAGGATTACGATGAAGATGGTGACGGAAGTAAGACTATGAGTCTTGTGTAAGTTGGTGGTACTATATTGCCAATAATTCCTTCCAACTACTTTAATGAAATCACTTGTACGACCTATCACTCAACTCCTTGGAGTTGCATTTACTCTTCTTGGTATCGCCGGATTCTTCATGGGAAGCGTCTGGGTATTTGATGGAGAGATGAATCAAAACTTGCTCTACATCGCTACTGGTATTATTGGCCTTTGGGCTGCAAGCAGTTCTAAAGAGCGATTTTTCCTTCTTCTCGTAGCCGTTGTTTACGCTGCTATCGCCATTCTAGGATTCTTGGGTGGTGACATTCTTGGGCTATTTTCTGCCTCAGATATGGAAACATACGTCCACTGCGGCGTCGCTGTCGTAGCATTGGTACTTGGAACTAGTAGAAAGAACTAAAGAAAGATCTCAACCCGGCCTTCATTGGTCGGGTTTTTTTGATATGATCTAGGCAGATGAAGATTCTCCTCACATCACTTGCCGCTCGCGGTCACGCAATTGCAGATGCTCTTGCGCGCAGTCCTCAGAATCCAGAAATAGTTTCGATCGTTCCTGCAAAGAATCCTGGCATTGCAGCACTTGCGTCTGAGCAGTTTGTTGCCGACTTGATGGATTTTGATGCAGTACTTGATATTGCCAAAAAAGTACAACCAGACTTTGCATTCGTTGCACCTGATGACCCTATAGGAGCAGGGCTCACCGATGCGTTAGAAGATATTGGCATCGCCTCTGTAGCACCTAAAAAAGCTCTTGCTCAAGTAGAGGCCAGTAAAGGATTTACCAGAGACTTACTTACCAAGCACGGCATAGACGCGTCACCTGCATACAAAGTCTTTACAGAAACAGATGATACTTCTATTCGATCATTTCTCGATGAGCTCGAGGGGAACTACGTAGTAAAGTACGATGCGCTCAAAGGAGGAAAAGGTGTAAAAGTCAGTGGCGAACACGTGCACTCTATTGATGAAGGTGTCGCGTACGCTATCGAGTGCATAGAAGAGTGTGGGCGTGTAGTCATAGAAGAGAAGTTGATTGGTGTAGAATTTAGTTTGCTGAGTTTTGTTTCAGGTACACAGGTCATCGATATGCCTGCTGTCCAAGACCATAAGCGAGCCTATGAAGGAGACACGGGACCAAATACAGGAGGAATGGGGACGTACTCAGATAGTAACCATTCCCTACCCTTCCTAAATGCTAGTGATCTTGAAGCTGCTTCACTACTTAACAAGCAGACAGCAAAAGCGTTACTAGATGAATGCGGAAGTCCATTTAAAGGAATTTTGTACGGAGGATTTATTGCGACAAAAAAGGGGATTCAGCTTATCGAATACAATGCGAGATTTGGTGACCCAGAGGCGCTCAATATCTTGCCCCTACTGGAGTCTGACTTTGTCGATATCTGCCAAGGAATCATAAACGAGGAACTCAGCGAAGACATGGTCACGTTCGCCAATAAAGCAACGGTCTGTAAGTACATCACTCCAGAAAGTTACCCGGAGAGCAAAGACAACAAAGGTGAAGGTGTAACACTGCCAGATGTTGGTGATAATGCACGCATCTTCCTTGGAGATGTATCAGAAAGTGATGGTACGCTAACCCTAGGAGGCTCTCGCACTGCAGGGATCGTCGGTATAGGAGATAGTATCGCAGAAGCAGAAGCCATAGCACAGAAGCTCTGTAAGCAGGTAGAAGGCCCTGTGCGATTTCGTAATGATATCGGGACGCAGGAAGTGATAGATCAGAGGATCCGTTTGATAGAAGAGGTTCGAAAGGGGTAGTATCTCTGTATGAAAAGAGACTATTCAAGAATTCTGATCCCGTTCGTCTACTTTATTGCAGGTGCCACTGGTATCGCTTCTGTAGCAACGACGTTCTACTACAAGGACGATCTCCTCCTTACACCTGCACAAGTTTCACTTCTTGGATCTATTGCGATAATCCCGTGGAGCATTAAGCCGCTCTATGGATTCTTCTCAGATCGACAGCCTATTTGGGGATACAGAAGAAAGCCTTACTTGTTCCTCGCAGGTCTTATGGGATCTGCAGGATATTTTTCTATGGCAACATGGGTCGATTCGTTTCACACCGTAATGATCGCTCTATTCATTTCTGGAATGGGGTTTGCCTTGGCTGATGTAATTGTTGATGGAATCGTTGCGGAGAAAAGTAGAAGCCAAGCACATGCCGGAAAACTGCAGAGTATTTGCAGGGCATCGATAATGGTTGGAGCCCTATCTGTAGCGTATCTAGCGGGTATTCTTGTCGAAGCTATTGGGCCGAGAAATGTATTCTTTATAACGGGAACATTGCCACTTCTTACGAGTGCTCTTGCACTAATTATTACTGAAGAAGTAACAGAAGTAGTGAAGTTCTCACTTAAAGAAACATGGCGAAAACTAAAGGGTGCAATGACAAGAGATCTACTCTGGGCAATCCTCTTTATCTTTGTGTGGAGAGCAACTCCAAGTAGTGGTGGAGGACTTTCGTATTTTATGATTGATGAACTTGGATTTGATGCTGAATTTTTTGGAAGACTCAGCGTCATCTCTCATGGAATGAGTATTGTCGGAGTACTGCTATTTAGAAAGTTTTTACTAAGTGTCAGCCTACGAAAGCTTTTTTTCTGGATTATTATTGCGAGTGTCATTCTCAGCATGCCAACTATTGGCCTTGTCTATGGATGGTATGAATA